>CADEEO010000034.1 GCA_902826365.1 uncultured Hyphomicrobiales bacterium | reverse complement strand
CGATTGGCAGCGGCACAACAGGGCGTCCCACGCCCACTTCCCGCAGGCCCCTTATGGCACGAGCGCGGCGCTGGTTGCCCTGCTTGCGGCGGTCGCCACCAGTGGCGGGGTGACCTATATCTCGATCCAGTTGAAGGCCGTGTCGCAATCCCTGCAGACCATGACCACCGATCCGCTGTTTCCCGATGCCATCATGCCGGTCATGCAACGTGCCGATGGCTTGTCCATCCTGGTGGCCGTCACCATGGGCGTCTTCGCCATCCTCTTCGGCACCCGCCACATCGATACCACCGAGCATCAGGACGGGATGATCCTCGCCATCTCGGTTGAATCCATCGTCAAGCTCGTGGCCTTCGTCGCGGTGGGCCTGTTCGTGACCTTCTCCATGATTGGCGGCTTTGAAAAACTTGCAGCCCATGTAACCTCCGACCAGCAGATCCAGGCCGTGCTGGCGAAAGGTTTGAGCGGCACCCGCTGGGTAACCCTCACCCTTCTTGCGGCATTCGCCATTATCCTTTTGCCCCGCCAGTTTCACGTGGGCGTGGTTGAGAATGCCGCCCCCTCCGACATCCGCCGCGCCGCCTGGCTGTTTCCGCTTTATCTCGTCGCCATCAATATCTTCGTCATCCCCATCGCCATTGCCGGCCTCGTCATGCTGCCCGCAAGCGCCGATGGCGACATGTTCGTGCTGGCCCTGCCGGTCAGCGCCCAGAACAGCTTCTTCGCCATGGTGGCCTTCATCGGCGGGCTTTCGGCTTCCACCGCGATGGTTGTTGTTGAAACCATCGCGCTCTCGATCATGATCTGCAACAACCTCGTCGTGCCCCTGCTGCTCCGCCAGCGCGCCGAGCGGCCGGAAATCGTCCACGACATGGGTAAAACCCTGATCACCATCAGGCGGCTGGCCATCGCCCTCGTGCTGGTGCTCGCCTACGGCTACTACCGGATGATCGGTTCGACCGCCGCCCTGGCCCAGGTCGGCCTGATCTCCTTTGCCGCCGTGGCCCAGTTTGCCCCCGCCTTCTTCGGCGCACTTATTTGGAAACGTGCCACGGCGCGCGGCGCCATGGCGGGGCTCACCGCAGGTGCCCTGGTCTGGGGCTACACGCTGCTGTTTCCCTCTTTTGCCGATGCTGGCTGGATGGGCAAGGGCCTGATCGAGCAGGGGCCCTTTGGCTTGGGCTTTCTCAGGCCCCGGATGCTGTTCGGTATGGATTTGGATGCCCTGAGCCACGGTGTGCTGTGGAGCCTTGCCGCAAACATCTGTGCCTATGTCGGATTTTCTCTGAGCCGTCTCCCCACCCCCATCGAGCGCATCCAGGCCGCAAGCTTTGTGACCCGCGAACTGACGGTGGGAACCGGCACGGGTTTCCGCCTCTGGCGCACCGCCGTCACCGTTGAAAAGCTCGAGCAAACCGTGGCCCGCTATTTGGGTGAAACCCGCGCCAAGTCGGCCTTTGCCGAATTCCACGCCCAGCGCGGCGTTCCGCAAAAACCGGCGCTCGAAGCCGATGTGCGTATGCTGCGCTTTGCCGAGCATCTCCTGGCCCGCGCCGTCGGCGTGGCCTCGTCGCGCCTTGTGATGGCGCTTCTGCTCGAGCGCCATTCGGCCCATCCCCGCGGCGCCATGCGGCTGCTTGATGACGCCTCCGCCGCCATCCAGCACAACCGTGACCTTCTGCAATCGGCCATCGACAATGTCGAGCAGGGCATCGCCGTGTTTGACTCTGAAATGAACCTGAGTTGCTGGAATGCCAGTTTCCACGACCACCTGAAGCTCAGCAATGAATTGGGGCGCGTCGGCGCACCCATGCGCGAGATCGTTCTGGAATTCCTCCGCACCACCGAAAGCGGCGAGGCAAGCCTTGAAGACCGGCTGCGCAAGATGGCCATGACCCACGAGCATTTCCGCGAACGCCTGAACGACAGCGGCCAGGTGCTGGAAGTGCGCTCCAACGCCATTCCCGATGGCGGCGTTGTCATTACTTTCAACGATGCCACTGAAAGCGTGCGCGCCGCCGAAACCCTGCAGAAATCCAACGAGGAACTGGAACGCCGCGTCGTCCAGCGCACCATGGAATTGACGACACTCAATGATGAACTGGCCGTGGCCAAGGCCGCCGCCGAATCCGCCAATCTCGGCAAGACAAGGTTTATCGCTGCCGCGAGCCACGATATTCTGCAGCCCCTCAACGCCGCGCGCCTTTTCACCTCAAGCCTTGTCGAACGGCTCAAGCGCTCCAACGATGGCGCCCTGGCGCGCAATGTCGATTCCTCGCTCGAGGCCGTGGAGGAAATTCTCACCGCCCTTCTCGATATTTCGCGCCTTGACGCGGGCGCCATGCTGCCGGAACTGTCGATCTTCCGCATCGACGATCTCATGGAAACCCTGAGCACCGAATATGCCCCGGCGGCTTCCAAGAAAGACCTGGTTCTCAAATTCATGCCCTGTGGCGCCACGGTTGAAACTGACCGCAAGCTGCTGCGCCGCGTCATGCAGAACTTCATTTCCAATGCGATCAAATACACCAAGTCCGGCCGCATTCTCATGGGCTGCCGCCGCAAGGGGCGCACCCTGCGCATTGAAATTCACGACACCGGCATTGGCATCCCGGACTCCAAGCGCGAACTGGTGTTCCAGGAGTTTCAGCGTCTGGGCGATGATGGCGGTTCAGCCGCGGGACTTGGCCTCGGACTTTCGATTGTTGAGCGCGTTGCCCGCATCCTTGGCAGCGACATCACGCTGCGCACCACCCCCGGCAAGGGCAGCATGTTCGCAATCTCCGTGCCCCTGTCGCACGTCACCATTCCCCGCGTCCGCGGCAAGCACACGGCGCGCCAGCGGCTGGGGCTTGGCATCACCGCTTCGGTTCTGGTGATTGATGATGAACCGGCAATTCTCGACGGCATGAAGCAGCTGCTCAGCGGCTGGGGCTGCACCGCCCACGTGGCGCTGGGCAGTGCCGAGGCGCTTCGCGCCTATGACATCGCCGATGGCAAGATCGACATGATTCTCGCCGATTTCCACCTCGACAAGGACGATGGCATTTCGCTGATCAATGAATTGCGCCGCAAGGCCCGCAGGCCCATTCCCGCCATTCTCATTACGGCAGACAGGTCGCTTGCGGTGGCGGACCAGGCCACCGTCCATGACATTCATGTGCTGCGCAAACCCGTGAAGCCGGCGGCCCTGCGCGCCGCCATGTCCCACCTTGAAATCAAGGCTGTCGCCGGGGAGTGACCGGAACTTCGCCTCAGATTGAGGCAGGTGATTCCAGGGCGTCCAACTTGTTCTTGAGCACGGCCCTGAATG
Source organism: uncultured Hyphomicrobiales bacterium (assembly GCA_902826365.1). GTDB lineage: Bacteria > Pseudomonadota > Alphaproteobacteria > Rhizobiales > Aestuariivirgaceae > Aestuariivirga. The sequence continues at coordinate 20,929 of CADEEO010000034.1, read as the reverse complement.
CGGTCGCGGGCACCTGAAGGATTGTCCGCCGCGATGGAAAGTTTCCGGCGCCCACCACACAGGTGAGATTCAAATTGGGGAAGTTGGTCAGCAGATGCTCGCTTCCCGGTTCAAACTCAAGACTGCCGCCAAAGGCTGATTTGTACCTCAGCTTGATAGTGCAGCACTGAGTCAGTGCGCCGGCATCAAGTGTGACGGACGCAAACGGGGTAAACCGCTGCATTTTCCGGATGATCGTGATCTCTTCCTCGGCCCAGCCGAACGCCGGGAGTGTGTTGAGGCCAAGGACCGTCAGGCAGAGAAAGGGAAAATTGGCGGGAATTCTGCCGTTGTTTTTTAGAAATATGTCAACAAGGCAGAAACCGCGGCCCGGACTCGTCGGCAAACCTTCAAACCGCAGTTTGTACTGGGGTTGAATCTCGTCGGCGTGGTCTTCCGGAGTGCCTGCCAGTGCGCGGTTGGTCGTTAGGGTCATGGGAACCTGGTTGATTGATCGAGATGAGGCGCAATTCTAGGATCAATGCGTCACTAGGCGCTTAAAATATTAAGTGAATTTTTTGCTGATCCTTGTCCCTGGCTGCGATTAACAATCGTTAATTTACAATCCCTCAAGCTTGCTCGCCGCGATCACCGCCTGGGTACGGCTGGCCACGCCGAGCTTCAGCAGGATGGCCGAGACATGGGCTTTCACCGTTGCCTCGGAAACATTGAGCGCGTGGGCGATCTGCTTGTTGAGCAGGCCTTCCTTCAGCATCATCAGCACGCGGATCTGCTGCGCCGTGAGCGAGGCCACGCGCCGCGCGATATCAGCCGTTTCCGGATCGGCTGGCAGCTCCCGCTGGGCCCAGGGCGGCGTCCAGACGCCGCCGGCGAGAACCGCTTCGACAGCCTCGATGATCGTCGTTGTCCCTGAAGATTTCGGAATGAATCCGGAAGCGCCGAGATCAAGCGACTTTTGCACAATGCCCGCTTCCTCGCTGGCCGAGACGATGACCACCGGGATATTGGGATATTGCGAACGGAGATAAATCAGGCCTGAAAGCCCCTGCACCCCCGGCATGCGCAAATCAAGCAGGACCAGGTCGCAGGCATCGTCTTTGGCAAGATGGGCAATCAGGGTGTCGAGCGAGCCCGCCTCGGATATGTCGAGCCGGGATTTCCCGGCACTCAAGGCATTCCGCAGGGCCTCGCGGAACAGGGGATGATCATCGACGATCAAGATCCGCACGTCGGCCATCACTGCTCCCCATTGACCCTTTTGCGGTCGATGCTAGTCCAGTTGCAGCACCTTGTCCAAGGCGCGGGAAAGGGCGGAATTTCGCAGTCTTCGATGCCTTGCATTATGCCTCCGGCTGGTGTGAGCTGCCGCAATGAAACACGTTGAGCTTGCTGACGGTGAAAAAGTCCCGGCCCTGGGCCTTGGAACCTGGAAGATGGGCGTGGGAGATGCCGATGAGGCGGCCCAGCTCCGCGCCCTGCAAGCCGGCATAGCCCAAGGCATGACGCTGATCGACACCGCCGAAATGTATGGCGACGGCCGTTCTGAGCAACTGGTCGCCAAGGCAATCGCCGGAAAGCGCGGCAAGATTTTTCTCGTGTCCAAAGTGCTGCCGCAGAACGCCAGCAGGCAGGGCACGGTCAAGGCCTGCGAGGCCAGCCTCAAGCGGCTCAACACCGAAGTCCTCGATCTCTACCTGCTGCACTGGCCCGGCTCGCATCCGCTGGCTGATACCTTTGCGGCGTTTGAAGCATTGAAGGCCGCAGGCAAGATCAGGCATCATGGCGTCAGCAATTTCGATGTCGATGATCTGGCGGAATTGCGCGCCCAAGTTCCTAAAAATTCCTGCGCCGCCAATCAGGTCATGTACAATCTTTCTGACCGTGGCATTGAATGGGACCTCTATCCCAAATGCCGCAAGGAGAAAACAGCCGTCATGGCCTACTGCCCTTTGGGTCAGGGCAGTCTGATTGACAATCCCGGCCTGGTGTCGATTGCCAAAAAGCACGGCGTTTCAAACGCGGCGATTGCCCTTGCCTTTACGCTGAGGTTGCCGGGAATGATCTCAATTCCCAAAAGCAGCAACGAGAAGCGCATACTGGAAAATGCGGCTGCTGCGGACGTGGTGCTGGATGCTGAAGACTTGAAGAATCTGGACAAGTTTTTTCCGCCGCCACGTGGAAAAGTTTCGCTTGCGATAACTTAAGCTTCAATTCGACTCATCATCATCCGACTGTTCCTCATTCTCAACGGCGGGGATGGCATAGTTGCCGCCCAGCCAGCGGTTGAGGTCCACCTGGGCGCAACGTGCTGAACAGAACGGATGGAATTTCTGCACGGAAGGCTTGCTGCAGATTGGGCAGGGCCGGCGTGGTTTAAGACGGACCGGCTCGGCCATCAGACACTCGTGGAAGCGGTCGTCATCCAGGAATGAAGCACCGGATAGCCCGCACCTTCCAGCAAATGCACGGTTTCGTAGAGGGGAAGCCCCATGACGCTTGAATGCGAGCCCGTCAGATAGCGCACGAAGGCCTCGGCCCGGCCCTGGATGGCATAGCCGCCCGCCTTGCCGCGCCATTCATCGGACTTGAGATAGCTTTCGATGTCTTCGCGCGACAGGCGCTTGAACCTGACCTTGGTTTCGCAGCAGCGCGTGGTTTTCTGCCCGTTGGGGGCAATGATGCAAACCGTGGAATAAACCCAATGCGAGCGGCCCGAAAGCAGGGTGAGGCAGGCATAGGCATCTTTACGGGTTTCGGCTTTGGGAAGAATGCGGCGACCCAGCCCCACGACTGTATCGGCTGCAAGGATGAACACCCCTGAACCCAAGGCTTGCACCTGCGGCGCATGGATCGCGGCCTTGGCTTTTTCTTCGGCCAGCCTTATTGAAAGCCGGCGCGGCGTTTCGCGGCGTTTAGGCGTTTCATCGAGATCGGTAGGATTGAGCAGGTCGGGCGCCAGGCCCATGCGCTCCAGGAGCATCAAGCGCCGCGGCGAAGCGCTGGCCAGCACAAGCTTGACGGGTTGACCTGCCATGCCAGCGTTACTTGAAACGATAGTTGATGCGGCCCTTGGTCAAGTCATAGGGCGTCATTTCAACCATCACGCGGTCGCCAGCGAGAACCCGGATGCGGTTCTTGCGCATCTTGCCCGCCGTGTGGGCAATAATTTCATGATTGTTGTTGTCGAGCAAAACGCGGAACGTCGCGTTGGGCAAAAGCTCGGAAACCGTGCCCTCAAATTCCAATAGTTCTTCTTTCGCCATGAATCTTTCCGGTTGTTAAAGGAAGTGGCGCGATAAATGGACCTCTTGGCCGCCAAATGCAAGGGATTGCCGAAAAACCCTTGTTTTATACGCCTCTGGCGCCCTGCGCCCCGAATCTTGCCCGGATCCGTTTTTCCAGCCCGTCACGCACCGCCCGATAGCTGTCGAGAATTTGTTCGCGGCTGCCGGCGGTGGCGGAAGGATCCATGGTCGGCCAGTATTCCGTGTGAATGGCCATGGTGCGGGTAAGCTCCAAAGCCCAATGATGGGCTTCCGGTGACAGCGAGATGGCGAGATCAAAACTCGAGTCTTCGAGATCGGCGAAGTTATGCGGGCGGTGCCTGCCAAGCTCGATGCCGATTTCATCGAGGACCGTTGCGATAAACGCGTCGGACTCTCCGGGCTTGACCCCTGCCGAGGCCACATAAACCTTATGCCCGTAAAGATGTTTCATGATGGCCGCCGCCATCGGCGAGCGGATGACATTTTGCGTGCAGGCAAAAAGCACGGCATTTGGCAGGTCCCCCGGCACCGGCAAGCCCTATCCGCGCCAGTGCAGGACACAGACCAGCGTGAACAGCCGCCGCGCCGTGTCAAAATCGATGTCGACCTTGCCGTTGAGCCTTTCCTTGAGAATTTCGCTGCCCTCGTTGTGCAGCCCGCGCCGCGCCATGTCGATGGTTTCAATCTGCGACGGCGTGGATTGCCGGATGGCCTGGTAGTAGCTTTCGCAAATCTGGAAGTAGTCTTTGACGATGACGCGGAACGGCGACATGGAAAGCCCGATGATCGCCAGTTTTTCTTCTCGCTCATCGTAGATATCAAAAAGCAATCGCCCGTCCTGGGTCGAAAGCTGCAGGCGGTAAGGCCCTTCCTTGCCGTTCAGCAGGCCGAAGGAATTGTCTTCCAGAAGGTCATAGATGGCGACGCGCCGCTCATGCTCGGCCTCCGGCGAAGGGCCGGGGCCAATGCTGGCGTCGAGATCGACAGCAATGAGGCGGTTTTTTTGGGGACTGGTCATGAATCGAGATTAGACGGAAAGCCCGCAAAGGCGCTAGTCACCGTGATGCGGCTTGAGATCGGTGGCCCAGGCTCCGCCCAAATCCTTCAGGTGCAGGTCAAGATATTCAACATTGAGCCTGATGGTGCAGTTGGCTGAAAACGCAAGAACCACCGTGCCAGAAGGCTCTGGGCCGGGCTCAAAAGTAATTGCCAGAAGCGACAGGACGGCATCCTTTGCCTGGGCCACAATGCCATGCTGCTTCACGCTGAGGACGTGCTCAAAATGCAGGCCAGTGCGGCGGCGTTCGGATTTCGGCTGCTGCTCCCAGGCAAACCGGTTGGCCACAAGGGCAAACTGGCGCGGCTTGGCCAGATAGCGGATGTCGGCGAGCCGCACCAGGGCATCCTGCATGTGGGCAGAGATGACCTTCAAATCCTCCGTGTCTTTCGCCGCAAGCTTCAGCACCAATCAGTTTCCCGCAAGCCTTTCGACATCGGCGCCGCAGGCCTGCAATTTTTCTTCCAGGGCCTCAAAGCCCCGGTCCAGATGATAAACGCGGTGGATCATCGTATCGCCTTCCGCCACAAGGCCGGCGATCACCAGCGAAACCGAGGCGCGCAAGTCCGTGGCCATCACATCAGCGCCCATGAGTTTCTGCACGCCGCGCACTTCCGCCGTGTCGCCATGCAGGTGAATGTCGGCGCCGAGCCGCGCCAGCTCCTGCACATGCATGAAGCGGTTTTCAAAAATCGTTTCGCGGATCATCGCCGTGCCCTTGGCCTTGGTCATCAGCGCCATGAGCTGCGCCTGAAGATCGGTGGGAAAGCCGGGATAGGGATCGGTGTCGACATTGACCGGCTCGATGCCCTGGCCGTTGCGGGCGATGCGCAGCCCCTCGTTGCTGCGCTGGACCGAAACCCCGGCCCGCGTCAGGACGTCAATCATCGATTCAAGATTGCTGGCCTTGGCCCCCTTCAGCAGCACATTGCCGCCGGTCATCGCGGCGGCCATGGCATAGGTGCCGGTTTCGATGCGATCAGCAATCACCTCATGCTCGGCCCCATGCAGGCTGGTGACGCCGGTAATTTTGAGCGTCGATGTGTGAATGCCTTCGATCTTGGCGCCCATCGCCACCAGGCATTCCGCCACGTCGCCGATTTCCGGCTCCTGCGCGGCATTCTCGATGATGGTGTCGCCCTTAGCCAGAACCGCCGCCATCAGGGCCGCGTGGGTGGCGCCCACCGTAACTTTGGGGAAATTGATATGGGCGCCCTTCAATCCGTTCCTGGCCTTGGCGATGACATAGCCCGCATCAATTTCGACGTCCGCGCCGAGCTTTTCCATGGCCATGATATGGAGGTCAACGGGCCGCGTGCCGATGGCGCAGCCGCCGGGCAGCGAAACCTTGGCTTCGCCGCAGCGCGCCAACAGGGGGCCAAGCACCCAGAAGCTGGCCCGCATTTTGGAAACCAGGTCGTAAGGGGCGGTGGTGTCGACAATGCTCTTGGCCGAAATGCGGAGCGTTTCGCCCGCCGTGGGGCTCTGCCCCGGGCGCTTGCCCGAAACCGTGATGTCAACCCCATGGTTTTGCAGGATCCGCTGCAGGCGGAGCGCATCCACCAGGCGCGGAACATTGCGCAGCGTCAGCGTTTCGGGGGTGAGCAATGCCGCGATCATCAGGGGCAGGGCGGCGTTTTTGGCGCCCGAGATATTGATGGTGCCGTTCAGTTTGTTGCCGCCGCGAATACGGATACGATCCATTCAACACGTTCCCTTCAAAAGAATCAGCAAAGCCGTCCCCGAAGGCCGCCGAAACGCCGTTAACAAGCATAGATGGCGCCTTTGGGGCAAGGCTTAATCCGAGGCCTTCTTTTCGGCCTTTGCAAGGGTCTTTTTGAGCCTGGCGAGGGATTTTCGCTTCAGGAGGTTAATCCGCAAAGCCTCCGCCAGCCGCTTGGTTTCGGCAGTGGAGCGCGGGGTGCGGGGTTTATTGGCCATGGCCAAAAGATGGAAAAACGAGCGGATTCTGTCAAGCCATGAGGGTTGCGCGAAAGCAAGGCCTGTGGCATGTGTCCCACCATTCTGGTGCGCTGCTGTAGCTCAGTGGTAGAGCACTCCATTGGTAATGGAGAGGTCGACAGTTCAATCCTGTCTAGCAGCACCAGTCCTTCACAGGCGATTTCAGCAGCTTGCTGACTCTAAAATCTCTACAGCGCATTCATCATGCTGCATCTGCCGCAGCAAAGTGGGCCATCTGGTCTGCGTGGGCCTTCACAAAGGATGGGCGGGCCGTGGCGCGCGCGACGTAGTCGCGGCAAACGGGATAGTTCACCAGCCCGTCGAACCGGTCGACAAGGCGCAGCACATCCGCCATGAGGATGTCGGCTGCGGAGAAGGTGCCGGCAAGCCACTCCCGCCCCGCCAAGACCTTTTCCATGTGCGGGAGACGGTGAACGTTGAGGAACCCGTCAAAAAACTTCCGCATTGGCGTTTCGTCGGCGTCACCGGAGAACTTGAAGAAAGACCAAGGCTGGCTTGCCGCCTCAACCGAAGCGAGCGCGGCAAACAACCATTGTATGACCTCGCTCCGACCGCGCGGATCGGCAGGCATCAGCGCCTCGCTCCGCTCACCCAAATGAAGCAGGATTGCGCCGCTCTCGAAAATCGAGAGGTCACCATCGATCAGCCACGGCACTTGGCCGAAGGGCTGATGTGAGAAGTGCGCTGGCTGCCGATTGTGAAACGGGGTGCTCTCGACGCGGTAGGGCAACCCGGCCTCTTCTAGTGCCCAGCGCACCCGTACGTCACGCACAAAGCCGCGCGGCATATCGGGAACCCAATCGTAGGTGGTGAGAATCAAATCGGTCATTCGGCAACTCCAAGGAAAATTGGCAGCTTATCGAGGAAGCCTTTCCAGCCGTCCTCATGGCTTTTGCGCGCCGCTTCGTCGGGCAGATGCTCGTGGATCAATGTCAGTTCGGTGCCGCCGTCAAACGGCTTCAGCAGAAACGTGACCAGCGACTCCCGTTCCTCCATTCCGGCCCATTCCCAGGTGAAAACAAGCTTCTTGCCGGGAACCACTTCCTGATAAACCCCGGTGGGATTGTGCTCCTCGCCGTTCAGCAAGCGGAATACGATGCTGAAACGGCCTCCCGGCCGGACATCCGCCTCGGCGCTGAGTGTCGGCCCCGCATCAGGACTCCACCACTGCACCATCAATTTGGGCTCTGTGAGCGCCGCGTAAATCCTGGCGGGCGGGGCCTTGATTCTGCGCACGATGGTGACACTCGGGAGGCTCTTGGTCATTGCTCGCCGTCCTTTTCCACGAACGCCGCAAGCCGGTCGAGGCTTGCCGTCCAGAAGCGTTCATAGCGTTGCAGCCACGCCATTGCCTCGCGCATCGGCCCGGGCGAAAGGTGAACCGACACGGTGCGGCCGGTTTTGCTCCGCGTGATCAATCCCGCATCGTAGAGGACATCCAGATGCTTCATCATGCCGGGAAGCTTCAGCGAAAGCGGCCGGGCGAGCTCGCTCACCGAAAGCCCGGGTTCCTCCTTCAACCGCAGCAGGAGATTCCGCCGGGTAGGATCGGCGAGCGCGGAGAACGTACGGTCCATAGTTGATGCCTGATACTTCACCATATAGCGAAGTATTGCTGATGTCGCTGGCGGTGTCAACCAGTGGGCATCCCTCAATCCGGCGGAACCCCGTCACCCAAACTCCCCTGAACCAGATGCTGCCGCGCCCGGTAGTCCTCGGGCGGCTCAAAGCTTCCCGCCCAAATCCCCCGCTTGGCGCGGCGTGCCTCGGCTTCCAGGCGCACATAGGACAGGCTGTGGCGGGAATAGGCAACGGCCCAGCCCAGCCGCACCATTTCCCCGTTGATCTCAAGCTCGCCGCGCTTGCAAAGCGCAACGGCACGGCCATAGCGGTCCGTTTCAATCGCGGTGCAGGAGACCTCTTGGTCCCGCACCAGACTCCGCAAGACATTTGCCGCCTGCTTGCCGCAAGGGTATTCGGTGCCATGCTTGTCTCGGCATGTCTGGCGATACTCCGGCGCATCAATGCCATGCAGGCGGATATCCGTATCGCCGCGGCGCAGCGAATCGCCATCAACCACCTGAAGCGATCCCGTGCCCAGATCGATCATGCCGAACTGCTTCATGACGGCCAGCACAATGGTGAGAACGATGAGGAAGAACACTGCATCAATAGCGCTGCGATAGAACGGGCGCGGCTGCCGCCAGTAACGCCTCACGAAGGCGTCTTGTCCCAGCGCGTGGCACTTTCGTCGTCGGATGATTTCGCCGTAACCCAGCTGTCGCCCTGTGCACCGCTTTCCAGTTTCCAGAATGGGGCTTTTGTCTTGAGCCAGTCGATCAGGAAATGGCAGGCTTCGAAGGCCGCCTCCCGGTGGCTCGATGTGGCGATGACCAGAACAATGTCATCTCCCGGCTGAAGCTTGCCGTAGCGGTGGACAATGAGCGTATCGAGAAGCGGCCAGCGCCGCTGCGCTTCCGAGTCAATCTCGGTGAGCGCCTTCTCCGTCATGCCGGGATAATGCTCAAGGGTCATGGCGGAAACCGCGGCACCGTCACTGATGTCGCGCATGGTGCCGACGAAAACCACGCTGCCGCCAACATCCGTCCGGCCCTGCTTGAGCCTGGCAAGTTCGGCGGCGGTATCGAAGGCGTAGGTTTGGACGCGGATCATGGCGCGATAATGCTCTTTAGGGCGGCGGACATCAATTGCCGAACAGGTCCTTGAAAAATTTCTTGCCGGTCTTGCCGATTTCCTTGAAGGTTTTTTCGGAAACCCCAAGATCGCGGAGCGTATCATAGGCAGCCTCCGGATCGTCAAAAATCCCCTCCACGTCGGGATAGATTTTGGGCGCTTGCCACGGGCCCTTCACCGCAACCTGCACCGGAAGGCCGGTGGTTTCATTGCCGCCGGTCACCAGCTTGGGATCGAATTTGAAATCCAGCGTCCGGCGCAGCATGTCAATCTCGCCGCTTCCCGTGACCGCAAAAGCCGGGCCCGAAACCTGGACATTGGCGGTTTTGGCAATGCCGTCGCCGATCACGAAGGAGGCTTCCGCCCGGTCAAACGAGGTGAGGTTTTCCGGCCCTTCGCCCCAGCCGTCACTCAGCGCCCGGCTCACCGTTGAAAACATGTCGACAATGTTGAGACCGGTGATCTCGCCATCGGAAACCTCAATGCTGAATTTGCCGGCCAAAGTGGACATCATTTCCCGCTGGTTGTGCCCCGAGGCGGTCAGCGACGCCTGAAGCACAGTGTTTCCGGCCAGCCAATCCACGCCCGCAAATTCGCCAAGAAAGGTTTCTCCCTTGATCCCCTGCGCGTCTATATCCAACCGCAGAGCAGGTAAGTCCTGCATGCCATCAAGCGTGATTTTTGCCGCGGCCTTGCCGCCGTAGAGGGTGGCGTCCTGAACCGCGGTTTCAAGCTTCCCGTCCTTCAACGTGCCGTATAATTCGGCCGGGCCAATTTCGGCGCCGTTCCATTTGACCTGAAAGGCCGAGAGCTTCAGGCTGCCGTCAACGCCTTTGAGTCTGTTGAAAGCGACGGGTGATACATCCCAGCCGGCACCTTCCGTGCTGGTGTTCACGAGGCTGGCTTTCTTGGGCGGCAGGTAGGGATCAAGCAAGAAAACATCCGTTGAAAGCGCAGCACTGACGTTTGGTGTTTTTTTTGTGAGATCAAGCGTCATGTCGCCATTTGCAACCATGCCGTCCAGCGCAACGCTTGCCTTGGCCAGGTTGAAAACCGCGCCCTTTGAATCCAGGGCGCCGGCCAGCGAAAAATTCTTGAGGCCCGCATTGCCCGTAACCTCCGAGCCCAGCCATTTTGCCAAGTTGCGGAGATCGGGTGCCGTGGCGTCAATGGCGCCCGCAAGATTTAGCCCGTCATGCGTTGCCAGCCTGCCGGTGAAATTCACCGTGAGCGCAGGCGCAGTGATCGTAAGGTCAAGCGGCGAACCCTCCTCGCCCAGCCGCTTCAGTGATTTCACCTGTGCTTCGATCCGGGCAAACTGCTTGTTAAGCGAGGCCGTCCCTTCAACATCAAGTTCACCATCATCACTGATGCCAATGTTTGCCGAGGCTTCTTCTAGTGAAAAGGCTTGCCCGTTGCGCTCGTCAAGGAAACTGGCCGAACCATTCTCCAAGAGCAGCGTCAGGGGCTCTTTGGTGCTCGCGTTGTTTCCGGGTTTCGCCGGCCCGTCGCTTTTCCCCTCGCTCACCCAACTGCTGTGGCCCTCCCGGTCCACCAGAAAACTGAAAACCGGCTGTTCCAACGTAATGCTCCTGATCTTGAGCTTGCGCCGGACGAGATCGCTGAGTTGCAGAGGCAGATGGGCACTCGCCGCCCGGGCAAAATTACCCTCCATGCCCTTCGGGTTGGACAGGAAAACATCATCAAGGCGCACGCCGAGCCGGGGTTTGAACTCCAGCCTGGCCCCGCCATTGACCAGAAGCGTGCGGCCCGTCTTCCGCAAGACATAGTCTTGCAATTCGGCCACGGCAAAACGCGGCTGGATAAAGGCCCAGGCCCCAGCGGCAAAAAGCCCGAGGACAATGGCCACGCCAATCCAGACAAGTCGCTTTTTCATCCTTCCACCTTTCGAAGCGGGATATATTATGAACCAAATTCCAAGCGGAGATAAGTAATGCCCGGCCAACCCCTGTGGACACCATCGGATAAGAGGAAGTCGGGCTCAAATCTTCGCCGGTTTATGGATGAACTGGAGAACGCCGATAGTGCTGGCCTGCAATCCTATGCGGATATCCTGGGATTCTCTACGGCAAGGCCTGAAGTTTTCTGGTTAAAACTCTGGGAATTCTGCGGTGTCGTGGCGGAAACCCGTGGAAAACCGGTGCTTGTCGATGGAGACAAGATGCCGGGGGGCCGCTTTTTTCCCGATGCCAGGCTGAACTATGCCGAAAACCTCTTGCGCCGGAACGACGATGGCCCCGCCCTGATCTTTTGGGGTGAAGATAAGGTCAAGCTGAGCCTGACCTGGCGCCAGCTCAATGCGCGCGTGGCGCAAACCCATCGCGCCCTCGCCAAAGCGGGCCTCAAGTCCGGCGACCGGGTGTGCGCCGTGGTGCCCAATCATCCCGAAACCATCGTGGCCTTTCTGGCCGTGGCTTCGCTCGGGGCTATCTGGTCATCCTGCTCGCCGGATTTCGGCGAACGCGGCATTCTCGACCGCTTCGGCCAGATCGCACCAAAACTCCTCTTCACCTGCGATGCCTATTTCTATGCCGGGAAAACCCACAGCCTCGCCGAGAAAATCGCCAAGGTTCTCACTCAACTGCCAAGCGTCGAACAGACCGTCGTAATCGACTACACCGGACAGGCCGCAACGATGGCGGCACAATTGCCCACGGCAAAATCCCTCGACGCCTTCCGTGTCCGCGAAAGCGAAGCGCCGATTGCCTTCGCCCAGATGCCCTTCGATCACCCGCTCTACATTCTCTATTCTTCCGGAACCACCGGTATTCCAAAATGCATCGTGCACCGCGCCGGCGGCATTCTGCTGAAGCATCTCAGCGAAATTGTCCTGAACAGCGACGTGAAGCCGGGCGACCGCCTCTTCTATTTCACCACCTGCGGCTGGATGATGTGGAATTGGCTGGTAAGCGGCCTGGCCGCGGGCGCCACGCTTCTGCTCTATGACGGTTCGCCGTTTCATCCCAATGAGCGCGCCCTCTTTGATTTTGCCGACGCGGCCGACATGACGGTTTTCGGCACCTCTGCCAAATACATCGATTCCGTCCGCAAGACCGGCTGGCGCGCCCGCGACACCCACAAGCTCACCAGCCTTCGAACCATGATGTCTACCGGCTCGCCCCTGAGCGCGGAGAATTTCGATTTTGTTTATGAGGCGGTCAAGCCCGACATTCACCTCGCCTCCATTTCCGGCGGTACCGATATTTGCGGCTGCTTCGTCGGCGGCAATCCGCTGGACAGCGTCTGGCGCGGTGAAATCCAGGGGCCGATGCTCGGCATGGCCATGGATGTGCTGGATGATAATGGACGTCCCTTGAAACAGGAAAAGGGCGAACTGGTGTGCACCAAGCCGTTTCCGTCCATGCCTGTCATGTTCTGGAACGACGCGAATGGCGAGAAGTATCATAGCGCCTATTTCTCGCGCTTTCCCAATATCTGGTGCCATGGCGATTTCGCCGAATGGACTGAGCATGGCGGCATCATCATCCATGGCCGCTCCGATGCGACGCTCAATCCGGGCGGCGTGCGCATCGGCACCGCCGAAATCTATGCGCAGGTCGAGCGCATTCCCGAGGTCATCGAGGCTCTCGCGATCGGCCAGGACTGGGACAATGACGTGCGTGTCGTTCTTTTTGTGCGATTGGCACCGGGCGTCACCCTTGATGACAAGCTGATCGCCCAGATCAAGAAGCAGGTCCGCGACGGGGCCTCGCCCCGCCATGTGCCCGCCGTGATCCTTGCGGTGAAGGACATTCCGCGCACCAAATCGGGAAAGATCACCGAACTGGCGGTGCGCGAAATCGTCCATGGCCGCGAAGTGAAGAACCAGGAAGCGCTGGCCAATCCCGAAGCCCTCGACCTTTTCCGGAATCTCGCCGCCCTTACCTGAAGCTTTCGCGGGTGCGGAGATTGCGTGTGAGCAGGATAATGGGGATAAGCCCTGCCGCAACAATGGTGAGTGCCGGGGCCGCGCTTTCTTCCAGTTGGCCCAGCGAAGCCAGCAGGAATACTTGGGTTGCCAGCGTCTCGAAATCAAAAGGCCGCAGGATAAGCGTGGCCGGCAGCTCCTTCATGCAGTCGACAAAAACCAGAAGCGCAGCCGTGATCAGCGCCGGGCGCAGAATGGGCAGATGGATTTCCACAACGGTGCGCAAGGGCGTGCGGCCCAGCGTGCGCGCCGCGAAGGTGAGATTGGGCGTCACTTTCTCAAGGCCGCTTTCCAGCGAGCCGAATGAGATGGCCAGAAAGCGGATGGAATAGGCAAAAATGATTGCGGTGATCGTGCCCGACAGCAGCAGGCCGGTGGAAACGCCAAACATGCTGCGCATGAAGGCGTCAACGCTGTTGTCGAAATAGGCGAGCGGAATAAGCACGCCGATGCCAAGCACCGTTCCCGGCATGGCGTAGCCCACACTGGCAAGCCTGAGAAACGTGTTCAGCCGCGCGCCGCGCTGCGAACGGTGCGCATAGGCGAGGATAAGGCCGAGAGCCACGACCACCAGACTTGCCGCAAGCGAGAGAACCAGCGAGTGCCACATGGAATCGAAATAACTCGCAGAGAAGAGATCTTCCACATGCCGTGTTGCGAACCGCAGGAGAATGAGCGCCGGCAGGATGAAGCCTAGAAACACCGGCACCAAGCAGGCAAGCATGGCCAGTATTCCGCGCCAGCCCGCAAGCGGCGTACGCCGTGGCGCCATGGGATGGCGTGACCCCGGCATGGAGGTTTGCTGCCTGCGCGCATGGCGCTCAACCCACAAGAGCGCAAAAACAAAAATCAACAGAACAACAGCCAATTGCGCCGCCCCGCCCAGGTTTCCTTCGCCCAGCCAGGTTGTGTAAATGCCAAGCGTCAGGGTGTTGACGCCAAAGAAGCCAACCGCCGCAATATCATTCAGGCACTCCATCAGGGCGAGGCTGACGCCGACCACGATGGCGGGCCTTGCCTGCGGCAGGGCCACCGAAAGAAAGGCTCCCAAGGGCGATTTGCCAAGGGTGCGCGCCACATCGAGCTGGCTCATGGGCTGGCGCAGGAAACTCGCCTGCGCCGTCATGTAGACATAGGGGTAGAGGACCAACGCCAGCACAAGTATCGCGCCGGGAAGCGATCGGATTTCCGGAAACATGTAATCCTCGGGACGGCTCCATCCGATGGCGCCGCGCAGCCAGGTTTGCAACGCGCCCGCATAGTTGAGGAAATCCACATAGGTGTAGGACACGATATAGGTGGGCATGGCCAGCGGCATGAGGCAGGCCCATTGCAGGATACGCCGCAGCGGAAAATCATGCAGGCTGACCAGCCAGGCCGTGGCGGTGCCGATGATGAAGGTCAGAAGTCCCACCCCCGCCATCAGGCCAAGCGTCCGCCAGACATAGCCCGGCAGAACCGTGCCAAGCAAATGCGGCCAGATGTTTTCGCTGGAGGCAAAGGAAAGAAGGACAATTGTCAGAATGGGCAGCGCAACAAGAACCGCAATGAAGCCTGCGCCAAGCATGAGCCAGGTCTCGGCAGGGGAATCCCTGAACTTCGCGCGTGCGGACATCACTGCCATCCCGCGTGACGGCTATTCCGCCAGGACGCGCGTTGTCGGGAAGGTAAGTTCAATAAGGGTGCCCTTGCGGGGTTCGCTCGAAATTTCGAATTTGGTGCGGTTGGCTTCCGCCAGCGCCTTGGTGAGCGGCAAGCCAAGGCCCGTGCCCTGCACCTCGCGGCCTTCGGTGACCACCCGCTTGAAGGGTTCAAGGGCATCGCGCAGTTGCTCCGCATTCATTCCGATGCCCGTGTCCTTGACGCGGAGTTTGAGTTCGCCCGTCTTGTTCATCTGGGCCGAGACTATAACCTGTCCGCCCGGATCGGTAAACTTGATGGAGTTGGAAAGGATGTTGAGCATGATCTGGCGCATGGAGCGCTGATCGGCAACAACATTGGGAAGATCGCCGGGCATCGACTTGCGAATCACCACGCGGGCTCCCGTTGCCGACTCCTGCAGCATCTTGATGGCATTGTCCGCTGTGTCGCTGAGGTCAACCGCGGTGAAATTGAGCTCAAGCTGCCCGGCTTCGACTTTTGAAAGATCGAGCAGGTCGTTGATCAGCGAGAGCAGCAACCCGCCGCTGGAATGAATGTCGTTCACATAGCCGCGGTACTTGTCGTTCTTGATTTCGCCGAAGCGCTCCAGCCGCATAACTTCCGAGAAACCCATGATGGCGTTGAGCGGCGTGCGCAGCTCATGGCTGATGCGGGCCAGGAATTCCGACTTCTGCTTGCTGGTGGCTTCGGCCACTTCCTTGGCCTCGCGCAATTCCGATTCCGTCCGTTTCCACTGGGTGATGTCGCGCACCACGGCGCAGAAGGCGGCGCGCGAGGAGAGCGATTGCAGCGCGCCGATTGTAAGGAAAAGCGGAACCGATCCGCCCTGCTTTACAATGGCGTTCACCTCGCGCCCGTCGTTGAACACGCTGGCCAGCCCCGGTCCCTGGAGCGCCGAGAGATAGTCACGCAATACTTTCCGGCTGTCCGGCGCCAGCAATTCGCCAAACGGCTTGTCCGCCACCTCGGCGATGCGGTAACCGAAAATGGCTTCGGCGCCGGCGCTGAAGGTGTGGATCTTGCCATCGCGGTCAAGGGTGATGATCCCGTCCGTTGCCGTATCGAGAATGGCCCGCAATTCTTCATCGGCCACCGGTTGGGTGTTTTGAAGGCTCTCCTGCGGATGGATGATTTCCCTAGTGGCAGGAACCACCTGCGGCTCCACAGGCGCTGCAATGACCGAAGGTGAAGGAGCCAACTTCTGTTCAGCCGGTTTGGCAACAGGCGCCGCAACCGGTTTCAGAATGAACTGGCGGGCCGGGCCATTCTGCCAGGCAACTTCTGACATTTGCGCCGCGAAACTGACATCGCCACCGCTTTCAAGCGTCAGCGTGGCCGCCGGAACCGATTGCCCAAGCGCCGAAAAATATGTCCAGACCGCCTCGTCATTGATCAGGTCATCAACCGACCTATAGCCGAAAATCTCAAGCGCCTTCGGATTGGCGTGCAGCACCTGCTCGCCCTTACTGATCAAAACCGCATGGGCGAGACTGTCGATGGCAGTGGTGACGGGGCGGGGGATAACCACCGGTTTGCGCCTCGGTTTTTGCGGCGCCGGTTTTGGCTCGGCGGCGGATTCAGTAAGCACCTTGCCAAGCTGGTGAAACGCTTCCGCCTCGGCGGGGGCGAGCTGCGGCCTCGAATCTTGCGGGCGATTTGAAATGGCCCGCTCCAGCGCCCGCCGTTCGGTGATGTCGTCGAGAAGCACCATGGCAAAGGCCACCGGGTCCGCCGCAGTGTCCAGCTTTTGCAGGGTGAGCCTGATGTCGCGCTGGCCGATTTTGGTGCGCAGGCGCCGGACGTCGCTGACCGTCCCGGTCGAGGCCAGCCGCGTCAGCAAATCATCGGCAAGCGAGGTATCCTCCACAAGGGCACCAAGGCTGGTGCGCTGGTCCGCCCCGAGAAGCAGCTTTGCCGCTGCATTCAAGTGGTGCAGCGAGCCCTCCCGCCCCATGAACGCCGCCGCCGCGGGCAACAGGTCAAAGGCCAGCGCCAGTTTTTCCGTTGGAATTTCGCTTGCCGCATCGTTGGGACTTGCGGCGATGACCAGAAGCCCGGCCCGCCCATCGGCAAGGGCGTGAATGGCGCAGCGGCAGGGCAGCGGCACCGTTCGGCCTGACGACGGGAAGTGGAGCAGGGCGGATTCGATCTGGCCCCGGCTCAGCTTTTTGGAAAGTGCCGTGATCTGCTCAACCCCGGGCTCAGCCAGGTCAAAGGGCCGGTCGATCAGGTCAAAAAGCGATTCGCCGCTGAAATAGGAAACTCCCGCCGGGTTCGCCCATACGATGCGCCCCCGCGCCCCGTCCCACAGCCAGGCCGGGCTGGCGAGGGTGCGCAAATCTTCAAGCGTTGGCGCCTCTGGTCTGGTCAATATACCCGCAGCCGGGGTTTGTCCGGCCGATCCCCACGCAATTACGAACATCCGGGCCGATCATTCGCAGTCGGCCCACCCGCAGGCAAACTAAATCAATTTTTTAAGATTGCGTCCACCTTTGGTTAACCAAAGGTCATAAAAATGTACAACTGGTTAACGTAGGGTCTCAATTCCGCACAAAATGCTGCGATGCAAGATTTATATTGCAACGCAGCATTTTTGATCTTATATGAGATTCAAGCGACAGATCGCGCCGTTAACCATTTTGGAGATTGACCCATGAGCAAGAAATCAAGATTTGAAGCCACCCCAGGAATGTCATCCGAAGCATTCGAAACGCCGCCCGAGGCGCTCGAAGTGCCAAAGGAAGCCCTCGAATTTGCCCAGAAGTCCGTAGACCAGGCCCAGGTAGCTTTTGAGAAGGTGAAGGACGTGGCCCAGGATAATGTGCAGGTGTTTGAAGCCGTAGCTTCCGCCTACAAGTCGGGTGTTGTTGATTTCCAGAAGAAGGCCATGGAATTCACCCAGAAGAACATGGAAGAGGCCTTTGCCTTCAGCCGCAAGCTGTTTTCGACCAAGGAATTCGGCGAAGTCGTTTCCCTCCAGCAGAACTTCGTCAAGGACCAGGCTGAAGCCTTCAAGGCCCAGGCCGGCGAACTGAATGAAATTGCCGTGCGCCTGACAACCGAGGCATCCCAGCCGCTGAAGAGCAGCTTTGAAAAATCCGTCAAGGACTTCAGCAAATCCTTTGCTGCTTAAGCCGGTTTAACCTTTCGGCCGAAGGCCCGCGATTGCCGCGGGCCTTTTTGTTTGCTTGAATTTGCAGGCGCACCTCGCTAGTTTGCGCCGCACTTGAAGATGCAGCTGTAGCTCAGTTGGTTAGAGCGCCGGATTGTGGATCCGGAGGTCGGTGGTTCGAGCCCACCCAGCTGTACCACGCAATAATTACCGGCGAATCCCCAACAGATTATCCGTAGTGAACGCCTCCGCCAGCTGGGTTTCCGTCATGACACCTTCGCTTAACGCAACCTCGCGGACCGTGCGCCGGGTCTTCAGAGCGATTTTCGCCACGCGTGCCGCCTCGTCATAGCCGATGTAGGGATTGAGCGCCGTCACCGTGACAAGCGAGCCATCCAGCAGTTCGCGGCAGCGCTCTTCATCGGCCTCGATGCCCAGCACGCATTTTTCGCGCAACGTCGCCATGCCGCGCATCAGCATCCGCATGGATTGCAGGATGTTGAAAACGATGACGGGCTCCATGGCATTGAGCTGCAACTGGCCGGCCTCCGCCGCGAGCGTCACCGTGAGGTCATTGCCGATCACCTGGTAGGCGATCTGGTTCACCACTTCCGGCACTACCGGATTGACCTTGCCCGGCATGATCGAAGAGCCGGCCTGCACCGAAGGCAGGCGGATTTCGCCAAAGCCAGCCCGCGGCCCGCTGTTCAGCAGCCGCAAGTCATTGCAGATTTTGGACAGCTTCACCGCAATGCGTTTCAGCACGCCGGAGAAGGTGACAAAGGCCCCCATGTCCGAAGTCGCCTCGATGAGATCGCCGGCCGTGACAAGATCGATGCCTGATACTTTCGAGAGATGAGCAATGACCGTGGCCGGATAATGCCCCGGCGTATTGATTCCCGTGCCAATGGCCGTGCCGCCAAGATTGACCTCGCGCAGCAGGTTGGCAAATTCCTTCAACCGGTCAATGTCCTCGCCCACCGTGACGGCAAAGGCGCGGAACTCGGACCCCAGCCGCATCGGCACCGCATCCATCAACTGGGTGCGCCCCACCTTGATGATGTGGTCAAACTCCACGGCCTTCTCAAGGAACGCCGCCTTCAGCGCATTCTGGCTGTCGAGCAGCGAGGGGCAATCCCGCAAAATGGTGAGGCGCACCGCCGTGGGATAAACGTCATTGGTGGATTGCGAGAGATTGACGTGGTCATTGGGGTTGATGCTGGCATAGTCGCCGCGCGGTTTGCCGATGTGCCGCAATGCCATGTTGGCAATGACTTCATTGGCGTTCATGTTGGTGGAGGTGCCCGCACCGCCTTGCAGCATGTCGACGACAAAGAACTCATGGCCTTCGCCCGCAATGATTTGATCGCAAGCCGCCATGATGGCGTCGGCAATTTTCGGGCTCAAGGCGCCCAGCTCAAGATTGGCAAGGGCGCCTGCTTTCTTCACCATGGCCAGCGACTGCACCAGTTCCGGATAGTGATTGAGCAAAACCCCGGTGATGGGAAAATTCTCGACGGCCCGCGCCGTATGGATGCCATAATCGGCCGTATCAGGTATTTTCATTTCGCCGAGGGAATCTTTTTCGATTCGGAAGGAGGCCATGGTTTGAAACTTTCTGATGTGATTGGCCTATCCATAGGCCTTGCAAAAAAATTATGCAAAGTTGATAATTCGCCCGGTTTGAAAGGCTTTTTGTGTGACAATTGAATTGAGGCCCGATGGCCGCCAATCGGAAACGGCGCTTGCCGTGCAGCGCGGCGTTGGCCGCCTGATGCGCAGCCTAGGCTTTGCAATTCTCAACGAGTTCACCCTTGCCACGGGCCGCCGCGCCGATGTGATTGCCCTGGGCGACAGCGGCGCCATCTGGATTATTGAAATCAAATCCTCGCTTGAGGATTTCCGGGTTGACCAGAAATGGCCGGAGTACCGCGACTTCTGCGACCGGTTTTTCTTTGCAATCCCGCAAACCCTTGATCCCGAGATCATGCCCTTCGAGGCGGGCCTGATCGTGGCGGACAACTGGGGCGCAGAAATTATCCGCCAGTCCGGCGAAACCACGCTGCACGCTTCAAGGCGCAAGGCCGTGACCCTAGCCTTCGCACGCGTCTCAAGCCAGCGCCTGCACAGCCTTTACGATCCCTGATTACTTGGGCGCGCGCTTTGCCAGGATGCGCTGCAGCGTGCGGCGGTGCATGTTGAGGCGGCGCGCCGTTTCCGAAACATTGCGGCTGCACAGTTCATAAACGCGCTGGATGTGCTCCCAGCGCACCCGGTCGGCCGACATGGGATTTTCCGGCAGCGCCGAGCGGCTGTCCTTGTCGGAAATGAGCGCGCCATAAACCGCATCGGCATCCGCGGGCTTCGCCAGATAATCAATTGCTCCGAGCTTCACCGCAGTCACCGCCGTGGCGATATTGCCGTAGCCCGTAAGCACCACCACACGGGCCTCCGGCCTGCTGGCATGCAGGGCCTCGATCACGTCAAGCCCGTTGCCATCGCCCAGGCGCAAATCGACAACCGCATAGCCCGGCGCTGCTTTCTTCACCTGTTGAATGCCCTCGGCCACGGATTCCGCCATGCGCACTTCAAAGCCGCGCGTTTCCATGGCCCGCGCCAGCCGGGTCAAAAAGGGTTTGTCGTCATCAACAAGCAACAGCGTCTTGTCGGCCGGGAGATTGATGTCAGTCATGACGGTCCTCTTATTCACCCTCTTATACGAGTCAAGAGCCTCCTTGGACACCTCCTTATGGAGGGCCCAAATCCACCGCGCTCCGGGGCCAGCTCAACTGGATGATGGCGCCATGTTCGGGAAGCGGGCGGTTGGCCAGCGAAACCGCGGCACCCGAGCGTTCCAGCAGGGTCTTGGCGATGAAAAAGCCCAATCCCATGCCATCGTGGCGTCCCTTTTCACCCTCATCGTCCACCCCATAGCCGGGCCGCGTGGTCACAAAGGGATCACCGAGGCGGTCAAAAATTGCTTGGTCAAATCCCGGCCCGTCATCGGAAATAAGCAGCGATACTTTCGCCTGGGACCATTGCGCAACGATGCTGACCTTCGTCTTGGCAAAATCCACCGCGTTCTCCAGGAGGTTCCCCAAGCCATAAGCAATGGCCGGATTCCGCCGGAATACGGGTTCTGGTGTTTGCGCCGCCGTCCCATCCCCGGCAACTGTGATATCGATGGTGACATCCGGCCCGCGGAT
>CADEEO010000033.1:9740-25181 GCA_902826365.1 uncultured Hyphomicrobiales bacterium | reverse complement strand
CATTGATGTTGCTCCCTCTACCCATACCGGGACCTTGGGTCTCGCTTGGAACTTCGGCGGTGGCGAGTCCTCTGCTTCTTCAACAACTGGATATGTTGCCTCAGGAGATGGCGACTGGACAGGATTTTACCTAGGCGCGAGTGTCGGCGGTGGCGCGGTTGTCAACGATATCTCGATTCTTCCCGGTTTGCTCGATCTGGATGTTAATGGCATTGGCGGTGAAGGTGCGCTCGGCAGCATCATGGCTGGCTACAACTACCAAATGAACAACATCGTGTTCGGCCTCCAGGGTGAGGTCGGCTACAACAACCTCAGCACTGAAGTCAGTATTGGGGGCACTGATATCGTTGAAGCCCAGCAGGGCTTGGTGGCTTCGCTTTCCGCCCGCGCCGGTCTTCTGCTGACACCCGAGACGTTGGCTTACATCATCGGCGGCTACAGCTATTCGGAATATGAAACCGAAATCGGCGGCGGCGGTCCATCGTTTGACGAGACCTATGATGGTTACCACATTGGTGGCGGCCTCGAAACGATGATCGGCCAGCATGCGACGGTGCGTGTGGAATACCGCTACACGAGCTACGATGGTGAAGATTGGGGCACGGGCGGCTTCATTGATGTTGCTCCCTCTACCCATACCGGGACCTTGGGTCTCGCTTGGAACTTCTAACGCCTTTCAACTTTAGTTTGAGTCGCAGACATCGAGCTTGAGCTACCGCTTTGTTCAGACCGATGACGAAACCGAGACGGCGCGTTCAAATGCGGTCACCGTGAGCCTTTCCTACGGGACATTTCTCCTGCCCTGACGTAAGCTGCGAAGGGCGCGAACGGGAAATGGCTTGACGGCATCCATGGAAGACGATGATTTTGCGAGGAAGGTGCATTGCGTTCTCGGCGTTCCCCTTGATGAGGCCAGCATGGCCGGCCTGGTTGCCCGGATTCATCAGGCGGCAGCGGCGCGCCAGCCCCTGTTCATCTCAACTCCCAACCTGAACTACCTCATGTTGAGCCAGCGTGATCCGGCATTCCGGCGCTCGCTTCTTGACAGCGACATTTGTCCTGCCGATGGCGTGGGCGTTCTGCTCATCTGCCGGCTTCTTGGAATTCCCATCACCGCGCGGGTCGCGGGCTCCGATCTGCCCGCGGCCCTGCAGGCCTTTCAAGGTCCGGTGGGCGACAGGCCGCTTCGTATCGCATTCTTCGGCGGGGCGCCTGGTGTTGGCGAGCGGGCGCGCGAGGCCGTCAATGACGGGGACACGGAGCGCCTGCTGTGCGTGGCCGCAATTGATCCCGGTGTGGTGACGCCGGACACGTTGGATGATCCCGCCATTGTCCAGCAGATCAATGGGACGCGGACGGATTTCCTGCTCGTGGCGTTGGGCGCTGAGAAGGGGCAGGCTTGGATTGTGCGCAACAGGGGAAAGCTCACCGTGCCTGTCGTCAGTCACTTGGGCGCCACGCTGAATTTTCTGGCGGGCACAGTGCGGCGCGCACCCCTTGGACTGCAAAGGCTTGGGCTGGAATGGCTCTGGCGGATCGGCCAGGAACCCAATCTCGCCATGCGCTATCTGTCTGACGGGATGCGTCTCATGGGCCTTCTGTTAAGCCAGGTGGCGCCTCTCGCCTTGTGGCTGCGCTGGAACAGTAGCGGCAGCACACAAGGGCTCAGCGTATGGCTTGATACCGAGCAAGCCGGGCACATCAAAGTTGTCATCGCGGGCGCCGCCGGGGATGATCAGGTTGGGCCCGTGGTAACGGCGTTTCGCCATGCCGCGCAGGCCGGCCAGAGGATCACTCTGGATGTTCGTGACCTGCAGTTTTTTGGGACAGGCTTTGCCGGGCAGGTTCTCATGCTTGAGAAGGCGGCGCTCAGACAAAACCTGCCGCTGGGCATTGCCGGGGCAACACCTTCAGTCGCGCGTGCGCTTAAGTGGTGCGGGTTGAAACACCTATTGGGGACAGAGGGGGCATAGGCGATGCCGCGGCTTAAAGCGACGATTGCGCCTGCTTCCCTAGCAAGTCCGCGATGGCCTCAAAGCTGACAGGTTTGCTGAAATAGTAGCCCTGGCATTCGTCGCAATTGTTCTCGCGCAGAATGGCGACCTGCTCGATGGTTTCCACGCCTTCGGCGATGACCCGCAGATTGAGCTTTTGCCCCAGGGAGATCACGGCAGCCGCGACCGCCTTATCGCGGTCATCGCTGGCGAGATTTTTGATGAATGACTTGTCGATCTTCAGCCTCGCCACAGGGAAGGTCTTCAGCGCGTTGAGGCTGGAATAGCCGGTCCCGAAATCGTCAATTGCGAGTTGAACGCCCAGACGCTGCAATTCCTTCATCGT
This sequence comes from uncultured Hyphomicrobiales bacterium, assembly GCA_902826365.1. Taxonomy (GTDB): domain Bacteria; phylum Pseudomonadota; class Alphaproteobacteria; order Rhizobiales; family Aestuariivirgaceae; genus Aestuariivirga. Next base: position 22,841 of record CADEEO010000033.1, on the reverse strand, counting down.
TATCACAGCCTGATCGACATCCTGCATGATGAGGCCCTCAGTGATTTCAAGCTCCAGATGCCTGGCCGCCATGCCACTTTCGCGCGTGGCGTTGATGACGCGGTCGATCAGGCTTTTTTCACTGAATTGCCGGGCCGAGACATTCACGGAAATGTTAATGGGCGGCAAGCCCGCGTCCTGCCAGGCCTTGTTCCGCCGGCAGGCTTCGTGAAGGACCCAGTCGCCGAGCGGCACAATCAGCCCGGTTTCCTCAGCCAAAGGAATGAATTTGAGCGGCGACAGGAGCCCAAGGGCCGGATGCTGCCAGCGGACCAGGGCTTCCACGGCGAAGACACGGCCCGTGCGCATGTCAACCTGCGGCTGATAGTGCAGGACGAATTCGGAGCGCGCCAGGCCATCGCGCATTTCCTGCTGCAGCGCCAGCTTCTCGTGAATCCTGGTATTCATCTCAGCGGTGTAGAACTGCGCGTTGTCGCGGCCGGCATCCTTGGCCCTATACATGGCGGCGTCAGCGTTCATCAATAACGCCTCCGGATCGGAGCCGTCATTCGGGAAGGTCGCAACGCCCATGCTGCACGTCACGTATAGGGCGCGCCCATCAATGGGCACCGGCTCGGCGATCGCAGCCCGAATTCTGTCCAGGGTCGCGGAGATTTCATCTGGCCTTGCCGGCAAGTCGACAAGCAGGATGACAAACTCATCGCCGCCGAGGCGCACCACGGTGTCGGTTGCCCTGACGCAGTCAACCATGCGCTTTGCAACGACCTTGAGAAGTTCGTCGCCGGCGGTGTGGCCGAGGCTATCGTTGATCGTCTTGAAATTGTCGAGATCAATGAAGATGACCGACACCCAGGGATTATGCCGCTGGGTCTGCAGAATTGCCTGGGTCAGGCGGTCGTTAAGCAGACTGCGATTGGGCAGGCCGGTCAGCACATCGTGCTGGGCGAGGTATCTGATCCGGTCTTCGGCGCGTTTGCGTTCGATCGCTATGCCGGCAATGCGGGTGGTAAGGTCGACAAGGCGTGTTTCGGCCGAGGTTGGCTCACGCACCGAAAACGAATACATTGCAAAGACACCGAGCACGTCACCCTGATGTGACAGGATAGGGGTCGACCAGCATGAGCGATAGCCATGGACAGCGGCCAAATCCCGGAAATCCTCCCAGAGCGGATCGGACATGATGTCGGTGACGATAACGGGTGCACGGCGGTAGACGGCGGTGCCGCATGATCCCGCTTTGGGACCGATGCTGGCACCGTCCACGGCCTTGGCATAAGCGTCCGCGAGGCTTGGCGCGGCGCCGTGCCTGAGGTGCTGTCCATCCTCGTCGAGCAGCAGGACTGAGCCGAATATGCCGGCCAATTGGGCCTCGATGAAGCGCATGAGGCGGTCGAGCACCTCTCCCAACGGGGCGTTCAGGGCGATCATCTCCAGGATTTGGGCCTGCCCTTCGCGCAGGATGTCGGCCTTCTTGCGTTCGGTGATGTCACGGGCGATGCCGACAAGCCCGATGATTTCATCGCGCTCATTGCGCAGCGGCACCTTGGTTGCGAGCACCCACTTTTCGTTCCCTTTCGCGTCGAGAACACATTCCTCCTTGTCGATCAGCGGCTGGCCGCTGCGCATGATTTCCTGTTCGTCGGCAAGAAACTGGTCGGCGTTATCCTGGGTGTGGATATCATGGTCGGAAAGGCCCACGAGATCACTTGTCCTTGCCCGGCCCTTGTCGGACATGATGGCCTTGTTCACCACGAGGAAACGGCTTTCAGTGTCTTTGACCCAGAGGTAGTCGGGCACGCAGTCAATCAGCGCCTGGAGCGAAAGGAGCTCGTTGGCCGCAGCGCGCTTGGTTTTGAGTTCAGTGATGTCTTCGTGGGTCGCTACCCATCCGCCATCGGGCATGGGCTGGTGGCAGATATGAATGGTCCGGCCATTGGCAAGCTGAGCAGTCCAGTTTTTTGCTTCGGAGCGGGAATTGACCGTGGCGGCCCAGGCGAGATAGTCGTCGGTCGCCATGGGGATGGTGCCCATTGCGAAGCGGTGTTTGACGATGTCGCGCAAGGATGTGCCGGGAGTCACGTCCTCGGGCCTTAACTGATAGATTTCGGCATAACGGCGGTTGCACAGGATCAACCGCTCTTCGCCATCAAAAAAGCAAACGCCCTGCGAAATCCTGTCGATGGCTGTTTCGTAGCGCAGCGCCAGGGCTTTGAGAGCCGTGATTGCCGCCTGCTGATCGCGTTCCAGAAATTCTTGCGAATCCAATCGCAGCTTTGCGAGGGTTTCCAAGGCGCTGTTTTCCAGCGCTTCCGCATTCCGTTTGATTGAACTTTTACGCAACCACAATTCCTCCGCCTTGGCGGGCAAGGTAGTTTAGCGGTCTTAACTGCGGATGAATTGAAGGCTAATGCCAGCGACGCTCCGCGGCGTGGTGAAGATTGGATTACGGAATGCAGTTAAGCTCACTCTAACTCTTCTATCCGGCCTGACTTCAGAAGTGTCGCAGCGAAATCGGGAAGGCGCAACCCGGCCTTGACCTTGGCTTCCAGGGCGGCTTCGTTTGCACGCACCACCGCCAGTTGCATGGCCACCTTTTCGGCCATCTGCCTTGGGACAACTACTACGCCATCTGCATCGCCCACCAGAATATCGCCGGGGGCCACGGCAACGCCACCCACGACGATAGGCAGGCCGACTGTGCCCGGGCCATTGCGCACCGGGGAGTTTGGTGAAACGCCAATGCAATAAATGGGCAGGCCCACGGCTTGAAGCCCGGCTGCATCGCGCACGGTGCCGTCGGTGACAAAGGCCACCACGCCGCAGTTCCGCGCCATGCCGGCGACGAGATCACCGATCACGCCCGCGGCCCGGTGGCCGGTGGTGGCCACGATAATCACATCGCCGGGCTTAGCTGCTTCCAAGGCGCCGAACACCGCCAGATTGTCAGCCGGGCCAGCATCGCAGGTGATGGCAACGCCGCAGAACGGGGCGGCATCGCCCAGCGGCTTGATCTGCCAGTCCAGCGCGCCGCTGCCACCCATCGCATCCACCAGGTGACCGGTGGCGGCGCCGCGCAATGCCGCCACAGTTTCGGGCGAGGGGCGCTCGAAATTGCGCCTCATTCTGAGGATGGGTGGATCGGTGATCATCTGTTTTTACTCAACTTGTCCGCTCTTCCCGACACGATACCGAAGCCCTATTGTCGGGTCCACACATATACTGGGGTGCTTGAATGAGCGAAGGCTGGCGTCGGGGTTGCTACAGCATTGAAGCCGTGCGCGCCAGGGCGAGGGGCGTGCTGCCGCGCCCGGTTTTTGATTTTGTCGATGGCGGGGCCGAGGACGAATGGACCTTGCGCCGCAATGAAACGGCCTTTGAGGACATCAGCCTGCGCCCGCGCCCGCTCAATGGCGCGGCGCAACGGGACTTGTCCATAAAGCTGTTCGGCCAGAAGCTGTCCATGCCGGTGATGATTGGGCCCACGGGCCTTGCGGGGCTGATGTGGCCGGAAGGCGAGCAGGCGGCGGCCCGCGCTGCGGCATCGGCAGGAACCGCCTATTGCCTCAGCCATGGTTCGGTTTGCAAGCTGGAGGATATTCCCCGCGTCAATGCGAGCCCACGCTGGATGCAGGTTTTCATTTACCGGGACCGGGGCTTTACCGAAGAACTTGCCAAGCGCGCTGCTGCGTCAGGCTATGACGCGCTTGTCCTGACCACGGACAACCAGATGCTGGGCAACCGCGAACGCGATGTGCGCAATGGTTTTTCGATCCCGCCGAAATTCAAGCTGCTGGACATGCTGGCGATGGCGGGAAAGCTTCCCTGGCTGTGGCGCATGCGCCCCGAACTGCAGCGCATCACCTTCGGCAATTACGTCCGCTCCGGCGAACAGATCGACATCGGCAGCCTGGCCAAGCGCATGTCGGAACTGCTTGATCCCTCCATGTCGTGGAAGGATGTGGCGTGGCTGCGGAAAATATGGAAGGGGCCCTTGCTCATCAAGGGCATCCTGCATCCGGAAGAAGCCAGGCAGGCGGTGGCACGGGGGGTTGATGGGGTTATCGTGTCAAACCATGGCGGACGCCAGCTTGATGGCGCGGTGGCGGCGCTGGAGGCGCTGCCTGACATTGCCGAGGCGGTGGCGGGGAAAATTCCCGTGCTGGTGGATGGCGGCTTCCGGCGCGGCTCGCATGTGGTGAAAGCCCTGTGCCTGGGCGCGGCCTGCTGCCTTGTGGCGCGCCCGCAACTATGGGGATTGGCTGTCGGCGGCGAAGCCGGGGTGGCCCATGTTCTTGACATCTTCCGCCGCGAGATTGACCGGAGCATGGCTCTCATGGGCGCCTCGCGCATTGCCGACCTCACGGCGGATATGACCACAGCACGCAATTCAACATCACAGGAAAAGAGAAATGCCAAAATTTCCAATCGTTGACGCCCATGTCCATCTCTATGACGTGAAGCGGTTTAGCTATGGTTGGCTTGCCAATGTGCCCAGGATCAACCGGAGCTATGGGCTTGAAGATTTCGACAAAGCGCGCGGGCCTGTCGTGGTGGACAAGATTGTCTTTGCCGAAGTGGCGGTTGATCCCGGCCTGCATCTCGGCGAAGCGGGCTTCATCCAGGAACTGGCCGACCGCGATCCGCGGCTTTGCGGCATCGTTGCCCACGCGCCTTTGGAAAAGGGGTTGGCTGTCGAGGCCGATATTCTGGCGCTGAAGAAGCTGCGCAACATCAGCGGCATCCGGCGGCTGATCGAAACCGAGCGCAATCCCGCCTTCTGCCTTGAACCTGATTTTCTGGCGGCGCTGCGCCTGCTGCCGAAGCACGGTCTCACCTTCGATATCTGCGTCAAGCACACGGCCATGGCCTATGCGCTCGAGCTGGTGAAGCGCTGCCCAGAGGTGTCATTCGTGCTTGATCATATCGGCAAGCCCGATATCAAGAACGGTTTGCGCGAGCCGTGGTGGAGCCAGATCAGGGAGCTGGCGAAATTTCCCAAAGTGGTGTGCAAGGTGTCGGGCGTCATCACCGAGGCGGACCACCAGAAATGGCAGGCCTCCCAGGTGAAGCCTTACGTGGCGCATGTCATCGAGAATTTCGGCTTTGACCGCGTCATGTATGGCAGCGACTGGACCGTCTCGGAACTTTCGCACGCCTATCCGGCCTGGGTCGGCATCATTGACGAAGTTGTTGCGGGCGCCAGCGAGGCAGAGCAGCGCAAGCTTTACCGCGACACGGCCATCCGCACCTACCGGCTGGCCTAACGGCTGACTTCTTCGAAGAGCCAGTCGCGGAAGGCCCGCACCTTGGGCCGCTGGGCCGTTTGTGCAGGGTAGGCGACGTAATAGGCGAGATCGGCGGGCAGGCTCACGGAGAATGGCTTGACCAGCCGTCCGGCCTTGAGGTCATCGCTGACAAGGGCGCTGCGGCCAAGCACAACGCCTTCACCCTGGATAGCGGCCTGCACCGCATGAAAGGAGGATTCAAACCGGGGGCCGCGGTGCGGGTCGACGCCCTCCACTGCGGCGGTCTTGAGCCACATGGCCCAATCGATTTCGAAGGCATCATGGATCAGCGTGTGGTGCTTCAGGTCGGCGGCGTTCTTGAGCGGATGCGGGCCCTTCAGCAGCAAGGGGCTGCACACGGGAAACAAGTCTTCGCGCATCAGCAGCTCGGCCTTGACGCCGGGATAGCGGCCGCTGCCGTAGCGGATGGCAATGTCGATGCCGTCATTCACGAAGTCGGCCAGTTTCTCGGAGGTGGAGAGACGGACATCAATTTCGCCATGGGCCTGGCGGAAACGGAACAGCCGGGGAATGAGCCACTTGGCGGCGAAGGAATCGAGGGTGCTGATATTGAGGACCCCCATCGATTGCTGATCCATGATCACTGCGGTGGCCGTCGCCAGGCGGCCCAGCACATCGCGCACCGAGGCGGCGTAGGCAGCGCCCGTCGCCGTGAGGTTTACCGCCCGCACGCTGCGCTTGAAGAGCTTGACGCCCAGATGGTCCTCCAGATGGCGGACCGCCCGGCTGACGGCGCCATGGGTCACGTGCAATTCGTCGGCGGCCTTCGAGAAGCTCAAAAGGCGAGCCGAGGCTTCAAAACTGCGGAGCGTGGTGAGGGGTGGAAGCTGCCGGGACATGGGCCTGCCTATATGTGATTATAACTCACGTATAGTCTGCTCCTTAGTCGTTTGTCATGTCAAGGTTAATGGCTCAAATATGATCCAGTAAACAGGGTTTGAATGAGAAATTCGACACCCGGAACGCATAGGAGAGACAGATGACAAGCATGATCAACCGTCATACACATGGCAATTCTGTGGCAAGCCAGATGCCAGCCTTCATCGGCCAGCCCATTGCACTCGCGGGGCGGATCGCCCGACGGGTCCGGGAGCGCCGCGAATTGAACCGCATTCTCAGCTTTCCCGACTATCTGCTGAAGGACATCGGCGTGCAGCGCAACGACATGCAGCGGAAGGCGCTTGACCCGCTGTGGCGGGAGTAGGGAGCGGCATCTTCGCTGCACCGGTGCTCAGCTTTTCCGCGTTTTCTTCCCCGGAGGCCTCCGGATTATCTCGTCGGAATTGGCGAGCAGGTTGCGCACGGCGATGCGCGCGGCTTGCGGTTTGCGCAGCCTGATGTTGCGCTCGATCTTTTCGTGGAGGTCCTGGGCGTGGTGCAGATCGTTGGCCTGGAGGGTGATGAAGATGAACAGATTGTTGAGGGCCTGGTCGATGATCACGCCCAGGGGCAGGAGCAGCTCGTTGTTGGTGGCCTTGAGGATGCCCAGGTGAAAGCGCACGTCCGCTTCAGTACGCTCATGCAGCGAGGGGGCCGTGGCCATGTCGTGGCAGGCGGCGCTGATTTCGTGCATCTGCTCCTCGGTGTGGAATTCGGCGGCCAGTGCCGCCGCTTCCGGCTCCAGAATGTAGCGGAACTGCTGCAGGGAGAGCAGGAATTTCCCGCGGTTGGGGGCGGTTGCGTACCAGGTCAGAATGTCGTGGTCGAGCAGGCTCCAGCGCTCCCGGGGCTCCACCCGGCTGCCCACCTTGGGCCTTGAAACCAGAAGGTTCTTGGCCATCAGGATCTTGATGCCTTCGCGCACCGCCGAGCGGCTCACCTTGAAATCGGCGGCCCATTTCGCCTCGTTGGGCAGGACAGTGCCGGGAGGAAATTCGCCGCGCACGATGCGCACGCCAATGGCTTCGGCCACGGAGGAATGCACGCTGCCGGAGCCGCGCTTCAGTTTCGGCGTGGCCTTCTTGCGGTGCAAGGCGGTGGAAACTGGTGCTGCACTTTTATCCACGTAAACGCTACTCGTCGTTCTGGCGGAAGTTGCGCACCCGGTCGAACAGCACGGCGAGCAATATGGCCCCGCCAATGAAGCAGCCCTGCCAGAAGGCGTTGATGCCGAGAAGGCCCAGGCTGTTGCGGATCACTTCGATGAGCGCCGCCCCGATGATCGCGCCTGTGGCCGTGCCGACGCCGCCGGCAAGGGCTGCCCCGCCGATAACCGCCGCGGCGATCACCTGGAGCTCGAGGCCCGCGCCAATGTTGGTGGTGATGGCCCCCAGCCAGCCGGTCTGGATGATGCCGGCAATGCCCGCCGAAAGCGACGAAATCATGTAGACAGCAACCTTGATCGGGCGCACCGGAACGCCGGTGAGCCTCGCTGCATGCTCATTGCCGCCGATGGCATAGACATAGCGGCCAAAGCGCGTCCAGCGCAGGACGAAGCCGGTGATCAGGGCAAGCACGATCATGTAAAGCACCGGGTTGGCGATGCCGAAGAACCAGGCGCCGCCGCCCAGGGCCAGGAGCAGGTCGTGATCAGGCCCGAATTCGAACACCACGGTATTCCCCGAAGCCACCATGGCCAGGCTTCGGGCAACGGAGAGCGTGCCAAGGGTCACTACGAAGGATGGCATGCCGATATAGGCGATAAGGACGCCGTGAAAGGCGCCGACAATCAGCGAGGTGGCGATGGCGGCTGCGATGCCCACTTCAATGCCGTAGCCCGCGTGCATGGTGACGCCCAGCACCATGCTGCACAGGCAGAGCACCGAGCCCACCGACAGGTCGATGCCGCCGGTGATGATGACGAGCGTCATGCCCAGCGCGATGATCGCCACGAAGGTGACATTGCGCGTGATATTGTAAAGGTTTTTCGTGGTGGCGAAGGAGTCGGTGGCGAAAGTCAGGAACAGGCAGGCGAAGACCACCGCGATAAACACCCAGAACGTTTGGCTATTCAGTTTTTCCGACAGCCAGCTCTGCTGCTTCTGCTCGATGGTCTTGGCCATGGTGTTTGCGGTCGTGGACATAGGAATCCTTCTATACCTGTTCAATGGCCCCGGTGATGAGCCCGGTTACCTCCTCGGGCGAGGTCTTGGCGATCTTCTTGTCGGCGACCTTGCGCCCGCGCCGGAGCACGATGATGCGGTCGGCCACCGCGAACACGTCGGGCATGCGGTGGCTGATGAGCACCACGGCGATGCCCTGGTCGCGGAGCAGGCGGATCAGGTTCAGAACTTCGGCCACCTGGCGCACGGAAATGGCGGCGGTGGGTTCATCCATCAGCACGATCTTGGCGTTGGAAAGGCGGGTGCGGGCGATGGCCACCGCCTGGCGCTGGCCGCCCGACATCTGCTTGACGAGGTCGCGGGGGCGGGTCTCGGATTTCAGCTCGGCGAAAATCTGCCCGGCGCGCTTGTACATGCCCGCATAGTCGAGAATTTTGAGAGGCCCCAAACCCAAACGCAGTTCGCGGCCGAGAAAGACATTGGCCGCCGCCGTCAGGTTGTTGCACAGCGCCAGGTCCTGGTGGACGATCTCGATGCCGTGCTGGCGGGCCTCCACCGGCTTGTGCATGACGAGTTCCCTGTCCTCCATGCGCATGGTGCCGTGGCTCGGGCGGTAGTTGCCGGCGATCATCTTGACGAGGGTGGACTTGCCGGCGCCGTTGTCGCCCATCAGCCCCACGACTTCGCCCGCCGCGAGCGACAGCGAAATGTCATTGACGGCCTGAATTGCGCCGAAATGCTTTGAAATATTCGTCAGTTCGAGAATTGCCACCGGTCGCGCCTCGTCTTGGTCCCTTGGCGGATTTAGCCACAGCGGGAGAGGGTGTCAATAATCCGTATTGTAGGATAAATAGGTCTTGACGGGCGCGAGGCGGCGATATTAGGTAGCGCCCGGGAAAACTTGAATGCTTGTCGGCCCGGGCTGGCACCGCGCTGGATCGCAAGGCGATTTGGCATTGCCTGACAACTGGGCCGATTTTGTATGGCGGGCACGCCGTGCCCGTCGGTTTTAATGGGAGAAGTGAAATGAAAAAAACATTGTTGCTTGCCGCCGCCGTCGCCGCTTTGGCATTCGGCGCGGGAGAAGCCATGGCCAAGAAGCAGCTGGTCATCGTCGTCAAAGGCCTCGACAACCCATTCTTCGAAGCGATCAACCAGGGTTGCCAGAAGTGGAACAAGGAAAACGCCGACTCGGAATATGAGTGCTTCTACACGGGCCCCGCGTCAACCTCGGACGAGGCCGGCGAAGCCCAGATCGTGCAGGACATGCTCGGCAAGGCGGACACTGTCGCCATGGCCATCTCGCCATCAAACGCCAAGCTGATCGCCCAGACGATCAAGACGGCCAATCCGACAATTCCGATCATGACGCTCGACGCCGACCTGGCGGCTGAGGATTCGGCGCTGCGCAAAACCTATCTCGGCACCGACAACTACCTGATGGGCGCGCGCATCGGCGACTACATCAAGAAGGCGAAGCCCAATGGCGGCACCATCTGCACGATCGAAGGCAACCCGGGCGCTGACAACATCCTGCGCCGGGCGCAGGGCATGCGCGACACCCTGACCGGCCAGAAGGGCCTTGCGGAGCTGAAGGGCGAAGGCGGCTGGACTGAAGTTGCCGGCTGCCCGGTGTTCACCAACGACGATGGCGCCAAGGGTGTTCAGGCGATGACGGACATCCTGGCCGCCAATCCGAAGCTTGACGCGTTCGGCATCATGGGCGGCTGGCCGCTGTTTGGCGCGCCGCAGCCTTACCGCGACCTGTTCAAGCCATTGGCTGACAGGATCGCCAGCAATGACTTCGTCATTGGCGCCGCCGACACTATCGGCGACGAAGTGGCGATTGCCAAGGAAGGCCTGGTGACCGCGCTGGTCGGGCAGCGCCCGTTCGAGATGGGCTACAAGGCGCCGGCCGCCATGATCTCGCTGATCAAGGGCGAGAAGGTTGAAGACCCGATCTTCACCGGCCTTGACGAGTGCACCAAGGATACAGTCGACACCTGCATCCAGAAATAGCGGGGGGACCAGGGAGGCGCCTGACGGGCGCCTCCCACATTGTATTGACCCGCGCCGGGGTTGAACCGGACCCAAAAAAACCTGATAGTTGCTGGTTTCAAATGGCATTCCGGGATGGATTGATTGACGGCTTGGGACGAAGTGAAGAATTCCGGGGTCGGCAATTTTCCCGCGCTGGTACGCACCAGAATGCTGGCGCCCAACGCCACTTTCATTCGCGGCGATGATGGCCGTGACTTCACCTATGAGGATTACTGGTTGCTTTCCGGCCGCATCGCCAATGCGCTTGCCCATCATTCGGTGGGCGTGGGCGACCGGGTTGCGGTTCAGGTTGGCAAAAGCGTCGAGGGGCTGGCGCTCTTTTTGGCTTGCGCCCGGCTGGGGGCGATTTTCCTGCCGCTCAATACGGCCTATACGGCAGCGGAAGTGGAGTACTTCGTTGGGGATGCGGAGCCGTCGCTCATCATCTGCGAGCCAGCAAAGGCCGGGGCATTGGCGGGCATGGCCAAAAAGGTTCTGACCCTTGATGACCAAGGCGGGGGAAGCCTGGCCGAGGCGCTTCAATCGCAACCCAGCAGCTTCGCTGACGCCAAAACCGATTGGGATGATGGCGCAGCGCTTCTTTACACATCAGGCACCACGGGCAAATCCAAGGGGGCGCTTCTCACGCACGGAAATCTTGCCTCGAATGCGGTGACACTGGTGGAGGCATGGAACTTCGGGCCAAAGGACGTGCTTATCCATGCGCTTCCGATCTATCATACGCATGGCCTGTTCACCGCCACCAACACGGTGCTGCTCAGCGGCGGGAGCCTGCTGTTCCGGCGCAAGTTTGATGTGGATGATGTGATCGCGCTGCTGCCGCGGGCGACAAGCCTGATGGGTGTTCCGACATTTTATACGCGGCTTCTCGGCCATGAGGGGTTGACGCGCGACAGCGTCAAACACATGCGGCTGTTCATTTCGGGGTCGGCGCCCCTGCTGGCGGAAACGCACCGCGGGTTTGAAGAGAAAACCGGCCACGCCATTCTGGAGCGTTTCGGCATGACCGAGACCAGCATGAATACGTCAAACCCCTATCGGGGGGCGCGGAGGGCGGGGACCGTGGGCCTGCCATTGCCCGGCATTGACGTGCGGGTGACCGATCCTGTTAGCGGTGCCTCGCTTCCACAGGGTGACATCGGGATGATCGAAGTACGCGGCCCCAATGTGTTCAAGGGCTATTGGCGCAACGCGGAGAAAACCGCAGCCGAACTCCGGCCCGATGGATTCTTCATCACGGGCGATTTGGGATCAATAGACGGGCAGGGGTACCTGACGATTTCCGGGCGGGGCAAGGATCTGGTCATCACCGGCGGCTTCAATGTTTACCCAAAGGAAATTGAAATGGAGATTGACCAGTTCCCGGGCGTTGTGGAATCGGCGGTCATCGGGGTTCCCCATGCGGATTTGGGAGAAGGGGTTACAGCGATTGTGGTGCTCAAGGCCGGCCACTCCGCGTTTGATGAGAGCGGGATGATTTCCGGGCTTCAGAAGCGGCTGGCAAAATTCAAGGTGCCGAAGCGAATCATCGCCGTTCCGGAGCTGCCGCGCAATGCCATGGGCAAGGTGCAGAAAAGCCTGCTGCGCCAAGCCTATGCCGAACTTTACATGCTGAAGCGCCGCCCGGTATGAATTCCGAAGGTGTTGACGATGTGAACCAGGGCGACAAGGCAGATGAAGGCGCCGAGGAACATGAGCGGCGTGGTGGGCACCATTCTTGGATTGAGGGATTTGCGCGGCCGCCTTTCGAGCCAGGCCATGACGCCAACCAGCGTGAGGCCCAAGGCCAGCCCGCCATAGGTGAATAGCATTCCAACGGTAATTTGCTTCATTTTCAGGGCTTTGGCGTTTGAGTTGACAGGCCGGGGGACCATCACTATGGTCCGCCCAAATTCAGGGGATACACCCCTTATTAGGTGAAGTTATGAAAGTTCGCAATTCTCTCAAGTCCCTGATCAAGCGCCACCGCGACAACAAGCTGGTGCGCCGCAAGGGCCGGGTTTACATCATCAACAAGACCAATCCGCGCTTCAAGGCGCGCCAGGGCTAATTCCTCCAGTTGACGAAGATTTGAAGCCGCGGCCGTTCATTCGGGCGCGGCTGGCGCTTTAATGGCCGCCTTTTTGCGTTATACTGCGCGCCATGAGACATTCACGCATACCGGCCGTGGCGCTGGGATTGGTGATTTTCGCGGCTCCCGGCCTGGCGCAGGGGGGCGCTGACAGCACAGTTCCCACGCAAAAACTCACCGCACAGGAAACGCGCGAAGTGGCGCTGGATCGGCTTTTTGCCAGTCTCCACAAAACTTCCGACGAGCAGGCGGCAAAGGGTGTGGAGGAAAAAATTTGGGAGCTCTGGTCGCGCTTTGATTCGCCCACCGCCGAGGTTCTGCTGGGCCAGGCAGTCGTGGCTATGGGCGCCTCGGAAAATACCGCGTCATTGGAAATCCTGGACCGTATCGTAGCCTCCTATCCCACCTATGCGGAAGCCTGGAACAAGCGCGCCACTTTGCACTTCGCGCTCGGCAATTATGAAGCATCGCTCCGCGATATCGACAAGGTGCTTGATCTGGAACCGCGGCACTTCGGGGCGCTTGCGGGCCGCGGCATGATCTACCAGCGCCAGGAAAACTGGACTGCGGCGCTCAATGCCTACCGGGAGGCGCTTCGCATGAATCCGAGCATGACGGGAGTCAAGAACGCGGTTCAGGAATTATCCAAGCGCGAGCGGGA
>CADEEO010000033.1:2361-9640 GCA_902826365.1 uncultured Hyphomicrobiales bacterium | reverse complement strand
CGGCACGCCGACAGTGATGATGATGCGCTGGCCTTCTTCGGCAAAGCCTTCGGAGGATGCGAACTGGCAGGCGGTATCAATCATGTGTTCGAGGTCATTGGCGTTTGGCGTGAGCACGCAATGCTGGCCCCAGGCCAGGGCAAGCCGTCTGGCGGTTGCTGGAATTGGCGTGAGCGTAATGATCGGCACATTGGGCCGCTCGCGCGCCACGCGCATGGCGGTTGAGCCTGACTCGGTGTAGCTCACGATTGCCGCCACGGCGAGGGTTTCGGAAATGGAGCGGGCAGCCGTGGAAATTGCATCGGCGGACGTTGGCTGCGGATCGTTGCGCTGGGCGTTCATGATGCCGCGATAGAAGCTGTCGCCTTCCGCCGACTGGGCAATCCTGTCCATGGTGGCCACGGCTTTTTCAGGCCAGGCCCCGGCCGCACTTTCGGCCGACAGCATGATGGCATCGGCGCCTTCATAAACGGCGGTGGCCACGTCGGAAACCTCGGCGCGGGTTGGCACTGGCTCGACGATCATGGATTCCAGCATTTGGGTTGCCACGACGACGGGCTTTCCGGCTCTGCGCGCGGCGCGGGTCAATTGCTTCTGGCGGGCCGGCACGGTTTCCAGGGGAAGCTCCACGCCCAGATCGCCACGGGCCACCATGATGCCATCGGACACTTTCAGGATGTCTTCAAGGCAAAGCAGGGCCGAGGGCTTTTCAATTTTTGCCATCACTCCGGCGCGGCCTGCGATAAGTTCACGGGCTTCGGACACGTCTTCGGGGCGCTGCACGAAGGACAGCGCGATCCAGTCCACGCCAATGCCAGCGGCTGCCTCAAGATCGGCGCGGTCCTTTTCGGTCAGGGCGGCGATCGGCAGAAGCGTATTGGGAAGGTTCACGCCCTTGCGGTTTGAAAGGGTGCCGCCGAAAATAATGACGGTCTCTATGCGGCTCGGAGAAACGCCGGCAATTTCAACCCGCAGCCTGCCATCATTGAGGAGGAGAAAATCACCCACCTTGACGGAGGCGAAAATTTCCGGGTGCGGCAGGTGAACGCGCGTGCTGTCGCCGGGTGCTGCATCCGTATCAAAGACGAATTTGTCGCCGGCCCTGATCTGCACTTCCTTGTCCTTGAACGTGCCAATGCGGATTTTCGGCCCCTGCAGGTCGGCGAGGATTCCGATGGGCCGGTTCAGCTTGCTTTCAATATTGCGAATGCAGCCGTGCAGCTCCTTGAGCAAGGCGTGGGAGGTGTGGCTCATGTTGATGCGGAACACATCGGCGCCAGCCACAAAGAGCTTCTCGATCATTTCCGGGCTCGATGAGGCAGGCCCGAGGGTTGCGAGGATTTTTACTTTACGGTTTCTGCGCACGGGAAACTATTGTCCCTGGCTGGTCTTTTCGCCAGACAAGGAAATTGTCCAGTCAGCCTCTTCGGACGTGTCGACCTCGAAGAAGCCGGTTTTCTGGTAGCCGCGCTCGGTGCAGCTATCGATGCCGCGAATGGTGAAAATCTTGTCACGGATGCACATCATGGCCTTGCCGCCCCAGGAGCCGCCCTTGTCGTAATCCACGGCGTAGACGTAATAGTAGCGGGCAATCAGGGTGCCTTTCAGCAGGGTCAGGCATTTCTGCGGTTCGGCGGTCCACCAGCCTTCGCTGGCCCAGCCTTCGCGGTCCTTGTAGCCGATGGCCACGCCGACGCGGCTTGCGGTATTGTTGCACAGCTTGAGGTCAGCGCGGGCCGGGGTGGTTCCGGCAAATCCGAGCAGCACCAGGGCACTCGCTCCCAAGGTGAACGCCCGAAGCATTTTTTGGCCGCCCAGCAAAAATCTCGAATCGCTCATGACATTCCTTTTAATCCGGGGGGCAAGTTTGGCATAGAATTGGCCTTACGCCCATTTTGCAGCCTATAGCATGAACTTCTAACGTTTTCCAAATGAGGTGTGGATGAGTGGTCCGAGCCACTGGTAAGCTTCGAATTAGCCGTTATGAAGGTCCCCCGGAACTGTTATGAAACATGATGAAAAGACCCAAATTGACCTGGAAGCTGCGGTTTTCCGCAGGCTTCTGGAGCATTTGCGCAAGCGCAGCGACGTGCAGAACATCGACATGATGAATCTTGCGGGTTTTTGCCGGAACTGCCTGTCAAACTGGTTCGAGGATGCGGCCAGGGAGCGGGGGCTTGAGGTTCCCCGCGAGGAGGCCAGAACCATGGTCTACGGCATGCCGCAGGAGGAATGGAAGGCGCGCTTCCAGAAGGACGCCGGCGAGGCGCAGAAGGCGGCTTTTGATGAACGTGAAAAGCATTAGATTTTTTGGAGGCTCCAGACGTGAACAACAAATCCAGTTTCGCCCAGGGACAATTAAAAAGCATTGTCGAGCGCATCGAGCGCCTTGAGGAGGAGAAGAAGACCATCGCCGCCGACATCAAGGAAGTTTACGCCGAAGCGAAGGGCAACGGCTTTGATACGAAAGTCCTGCGGAAGGTGATCTCGCTGCGCAAGAAAGACGCCAACGAGCGCGAAGAAGAAGAGGCGATGCTCGATCTCTACCTGCAGGCCCTCGGCATGATTCCGGGCGAGGCGGAAGAGGCGGCATAGGCATCCCTAGCTCCCATTTTTCATCATGCCCGCACTCGGCGCGGGCATCCGGTCAGGTGAAAGAAGAAGGCCGCGTCAAGCGCGGCCATGATGAGAGAGCGAGACGTTCAATCTGTCTCGAGCTGACCGAGCTTCTCGAAGCCTTTCAGGAGTGTGGGGAGCGTTGACGGCAGGCTGCCCTTGCCGGCGCGCTCAACCACCAGCATGTCGCTCTTGCCGGATGCCACGGGAGTCAGGACCGTGCCGGCTTGCGCATTCAGGGTGGTGCCCGTCCTCATGACCGGCTGTGCGACGGCGTTGGGAACGAGGGAAATTTCATTTGTCGTAAATTCCTGCGGCGCGCCATTCTGACGAACGGCTTGCGCCGGATTGAAGAGCAGCTCCTCCGGCCACCAGTTGATGTCCGAACCGCTGAGAGAGGCCATCATCGGCTTGATCAATGGCGCGCCCTGGGCCGTGCCGTCGCGGATTGCATCGGCAAAGCTGCCTTTTGCGGCGGCGTTCGACATTTGCGCGAGAGCGGTTTCGTCGCTCATCGTTTCGGCGGCTTCAACCACGCCGAGATTGTCGGCCACAACTGAAGCGTTGGATTTGATTATCTGGTTCTCGGGCGATGTCGAAGCAGGCTCGATCACCATGTTCGCGGCGGCCATCATCAGGACTTCGATGGGCTTGGGCCGTGGCTTTGGAACGGGATAGCCTTGAACGATTTCCTTGGGAACAGCGAGAACCGGCTTGGCCACGGGCGGGGTCTTGCTCGCCTCTTCGCTCATTGCCGCCAGATCCTCGTCGACGCCTTCATAGGCGGCTTCAAGGACTGCTGCGTCTGCTTCGGCAACAGCGGTTGAGTCCTGGCGGTTAAGCCTGGCGCCAAGGGTTTTGCGGCCGTCGCGGAAAATCTGGGCCATTTCTGTTTTGCCGATGGCCGGCCCCCAATGGCGGACATTGCCGGAATCGATATGAACAAAGCCGGTTGGCCCGCCGGAGCTGCGGTAATAGCCAACGCCGCCGACTTTCCGGACGAGGGCGCTATTGCGGATTTTCTTGGTGGCCACGTCGGGGAAGTAGAGGTCGATGGCCCGGCCAACCATGTGCTGGCTTTTCTTGGCCACGTTGCGGCCCACCCGCTTCAGGAAGGCATTGGTCTTGGGCGAACGATAGCCGCAGATGATGTGAATTGGCGCGCGCGAACCGAGATCGGCATGCAGCTCCCACATCAAATCAACCGTCTTGGGATCGATTGTAATGGTTTCCTTGCGGCGCCAGTCGCGCATCAGATAATTGATTTTCTTCATGGCCGATGGAACGTAACGGCCCTTCACCATGTAGGTAACGGTGATGCTTTCCTTGGTATGCACATGATAGAGGGAAAGTGTGCGGGTTTCCCCGCCGGCAATTGTCGGTGTGCCAAGACTCCACACAGCCGCAACAGACAACGCTGCAACGATGGCGGCTGAGGCCAAGAGTTTTTTCCCGCGCTTCATCAATGTGTGACGATATCCAAAGTCCCGCAAACCCACTACCATACGCAACACACACCAGGCTGAAAGCCCCCGGTTCCCCTTACAGTTTCCCCGTCCGAGCATTCATCGCCTTAGGACGACTTACACCCAAACAAGACTTCAGACAAGAATATGGCTGCCCTGAGGCATCCATTGCATACAATTAGAATGAATTATTATAATTAACATGCACTTAAAGGAACACATTTCGGCGGGAAATTGCCAAAAATGTTCAGTTTTGCACGAGTTTCTGGGTCGCATTGGCTTCGCGGGCTAAAGCCCGTACCGCCAAAGCCTTCTCCATGGTTTCGTCGCGCTCATACATGTCGTTGAAATAGTTCATTTTTCCCGAAGAATCAGGCCATGCGGTGAAATAGGTGATGTGAACCGGAATTTTGTGGCTGAGGACCACCGACTGGCTCTTTCGGCTGTCGGTTTCCCGGTCAACTTTCTCGCGGCTCCAGCCCAAAATAACCTGGGCAAACTCACGGGGGTTTTGGACCCGGATGCAGCCATGGCTGAAGGTGCGGGTTGACTCGGCAAAGAGATTCTTTGTGGGCGTATCATGCATATAAATGTCATGGCTGTTGGGGAACAGGAATTTCAGTTCACCCAGCGCGTTGCCTTTTCCCGGAGGCTGTTGGACGCCAAAGGGCGGCCTGCTGCCGTAGGCGGCCCAGTTTATTGAACGGGATTTAACAACTTTGCCATTTGGCGCTATGACCTTGAAGCCCTGGCGATCGAGATAGCCGGGGTCGCGGCGCAACTTGCCCAGATACTCGTTGACAATGATGGACTGCGGCACACCCCAGGAGGGATTGAACACCACGGTTTCCATCTCATCGTGAAAGGCGGAGGTCTGGTTCAAAGGCTTGCCGACAATCACGTTGCTGCGCCAAACTTCGTTGCCCCGGTCCATGACCTGAACTTCAAAAGCCGGCTGATTTACAAAAACAAAACGCTTGCCGAGATTCTTGGGCAGCCAGCGCAGGCGCTCCATATTGTAAACGAGGCGCTGAATGTCCCGCTGGCTGGTATCGCGGTTGAGGTTCTTGACGGTCGCCAAATCAAGAATGCCGGTCTGGCGGAGCTTGACGGATTTCTGGAATTTCTTCAGAGCCGCCGAAAGATCTGCATCAAGTGTCTCTGAAAATTCAGGTTCGACGTAGGCTTCCTCGCTGCTCAGGAATCCCATGTCCTGCATGCGGTCGCGGACAAGCGAAATGCGCGGATCTGATTTCCCGGCTTTGACCGGCTTGCCCTCGGCAATTTTCTCGTAAGCGGGCTTCTGGTTGCTGGCGCGCAGTTTTGCGAGCTCGGCTTTCATCAGTCCGTAGCTCGGGTGTTTTGGCATGAGGTCATTGAGATAGGCCTCGGGGAACGGGGTCCAGGCCAGAATCTTGAGGGCCTGGCTGGCGTCAACGCGCTGGGGCGTAATGTCGTTGTAACGGGAGAGGCTATTGGGATCAAACTGGCCGCCGGAAATTTCGCGCGCCAGTTTCAGCGTGGCCGCGGTCATCGAGATGTCGAATTGCGCCAGCACCTGGGGATCGATGCCGACCTGTTCGGTAACATTGCTGAAAGAACTCAGGCTTGCGGGAAGATAGGCCATCGGCTCCATGCCATCTTCGGAGACTTTGGCCGCAAAGGCCAGAATGGCCAGCGCCCGATCAGACGGTGCGCTGCCGTTCAGCCAAAGAGGCTTGAACCCCGAGTTCCGGTAGAGATCGAGAATGGGTTCGCGTACTTCCTTGGCAACACGGGTTACCGGCTTTTGCGAGGAGAGTTCGGCCAGAATGGCCTGGCTCTGGACATCAGGCGCATACAATTTGGAAAATGCAGGGTCCGACAAAGCAACGAGCTTGGGCGAAACATAGGGGAGATTTCCCATGCCCTTGCCGGGAATCGGCTCAGGATCGCTATAGTCTTCATCCCCGTAATAATTCCTGCCATATGAGCCGTTATCTTCTTTCCACCAGGGCAGGATGGATTTGCGGGTTTTCTTTTTCTTGGGAGCGCCGAACAGGCTTTCAAAGAAGCCTTTGCGCTTTTCATCCCTTGATGCGTCAGCAAGCACAGCTTGGCTGGCAAAGGACACAGCAATCACCGCAACAGACAGCTTCAGCAGAAGCTTGTGGATCAAAATCGCACCTCTATGATTCTAGAAAATAAACTAGCCTTGAGATAACAACTATTCAACCGGAAGAAGGGTTCCGGCTGTAAATATGTTGTGACTGTTACCCCGTAGCCTCGTCGAGCCCCAAATCCCGCATTTTGCGATAAAGTGTAGACCGCCCAATGCCTAATTTCCGCGCAACCTCGGACATCTGGCCGCGATAGCGGTTGAGGGCCAGGCGGATCATGTCGGCCTCAACTTCTTCCAGCTTGCGGATATGGCCGCCATCGGTAACCGCTGGGATGCCGAGCGCCATGCCATCGCTCACCTGATGGCCGGCGGAACGGCTTACTGGCTGGCTTCCACCGGTCATGGCGGGCCCGGTTGGCGTGGCTGGTTTTTTGGTCAATGGCGGGGCAGGCGGCACGATAATCTCGTAGCCTTCGACAAGCGAAGCGATCTGGGGAAAATCCTGGATCTCGAGAACATCACTCTCGCACAGCACAATGGCCCGGAAGATGGTGTTTTCGAGCTGGCGCACGTTGCCCGGCCAGCCATAGGCCTGCAGCATCGGGATGGCGTTGGGGGCAATTCCGCGAACCTTGCGGCCTTCCTCGGCGGAAAGCCTGGTGATGAAATGTTCGACGAGAGCCGGAATGTCATCTTTGCGCTCGCGCAGCGGCGGCACCATCATGGGATAGACATTCAGGCGGTAATACAGGTCTTCACGGAACTGGCCGGTTTTGACCATTTCAATCATGTTGCGGTTGGTGGCCGAGATCAGGCGGATGTTCACCTTGACGGATTTCCGCGAGCCAACAGGATCGATTTCGCCTTCCTGAATGGCGCGCAACAGTTTCACCTGCATGTCGAGCGGGAGTTCCGCCACTTCATCGAGGAACAGGGTGCCGCCGTCAGCTTCCTGGAATTTTCCGCTGTGCCTGCTGGTGGCGCCGGTGAAGGAGCCTTTTTCGTGGCCGAAGAGAATGGATTCAACGAGATTTTCGGGTATGGCCCCGCAGTTGACCGCCACGAAAGGGCGGCCAGCGCGTTCGCTTTCGCCCTG
>CADEEO010000033.1:0-2261 GCA_902826365.1 uncultured Hyphomicrobiales bacterium | reverse complement strand
ACCACGAAGTCATCAGCACCGGCGCGCATGGCCTTGATCACGGTTTCGATGGAGCCCTGCGCGGTTTGCACGATGACCGGGATGTCGCCGCGAATGCCCTGCATTTTCTCGATGAATTCCAGCCCGTCCATGCCGGGCATCATGAGATCGAGGATCACCAGCTCAATGCTGCCGCCATTCGGGCCGTTCAGGACTTCAAGGCCCTTGGCGCCGCCATCCGCCGCTATTGATTCAAATCCGAACCGCTTGACAAGTTCTTCCAGAATGCGGCGTTGGGCAGGATCGTCTTCAACAATCAGTATGCGTGAAGTCATGCTGTGCAATCAACTCATCGTCAAAGGGCCAAATTCAGATACGGCCAGCAGCAGGCATCCCCCAATGCGTGTCTGCCTTGCTTTCCCTGTTGTCCCCCACTCTCGCAGCGAAGGGTAAAGGCCCTGTTAATGAGGTAGATTATTTGGGGACAAACTCAGGCAGTTGCCGAAGTTGCGGGCATGGGCCATATGGAAAACAAACTGTTAACAAGGAATGAACATGACCGCTTCCGCCGCCCTCGGTAACCTGCCTGAATGGAACCTCGCTGACCTTTATGCCGCGCCCGATGCGGCAACCTTCAAGGCCGACATGCAGAAGGGCGAGGCGGAGGCCAAGGCATTCGCTGAAAAATACAAGGGAAAGCTGGCCAAGCTATCGGGCGCGGAACTTGCCGAGGCGCTCAAGGCCTATGAGGCCATTTCCGATTTGCTGGGCCGCACCGGTTCTTATGCCCAGCTATATTATGTGGGCGATACGACGGATGCGGGGCGCGGCAAGTTCTATGGTGACGTGAGTTCCAAGCTCACGGACATTTCCACCCAGTTGCTGTTCTTTGAACTGGAGATCAACCGGATTGACGATGCGGCGCTGGAAAAGGCCATGCAGGTTCCCGCGCTCAACCATTACCGCCCGTGGATTGAAAACCTGCGGAAGGAGAAGCCCTATCAGCTTGACGACAAGCTGGAGGAGCTGTTCCTCGAAAAATCCCAGACGGGCTATGGAGCCTTCAACCGTCTGTTTGATGAGACCATGGCGGACCTGCGCTTTGTGGTGGATGGCGAGCCGCTGGCAATTGAACCTACGCTTAATTTGCTGCAAAGCCCGGATGAAGCCAAGCGCAAGGCGGGGGCCGAGGCGTTGGCCAAGACCTTCAAGGAAAATTTGCGCCTCTTTACCTTGATCACCAATACGCTGGCCAAGGACAAGGATATTTCCGACCGCTGGCGGGGCTTCAAGGATATTGCCGCGGCGCGCCATCTTTCAAACCGGGTGGAGCCGGAAGTGGTGGATGCGCTGGTGGCCGCCGTGCGCGCCGCATACCCCAAGCTGTCGCACCGCTATTACAAGATGAAGGCCAAGTGGCTGGGCAAGGACAAGCTGATGCATTGGGACCGCAATGCGCCGCTGCCCGCCGAAGACACCCGCGAAGTGCCCTGGGCGGAGGCGGAGAAAATGGTGCTCTCGGCTTACGGCGAATTCTCGCCGGAGATGGCGGCCATCGCCAAGACCTTCTTTGACAGGAAATGGATTGATGCGCCGGTGCGCCCCGGCAAGGCGCCGGGAGCCTTTGCCCATCCGACGGTCCCTTCGGCGCATCCCTATGTGCTTCTCAATTACATGGGCAAGACGCGTGACGTGATGACGCTCGCCCACGAGCTGGGCCATGGCGTGCATCAGGTGCTGGCGGCGAAGCAGGGGGCCTTGATGGCGTCAACGCCTTTGACGCTTGCCGAAACGGCCAGCGTGTTTGGCGAGATGCTCACCTTCCAGGCGCTGCTGCGCCAGACCACGGACAAGAAGAAGCGCAAGATTTTGCTGGCCTCCAAGGTTGAGGACATGATCAACACGGTGGTGCGCCAGATCGCGTTTTATACATTCGAGCGCAAGGTTCACACGGCACGTAAAGAGGGTGAGCTAACGCCCGATAAAATCAATGAGATCTGGCTTGAGATTCAAGCCGAAAGCCTTGGCGATTCCATCGGCATTGGCCCCGGCTATGAAACCTTCTGGACCTACATTCCGCATTTCATCCATTCGCCGTTCTATGTCTATGCCTACGCCTTTGGCGATTGCCTGGTGAACTCGCTTTACGCGCGCTACCAGGAAAGCGAAGGCGGCTTCCAGGAAAAGTATTTCACCATGCTCAAGGCGGGCGGCACCAAGCATCATTCGGAGCTTCTCAAGCCCTTCGGCCTTGACGCCACCAATCCTGATTTCTGGCAGAA
>CADEEO010000032.1 GCA_902826365.1 uncultured Hyphomicrobiales bacterium | reverse complement strand
ATTCAAGGCTTTGATGCTGGGATTGCCAACGGAAGCCGACATCGCCGCGGCACTGGCTGCAAACGTTGATACGGACCAGGTTTTGAAGGCGCGCGATTTCGTGCGCGCGCAATTGGGCAGCCGACTCAAAGACACGCTGCTCGGGATATGGCACGATACGAGGGAAAGCGGCAAATACGAGCCCAATCCTGAGAGCACAGGCCGGCGATCATTGCGCTACGCCGTGCTTGGGCTTTTAGCCGCAGGAATGCCCGATACGACTATTGATCTCATCCAACGGGAGCTAGCTTCCGCACCAAGCATGACAGCGGAGATTGGCGCGTTGACCGCAATGCTGAGTATTCATGCCCCCGAAACCCAGCAGGAGCTGGAGAAGTTTTATGGGCGTCACAAGGGAGACAGCCTGCTTGTCGACAAATGGTTTGCATTAAACTCCCATGTGGCTGATGCGGCAAAAATCGAGACGCTCATGGGCCATCCGGATTTCCGCCTCAGCACGCCCAACCGGGTCTATGCCCTGATCGGCGGGTTCACTGCGATGAATCTTTCGGGCTTCCACGCCGCCAATGGCGAGGGCTATCGGGTGGTGGCCGATACGATACTGAAAGTGAATGCGATCAACCCCCAGGTTGCGGCGCGCATGGCTACCGGTTTCCGCAGCTGGCGCATCATGGATGAGGTGCGCCGGAATGCCGCCGCAGGGCAGCTTGAAAGGATATTGGCGAGCCCGGGGCTTTCGCGCGACTGCATTGAAATCGTTTCGAAAACCCTCAAAAGCTGACGTCCCAAAAATTCATAACTGGACAAGTCGTTTCGTTTGCGAATCAATGGGGCATTGATTCGGTTTTTGGCGGCCAAATGCGTTTCAATTGCCGTTTCTTGCGGGCGACGTTCAAAGGTATCTCATCTTGGGTAAGGCACAGATCGGGGAACTGTTCTTCAGGGAGCGCGCGTTGCGCCTGCCCTCACCCCTGCCCGGCCGGTGGCGCATCACAATTTCCGAAAAATCCCTGCGCCGGCTGATCATGGTCCTCACGGCGCTGTTCCTTCTCGCGCTCTGCATTTCGCTCACGGCGCAACTCCTGCAAAGCCGCAGCAGCCACCTTGCCGAACAAAACCGCCTCTCGATTCTGCAGGCAGAACTCGCGACGCAAAAAATCGTCGCAGCACTTACCGCTGATGTCGCGAACGGGCAAACGGTCCGCCCCCTCACGGCAGAACTATTGGCACAATCGCTGGCGGTAGGCGCGGTTGCGGAGGACCGGGTTTTCACGCTGGTTGACAATTTCGGGCAGATCATCGCCAGCGCGCCTTCCCCTGCAAAACTTGCCGGCCGGAAGATAACCGATGTGCTGGGCCCGCAGTTCATCACCGATACGGATTTCAACGCCCAGACCATGCGGCCCTTCGTGCTGGCCAATGGCGAGGCTGCCTATGTCACGGCGCGCCAGTTCGGCACTTTTCCGGGAAGCCTTGTGGTGTTCCAGAAGCGCTCGGACCTGCTGAGCGCGTGGGGCGACGGAGTGGCCCGCCTCTCCATTCTGTTCGTTGCCACGGTGCTGGTCCTTGCCATGCTGGCTGGCGCCTTTCACTGGCAGGCGGAAAAAGCCTCGGAAGCTGATGTAACTTTGGCAATCGCCACGGAGCGGCTGGACAAGGCGCTGGATCGCAGCAATTGCGGCATGTGGGACTGGAACCTGGCCGAGGGCACGATTTTCTGGTCCAAGTCCATGTATGAAATCCTCGGGCTTCCGCCCAAGGGCGAGCTTTTGAGTTTTGGCGAAGTGTCAGAACGGCTCCATCCGGAAAACGCCAATATCGAATTCATGATCGAGGAATTGCTGCGCGGCGAACGTACCGTGTTCAACCGCGAATTCCGGATGCGCCACGAGGACGGCCATTGGGTTTGGCTCAGGGCGCGCGCCGCACTGGCGCCAGGCGATAACCCAGAAGCGCCTCATCTCATCGGCATCGTTTTTGACATCACGGCGCAAAAGCAGTCCGACAAGCTCAACCAGGACGCGGAGCTTCGCCTGAAGGACGCGGTTGAAAACATTTCCGAAGCCTTTGTTTTGTGGGACACGGAAAACCGCCTGGTGCTGTGCAATTCAAAATATGCGCAGTTCCATTCCCTGCCCGCCTCGTCCTGCGTTCCGGGAACGCCTTACGCCATTGTCACGCAATCGGCGAAGGAACCCATCGTACGCCAGTATGTGCCGACGGCGGGCGGCGATAGTTTCGAAGGAAAGTCCCTCGAGGTTCAGCTTGGCGATGGCCGCTGGCTGCAGATCAACGAACGGCGCACCAAGGACGGCGGTTTCGTGTCGGTGGGAACCGACATCACGGCGCTGAAGAAACAGGAAGAACGGCTGCTGCTGTCAGAGCGCACGCTGATGATGACGGTGCGCGACCTGCAAAAAGAGCGCCTGCTGGCCGACCAGCAATCGCAGCGCCTGGCTGACCTGGCCGACAAGTATGCGCGCGAAAAAACCCGGGCCGAAACGGCGAACCGCTCGAAGTCGGAATTCCTTGCCAACATGAGCCATGAGCTCCGGACGCCGCTCAATGCCATCATCGGGTTCAGTGAAGTCATGCAGGAAGAGATGTTTGGCCCGCTGGGCTCCGGCAAATACACGGAATATTCGCATGACATTCACAAGAGCGGGCAATTCCTGCTCGACGTGATCAATGACATTCTCGACATGTCAAAGATCGAGGCGGGCCGCATGGAGCTTGAGCTCACGACGCTGTCGCTGCCGTCGATCATTGACGACATCATGCGTTTTGTTGGCCCCCGCGCGGCGGAGGGCAAGGTCGACATTATCCTTGATCTTCCCAAGACTTGCAGCATCACCGCCGACCGGCGCGCCCTGAAGCAGGTGTTCATCAACCTGATGTCGAATGCAGTGAAATTCACGCCGGAGGGCGGCCAGGTCAAGGTGTCGGTGGCGAAAATCAAGGAAGGGGCGCGGGTCACCATCAGCGACACGGGTATCGGCATTCCGCACAATGACATTGAAAAACTGGGGCGGCCTTTCGAGCAAGTGGAAAACCAGTTCACCAAGAGCAAGGGCGGCTCGGGCCTGGGGCTTGCGATCTCAAAATCCCTGGTCGACCTGCACAACGGCTCGCTCACCATCGCCAGCACGGTCGGCTCCGGGACAACCGTGACGGTTGAGCTTCTCACCACGCCAACGGCAGAGAATTCCAGAGCGGCTTAGGATTCGCCCACGCTTTTTTTGCCTCTCCACGGCCGCCTTCAGTGAGGACGCCGCTTTACCTCTTCCGGTTCTTGTTCCGGATGGCCCGGTCGCGGATGGCTTCCGCGAGTATCTTGCGCTCGTCGGGAGACAGCCGGCCGATGATATCGAGGGCCGCAGCGCCGCCGCGGACTGCCAGCTTTCCGCTCTGGCCGGCAAATTCGCTGACCACAAGCTTTACCTTTTCCACGTCATAGGGCTCGCTCACAAGGACATCAGCCAGTTTGACGGCAACGGATTCGGTGCCTTCCCGCTCGGCTCGGAAATCCTTCCGATATTGCCTCAGGATGTCGAGAAGAACCTTCCGCCTGTCGCTGGGCATCTCGGCAAAGAAGCTGCGGGGGATGAGCTGGGTGTAGCCTGCCCCGATGAAGCGCTGGGGGCCGCCGTGGGTGAAAAAGCGCGTGGTGATCGCCCCGCCAATGAACAGATTGAGGGCGAGCGAGGCAATCAGCAGGGCCATCCACCAGCGCGATCCCTGGGCTGGCCAGTAGCGGGATTTTGTTGTTGTGCTGTCGTCGCTCATGTCACGTCGCCTTCTGCATAGCTTTCAGCGTCATCAAGGCCCGTGGAGGGCATTGAATCGGACATATCCGCCGAAATTCCATCGGTGATGGCTTCAGGAAAATAGGCATCGAACGTGTCCCTGGAGCCGAGATAAATGCCAAGAGCCAGCGCCGCCGCCAGTGGCAGGCCTATCGTCCAGCCTTGAATTTTGGGGCGCGGCTGAAACGGCACAACTTTCAACTGCTGCTCAACCGATTGAAGGACCAGCATGAGGCGCGCTTCAGCGCCTTCGGGCACTGAAGGTTCGGTGGCGCGCTTCAGCAGCTTCTCAAGGGCTGCATCCATCTGGGTCTCGTCATATTTTTCCATAGTGCACCTTCATCCGGCTTTCGAACTCAACTCATCCAATAGCCCACGCCAATCCTCGGCAAGGCTTTCCCTTAAGGCCCGCTTGCCACGGGTCAAAAGGGACTCAATGGCGTCAACGGAGATGTCCATCACCGAGGCCGCCGAAATATTGCTCATGCCCTCGAAGTAAACCAGGGTTACCGCCAATTTCTGCCGTTCAGGCAGGCTGGCGATGGCCTGGTTAACGCGGGCCGTCACCGCGCGCTCCTCAAGTTCGGCGCCGGTGGCCTGGCGAGGATCCGCCACTTCGGCAATGGCATCAATGTCGGCATGGGACTTGCGACGCAAGCGGTCGATTGCCAAGTTCGAAGCCACCCGCATAAGCCAGCCTTTCAGCGCCTTGGCTTCGCGGATCTGCGCCGGGTTCTGCCAGAGCTTGACGAAGGCCTCCTGGGCCACGTCTTCGGTTTCGGCGTTGCCATTCATCATGCGCCACACCATACGGTACACGGGCTTGTAGTAACGCGAGACCAGTTCAGCGAAAGCAGCGGCATCACGGCGAGCCGATGCCAGGAGCAAGGTGGCATCGCTCGCCGTCTGCAGGTCCGCTGAACTGGACTCTTGTATTTCACTACTCCATACGCTTCATCCCGGCCTCAGTTGGCCGATGTCAGTTGCAAAGCTTTACGCCATTTTGCGATTTTGAAAATACGCGCCTCGGAAAAAGATACGCCGCCGTCACTGTCGGTATCTGCCCCCGTCACCATGGCCTCCACATAGCTGTCGAGTTCGGCCCGGCTGATGGCGCCATTCTTGTCGGCATCGAGATTTGCCAGAATGCGGTTACGGCGGCGTTCAAGGGCTGCCTCGAGCGAGGCGTCAATTTCCGCAGTGCTTACGCTGTTGTCCTTGTTGACGTCGATGCCGAGAAACCGCTTCTCGGCCACGGGCGTGAACTCGGCAAGGTTGATCTTGCCATCCTTGTTAAGGTCGATCCGGTCGAAGGATTTCTGGGACTTTGGCAGATAGGGTTCAGCCGCCATGGCAAGGCCCCCCGCAGCCGCAACGCCAGTGATCAATAAAACCGCATACAAAGCTTTCTTGGACATTGTTACCTCCTCTAGAATTCGGGAAGTCATGCTTCCCAAACCCAAGACGAAACGGGAACCCGGATTCCGTCGCCCTCAGCCCACCGGCCCGATAAGCTCGTCAAACAGGCCCGCAACCCGCTTTTGGGTGTCATTAACCAGCGAATCGGCGGCCCTTATATCGGGCACACCGGCGGCACGGGCCACCAGTTGGTTCAGGCCCGCCGGGGACTTGGCCGGGTCAAAAGCGCCGGTCACGCAGAGCCTGAGAACCTGGGTAATCCGGTGGTAAAGCAGGCAGGCCTCCCTGAGATCGACCGCCACTGCCGGATCAAGGAACCCGGCGGCGGCGAGATTGCCGAGTGCTGCATGGGTGTTGGTATCAAGGATTTCAGGACGGCGCTGGGCATGAATGAGTTGCAGGAACTGGGCGATAAATTCGATCTCGACCAGGCCGCCCCGGGACCGCTTGATGTCCCACAGCCCTGCTGATCCCTGCTCTTTGACCATCAGGCGGCGCATGTCGAGAACATCCTGCCGGGTTATGGCGGCATCACGCTCTGCGCACAGGCTGGAAGTGATTGCCTGTGAAATTGTTTGCGCGAGATCCAGATCGCCGCTCACTACGCGGGCGCGGGTCAGGGCAAGCTTTTCCCAGGTCCAGGCGGAGTCCTTCTGGTAATCGCGGAAACTTTCGAGACTGGTTGCCACGGGGCCCTGGCTGCCCGATGGGCGCAAACGCATGTCCACCTCGAACAGCACGCCCTCGCCGGTTGGCGCGGTGATCGAGTTGATCAGCCGCTGGGTCAGGCGGGTGAAATACTGGTTCACGCTGAGGGGCTTTGCACCGCTTGAATTTTCCGTTCCGGCTTCGCTGTCATAGATGAGCATGAGATCAAGATCGGAGGATGCAGTCATTTCCCTGCCGCCCATCTTGCCCATGGCGATCACGCAACTGCGGCCACTGGCCATATCGCCGTGGCGCATCTTCATCTCCTGCCGGGCGGAGCCGTGCAGCCGTTGCAGAAGCAGTTCGGCAATGGTTGAAAAGGAAGCGCCCGCCTCCACCGCGCTCACGGTTTCCGACAGCACCCGCACGCCGATGCGGAACATTTGTTCCCGGCCAATGATGCGGACCCGGTCCACGACTTCGTCCAGTGAGGCGCCTGCAGGAATGACCGACATTATCATGGCCTGGATTTCACTGGCGCGGGGCAAAGCATCGAAGAAGCCCGGATCAAGCACCGCATCCAGCACGCGGGGGCGGGCACTCAGTTGCTCGGCCAGGCGTGGGGCGGTTCCCAATATGGTGGCGATGAGGTCAAGCAGGTTGGGGTTGGCCTTCAGCATGGAAAAAAGCTGGACCCCGGCGGGAAGCCCGGCGATGAATTTATCGAAGGCGAGGAAGGCCAGATCCGGTTCGCCGCTGCGGGCCAGCGCCAGCAGAAGCTGCGGCATCAGCTCGGTGAGCAGTTCCTTGGATTTGCCGCTGCGGGTTGCGGCGTAGCGGCCGAAGTGCCAGCCGCGAATGGTGGCCGAAATTTCACTTGGTCCTTTGAATCCCATGCGTTCCAGGGTTTCGATGGTTTCGGGATCGTCCTCGCCGCCGGTGAACACCAGGCTGCCGGCATCGGTGCCAAGTTCGCCGGCACTTTCAAAGAGCGCGGAGTAATGGCTTTGCACCAGTTCAAACGTCCGGCGCAGTTTCTCTTCAAAATCCTTTGTCGACGCAAAGCTGGATAGGCGTGCGAGGTTTTCAAAGGCCTGCTCGTCTTGCGGCAGCACATGGGTTTGCTCATCGTTGACCATCTGGATGCGATGCTCGATGCTGCGCATGAAACGGTACGCCGCCTTTAACTCATCGGCGGCACTTTGGGATATCCATTCCGCTTCGGCCAGGGCATCAAGCATTTCGAGTGTGCGCAAGCCGCGCAGCGCCGGGTTACGGCCACCGGCGATGAGCTGCTGGGTTTGCACAAAAAACTCGATTTCCCGGATGCCGCCGCGGCCCAGCTTGATATTGTGGCCGTGGACCGCAATTGTGCCGTGGCCCTTCACCGCGTGGATCTGGCGCTTCAGGGATTGCACATCGGCGATGGCCGCGAAATCCAGGTACTTGCGCCAGATATAGGGCTTGAGGCGCAACAAAAATTCCATGCCCAGGCCAATGTCGCCCGCCGCGGCCCGCGCCTTGATCATGGCGGCACGCTCCCAGTTCTGCCCCATGCTTTCATAGTAGTTGGCGGCGGCTTCGAGGGCGATGGCAACCTGCGTGGCGCGGGGGTCGGGGCGCAGGCGCAGGTCCACGCGAAAGCCGTAGCCATCTTCCGTCATGTCCTGCAAGATCGTGACCAGCCGCTTGGTGAGCCGCACAAAGAAGGTGGCGGGTTCGACGCCTTCCGCCATTGGTGCGGTTTCCGGATCGTAGAGAATAATGAGATCGATATCGCTGGAATAGTTCAGTTCGCCAGCGCCGTGCTTACCCATGGCGAGCACCACATAGCCGCAGTGGCGTGAGGGATCCTTCTCATCGACACAGCGGAATTTTCCGGCACAGTTGGCATCGAGTAGCAGCCAATTCACTGCGGCGCCGAGCATGGCATCGGCAAAGCGCGTGAGGGCGGCGGTCACCTCGTCAACGGACCAGACCTCTCCCAGATCGGCAAGAGCAATGAGCAGTGAGGCCTTCGCCTTGGCATGGCGCAGCGCCGCCATGATTTCCGCCTGGGTGGGCAGTGTTTGCGCCGCGTGAAGGCCAGCGCAAAGCGACGTCAATAATTCCTCGGGAGCACGGCTCAGCAGGTCCGCCAGAAATTGCGGGTCGCGCAGCATGAAGGCGCGCAGGTAGGGCGAGCCGCCGGCCACCGCTTCAAGAAATTTACGGTGATTTTGCAATAACGCCTGATGGCCGGGCGTCAGGTCGTTCCAGAACCGCGCAGCGCCTTCCATGTCACGTGGTGCAGGCAAGCGCTGCTTCAGCCGTTCCGAAAAAACCCCTGTCATGGGGCCATACTAGCTTTGGCTCTCGTGAAGCGGAAGCACCAGCTTGGCGCGCAGGCCCGTGTCGTTGTCTTCCAGCATCAGGGCGCCGCCATGCAGTTTCATGACACCAGCCACGAGGCTCAGGCCCAGGCCATTACCGGGCTTGCTGCGGCTGGCATCGAGGCGCACGAAACGGTCCAGCACCCGGGCGCGGTCTTCGGCTGCTATGCCTGCCCCACGGTCGGCCACGAGAATGACGACATTGCCCTCCTCCAGCTTTCCCTCGATTTCGATGTGCGGCTTGGGATTATCCTCGGTCACGCCGTATTTCAGGGCATTATCCACCAGATTGCTGAGGGCCTGGGACAGCAACTGACGGTCGGCCAGGACATTCAATCCGGCAATCGCCTTCACATCCAGGGTGCCGCCAGCCTCTTCGGCGATGGGCTCATAAAGTTCGGCAACACCTTCGACAATCTCGCGGGCATCGATGGTTTGCAGCATTTCCCTGGATTGGCCAGATTCGGCACGGGCAATGGAGAGCAGCGCATTGAAGGTTTGCAGCAGGCGGTCCGATTCCTCAATGGTTTTGTCGAGAGCGGCGCGATATTCAGCCTTGCTGTTGGAACGCAGGGCGGATTCAACACGAGCTCTTAACCGGGTAAGAGGCGTCTTGAGGTCATGGGCCACATTGCTGCTGACTTCCTTCATGCCCGTCATCAAGCGCTCGATCTGGTCAAGCATTTCATTGAGCGAGCGGGCCAGCTTGTCCATTTCATCACCGGTTCCCAAATCCGGCATGCGGCTTGAAAGATTGCCGCCCATGATGGCGCGGCTGGCGTCGGTGATGGCATCCACCCGGCGCAGGAAGTTGCGGCTGGTGAGCAAGCCGCCGCCAAGGCCCAGAACAAGGGCAATACCCAGAGCCCAATACAAGGTGCGCCGGATGATATCGCCGAATTGCCGAAGTTCCTGGACATCGCGGCCCACGATCAATTCATAGTCGTCCTTCAGGTCCGTGTGAAAGGCGCGGGCTGACCGGCGCTGCTTGTTTTGGCCGACCTGGATATCGAGCGGAAAATCAATCCAGCCGGTTTCATCGATGACCTGGGGCGGCACGGATTCGAGGTTGCCGGCAATGCGCTTACCCTCAGAATCGGCAATCAGGTAGACGCCGCCGCCGCGTTCGGCGCTCCGGCGCTGAACAGTATCAACAATGCCGCGCAGGCCCAAAAGGCGGTACTGGTCAGCAAGGGCCTGCACTTCGGCGCGGATGGTGGCGTCGGTCTGGCGCTCCAGAAGCCCCGCCGTATTCCAGAAGACGTAGGCCAGAATGGAGCCCACGGAAACGGCAAACACCAAAAGGTAGATGGCCGCCAGACGAAAGGTCGATGTCTTCAGTATCTTCGGATTAAACTGCACGTATCATGTATCCGGCTCCACGCACGGTTTGCAGAAGGGGTTCGTCAAAGCCCTTGTCGATCTTCGACCGGAGCCTCGATACATGCACATCTATCACATTGGTTTGCGGATCGAAATGATAGTCCCAGACATTTTCCAGCAGCATGGTGCGGGTGACGATATGACCGGCATTGCGCATGAGGTATTCGAGCAGCTTGAATTCGCGGGGCTGCAGGGGGATGGTCTGGCCGCCGCGCGTGACAGTGCGGGTCAGCAGGTCAATTTCAAGATCAACCGCCTTCAGCTTGGTTTCCTGCGGTTCCTGGGAATTGCGCCGCCCAAGGCCCTCAACGCGGGCGAGGAGTTCGGAGAAGGCATAGGGTTTTGCCAGGTAATCATCGCCACCGGCGCGAAGACCCTTCACGCGCTCGTCCACATCGCTCAAGGCGCTGAGAATGAGAACCGGGGTAGTGACGCCCTTGCTCCGAAGGGTGCGGATAATGGTGAGGCCGTCCATCTTGGGCAGCATGCGGTCCACGATGAGAATATCGTGGAGATTCTCCTGCGCCATGGCCAGGCCATCCTCGCCATTTGCCGCGTGGTCGGTCACATGGCCGCTTTCGGTCAGCCCCTTGATGAGCCAGGAGGCGGCGTCGCGGTCATCTTCAATCACGAGAATGCGCATCGAGTCCAGATTCCGCCCTATACCCGGAGATTCGGTTTCACGTGGGTGGGAGATTTGCATGACTTGCCCTTTCAGAGAAGAGTGCGCGGAGGCCACCGGACCAGGGGGGAACCATTGCGTGGCAGCCTCCGCGCTGTTGGACGTCAAATGCCGAGCGGAGGGGGCATTCGGGCGTCCTAACTGTTATCCCTTGGCCAGCGGAAGAGCCAGGAAGCGCTGGTTTTCACCAGAGCGCACCAGCATCAGCACGCGTGACTTGCCCGCGTCCTTCAAGGCGTTCTTGACGTCCGCCGGGCCATTCACATCGTTTCCGGCAACCTCAAGAATGATGTCGCCTGCTTTCAGGCCCTGCTCGTCGGCCACTGAATTTGGCGCAACTTCGACAATTTTCACGCCAGCGCCATCCTCGGCCGGACCGAGTTTCAGGCCGAGCGAGGCGACATCAGCCGTATCCGGCGCGCCGCCCCTGCTGGCCATGCGCATGTCATTGGGCATGGTGCCGATCTTGACGGTGACCGTCATGGGCTTTCCATCACGGACGATATCCACGTTGATGGATTTGCCGGGAGCGAAGCGGGCCACTTTTTTCGACAGGTCGCGGGCGTCGGATATTTCCGTGCCGTCGGCCTTAAGAATGGTGTCGCCGGCCTTGAAGCCAGCGGCAAGGGCCGGGGAATCCTCGGTGACGTCGGAGACGATCGCGCCCTTGGCGCTGGCAAGGCCGAGGCTTTCGGCGATCTCATCGGTGACCGGCTGGATTTGCACGCCTAGCCAGCCGCGCGTCACGCTGCCGTTCTCCTTGAGGCTTGCAATGACGTCCGTCGTAATTTCAGCGGGGATGGCAAAACCGATGCCGACGGAACCGCCAGAGGGAGAGAAGATCGCCGTGTTCACGCCGATCACTTCACCATTCAGGTTGAAGGCGGGGCCGCCGGAATTGCCCTTGTTGATGGAGGCGTCAATCTGGAGGAAATCATCATAGGGGCCGGAGCCAATGTCGCGGCCACGGGCGGAAACAATGCCGGTGGTCACCGAGCCGCCAAGGCCGAAGGGGTTGCCGACGGCCATCACGATATCGCCAACCCGGGCAGGTGTTTCAGCAAACTTCACAAACTGGAAGGGCTTGTCCGACT
Organism: uncultured Hyphomicrobiales bacterium; assembly: GCA_902826365.1. Classification (GTDB taxonomy): domain Bacteria; phylum Pseudomonadota; class Alphaproteobacteria; order Rhizobiales; family Aestuariivirgaceae; genus Aestuariivirga. The sequence continues at coordinate 14,000 of CADEEO010000032.1, read as the reverse complement.
TGATTTTGATGAGAGCCAGATCGGTTTTGGGATCGGTGCCGATCACTTCGGCCTTGAGTTCCGCCCCACCCTGAATCTTGACGGTGACTTCATCGGCGTCCTGGACCACGTGATTGTTGGTCACCGCATAGCCATCGGCACTGATCAGGAAGCCCGAGCCCACGGCAGCGCCGCCACGGGGGCGGCGGTTTTCAAAACCTGGCGGCAGCTGGTTGCGGAACTGGGGAAACTGGTTGAAGAACTCCTCAAACTGCTGCTGACGCGGGGCGGCCTCGCCCTGCGAATCGGCGGCGTTGGCATATTTGACTTCAACGCTGATGACGGCAGGCATAACCCGGTCAACCAGGTCGGCAAAGCCCTTAGTGGGATCAATGGCGGCCTGGATCTGGGCGTGCACGTCATTGGGCGGCGCCACGACCATGGAGGTGGTTAACGCGGTTGCGCTGAGAAGCCCGGCGGCAAGCAGGCCAAACACGGTTTTGCGGGTGAGGGTGAAAGAGGCTGACATCTGGGTTTCTCTCCATTGCAGGTGAATCGATGCAACAGAGATAGGCGTTCCCGGCTTACATTGAGCTTTCGGCGGCATGAATAATTTGTAATGTTCAGTCAGCTGGCGAGGTCGCGCAGAGCTTTTTGCTCTTCGGCGCTGAGGGCCGATTCTGCGGGAACGCCTGAATTCTTGCGCCTTCGCAGGATGACAATGAAGCCTGCGAGGATAATCAGAAAAGGCGTTGCCCAGAGGATGGCGGTGTGGGGGGTGAGCCGCGGTTTCAGCAGGACGAACTCACCGTAGCGGGCCACCACGAAATCCCTGATCTCGGCGTCGCTGTCACCCTTGGTCAGGTGCTCACGGATCAATATGCGCAAATCCTTGGCCAGCGGCGCATCGGATTCGTCGATGGACTGGTTCTGGCAGACGAGGCAGCGTAAACCTGTCGAGAGATCGCGGGCGCGCTGTTCCAGTTTCGCATCGCTGAGAATCTCATCGGGTTGCACGGCATATGCGGGAACCGCAAGCAAGAGGAGACAAAGCAGAAACCATCTCATTCCGCTGGCACTCCTGCGGGCGTGAGTTTTCGTTTTGGCGCCCCTACCCGGTAGCGGCGGTCCGTGAGTGACAAGGCTCCGCCAAAAAACATGATGAGCGCGCCAAGCCAGATCAATGATACCAGCGGATTGAAATACAGACGTACGACCCGCGCCCCATCTGCCGTCTTGTCGCCCATCACGACATAGACATCGCCGGCCAGGGTTTGATGCAGGCCCACTTCGGTTGTGGGCGTGCCCATGGGTTTGAACTCGCGCTTCTCGGAGACGACGGTGGCGATTTCGGATTCGCCGCGGAAAATCCGGAACTGACCGGCGCGGCCCGTATAGTTTTCGCCGGTGAGCGGCGTCTCGGCGACGAATTGCACCGCGTAAACGCCGACGTCAGCGCGCTCGCCGGGCTTCATGGCCACGATATGCTCCACCTTCCACAGAGTGATGGCGATGATGCCGATGATCATCAGGCCAAGCCCCGCGTGAGCCGCGGTCATGCCGAGGCTTGAGCGCGGCAGGCCAACAAGGCGCGACCAGCTTGTTCCAATGGGCGCGCGAAACAGGGCAATGCGATTTGCCAAATCCGCAAGACTGCCAAAAATCAGCCATGCGCCCAGCGCCATGCCGAATGGCGCAAGCCATGGTCCGCGCTGGGTTGCCACAAGCAACAGAACGCCCAGGCCGATTGCCAAGGCAGCGGCAATCCAGAGCCGTTGCAGCACGGCAAACAGATCCGCCCGTTTCCAGCTTAGCAAGGCCCCGATGGGCACGAGCAGAAGGAGCGGCAGCATGATTGGTCCGAAGGTGAGATTGAAATAGGGCGGCCCCACTGAGATTTTTTCTCCGGTGACGGTTTCAAGTGCCAGGGGATAAAGCGTTCCGATCAAAACCGAGGCGCAGGCGGCGCAGAGGAAAAGATTGTTCAGCACCAGGCCCCCTTCCCGGCTGATGGGCGAGAAGAAGCCGCCTGCTTTGAGTGCGGGCGCGCGCCAGGCAAAGAGCGTGAGTGCACCGCCGATAAAGAAGCAGAGAATGCCGAGAATGAAGATGCCGCGTGCGGGGTCAACGGCAAAGGCGTGAACCGAAGTGAGCACACCGGAGCGCACGAGGAAGGTGCCGAGCAGTGAAAGCGAAAAGGCAAGGATCGAGAGCAGCACGGTCCACACCTTCAGGGCATTCCGCTTTTCCACGACGATGGCCGAATGCAGCAAGGCCGTTGCCACCAGCCAGGGCATGAAGCTGGCATTCTCCACCGGGTCCCAGAACCACCAGCCGCCCCAGCCCAATTCATAATAGGCCCACCAGCTGCCCATGCTGATGCCGATAGTGAGGAACATCCAGGCAGCCAGCGTCCACGGCCTGACCCAGCGGGCCCAGGCGGCGTCCACCTTGCCATCGATGAGGGCCGCAATGGCGAAGGAAAAAGCCACTGAAAGTCCGACATATCCTGCATAGAGAAAGGGCGGATGAAAAGCCAAGGCCGGGTCCTGCAGAACCGGGTTGAGGCCATTACCTTCGATGGGCACGGGGTTAAGCCGCGCGAAAGGATTGGAAGCCACCACGATAAAGAGAAGGAAGGCAAAGCCGATGGAGCCCTGCACTGCCAGGACACGGGCTTTGAGGGTGGGTGGCAAGTTATCGCCAAACACCGCCACGGCACCGCCGAAGCTTGCGAGGATGAAAACCCAGAGCAGCATAGAGCCTTCGTGATTTCCCCAGACGCCGGAAATTTTATAAAGCAGCGGCTTGGCTGAATGGGAGTTTTCAAACACATTCCGCACGGAGAAATCGGAAATCAGGTAGGCGTGGGTGAGCGCGGCAAAGGCCACATAGACGAGAACGAGTTGAATGAGCGTGGCGGGAACAGCCGCGGCGATCATCTGGCGGTTGCCGCGTTCAGCGCCGATCAGCGGCACGACAGTCTGGAAGGCGGCAACGGCGAGCGCCAGTATGAGGGCGAAATGTCCGATCTCGGCGATCATGGTTTGCTTTCCTGCCAGACGCCTTTTTCCTTCAGCTTGTCGGCCACGTCCTTCGGCATGTAATTTTCATCATGCTTCGCCAGAACCGTATCGGCGATGAAAGCACCGCTTGCATCCAGCACACCTTCAGCGACAACGCCTTGCTCCTCGCGGAAAAGATCGGGCAGTTGCCCGGTGTAGCTGACATTCAGGGTCTTGATCATGTCGGTCACAACGAAGGTCACCGTCGTGCCGCCGGCTTTGGAAATGCTGCCCTTCTCCACCAGCCCGCCAAGGCGCAGCCGCGTTCCGGGCTGCACATTCTTTTCGGAAATTTCGCTGGGCGTATAGAAAAACACAATCGAATCGCGCAGCGCATAGAGCACAAGACCGGCAGCAAGGCCCAGAATGGCGAGGCCGCCGACGATTACGGACAGGCGCTTTTGCTTGCGCGTCATTTAAAACTCCAAAGGTCTGTCATCCCGACGAAAGTCGGGACCCAGACTTGCAACCAGTAAACACACGGAAAGCCTGGGTCCCGGCGTACGCCGGGATGACAGAAATGAAGCGAAGCTCAGCATCAATTGATCCCCAATTCTTTTGCGAGATCGCGCAAGGCGTCCAGCGTGGCGGGCTCGTCTTTGAAAACATTCAGGGCCAAATCTAGCGAGATTTTGGCCTTGTCGATTTCATTGGAAATGCGCCTCGCGCGGATCAAGCGTTTCCAGCCTTCGAGATCGCGGCTGTCCTTGCCGAGCTTTTGCTCAAGGCCATCCATCATGCCGGCGATCATCGCCGTCTGGTCTTGGGCCGGCATGGCCTGCACTGCCGCAATCTGTTCATCGCTCAAGGCGGGGGCCTTGCCCTCCTGCTTCAGGGCCATGTCATAATAGAATTTGGCGCGCTCGTTCGTTGCTTCGAGTTTCAAAGCTTCGGCGAAGGCATTCTCGGCTTCAGCGGTCACCATGCCTTCATTGGCGAAGACCAGCATTTCGCCATAATCGGCAATCGCGTCGGCGGTCGGCGGAGCGAGCCGCAGGACATTGGCATAAGCCTCCGCCGAATCGCTCCAGCGCCTCTCGCGCTTGTAGGCGGGGGCCAGAACTTTCCAGCCCTCGATATCATTGGGAGCTTCGGCAAGATGGGCCTCCACCGTTGCCACCAGCGCCTCAAAATCCTGGTTGGCAATGGCGCCCTTCATGCGTTCCTGCAAGGGCACATCGGGCAACAGCGGATTGCCATACTTGGAATAGACCGGCAGGGCGATCAGCGGCACCAGCAGAACGGCCAGCAGAGCGTAGCGGTTTCCGGCGGCGGGCGCTTCCGGTTTCGCCACCTGCAGCAAGCGCCTGGAGATTTCATTGCGGGCCGCCTGGGCCTCCGTCTCGCCGATCAGACCCCGCGCCTTGTCACGGTCCAGCTCCTGCAACTGGTCGCGGTAAATCGCCCGGTCGAAATCCGCATCGGGGCTTTGGTCGCCCGCCGATTTACGCATGAACGGCACAGCCAAGGCGGCCACCACCGCCGCCGTCATGCCTGCAAAAATTAGCCAAATCATCATGCGGTTATGGGTTTTCTCATGGTGGGCCGACAATACAATTCATAGCCATCCATCTCTCACGTCGCATTGTCGCATGGCGGCAATGGGGCGTCGGAAAGCTGTAGTGATTGCGGGGCCTATTTGATACAAGACAGACGCATTAAGGATAGGCCCGATGAAATCCCGCTATTCGATCTTTTCGCTCGCCCGCAACGCCATGAATTACCACAAGGATTGGGAACGGGCTTGGCGTTCACCCGCCCCCAAGGCGGAGTACGATGCGGTGATCGTGGGGGCTGGCGGGCATGGGCTGGCAACGGCCTATTACCTCGCCAAAAACCACAAAATGGCCAACATTGCCATCCTCGAAAAGGGCTGGCTGGGCGGCGGCAATACGGGGCGCAATACCACCATCATCCGCTCCAATTACCTGCAGGATGCTTCCATCGCGATCTACGAACTGGCGCGCTCGCTGTACGAGGGCCGGAGCCAGGAACTGAACTACAATGTGATGTTCAGCCCACGCGGTGTTTTGATGCTGTGCCAGACCGAGCATGAGCTTCGCGCCTTCAAGCGTACGGCGCATGCCAACCGTTTGGCGGGTTTGGACTGCCGGATGATCTCCCCGGCTGAGGTGAAGGAAATCGTTCCGATCATCAATGATGATCCGAACTGCCGCTACCCTATTCTCGGCGCCTATTACCAGCCGCGCGGCGGCACGGCGCGGCACGACGCGGTGGCCTGGGGCTATGCCCGCGGCGCCGATGCGCTGGGCGTCGACATTATCCAGAATTGCGAAGTTACCGGCATCACGCGCGAGGGCGGAAAAGTTGTGGGCCTTGAAACGTCACGCGGTTTGATCAAGACAAAGAAAGTCGGTGTGGTCACTGCGGGCAATGTCTCGACCCTGATGCAAACCGCGGGCGTGCGCATGCCGATTGAAAGTCTTTGCCTGCAGGCGCTGGTTTCGGAGCCGATCAAGCCAGTCATTGACTGCGTGGTGATGGCCAATACGGTGCATGGCTATATCAGCCAGTCGGACAAGGGCGAGTTGGTCATCGGCGGCGGCACGGATCCTTACAATAACTATTCGCAGCGCGGCTCCTTTCCTTCGCTGGAGCATACGGTCACGGCACTGGTTGAAACCTTCCCGATCATTTCGCGGTTGCGGATGCTGCGGATGTGGGGCGGCATTGTGGACATGACGGGCGACCGTTCGCCGATCATTTCCAAAACCGATGTGGAAGGCCTCTATGTGAATTGCGGCTGGGGCACCGGCGGCTTCAAGGCCATTCCGGGTTCGGGCTGTGTCTTCGCCGACACCATCGCCCATGACAGGCCGCACCCCATCGCCGAACCTTTTGGACTCAGCCGATTCGCCGAAGGCCGCCTCATCGACGAAAGCGTCGCAGCAGCCGTGGCGCATTAGGAGCAGATGATATGTTAGTTGTTCATTGCCCGGTGTGTGGCGCGGAAGGCGACGAGACGGATTTTCATGGCGGCGGCCAGGCCCATGTGCGGCGGCCCGCAACGCATGATCCCGTAAATGTCAGCGATGAAGCGCAGCGCGATTATCTTTTCATCCGGCATAACCCGAAGGGACTGCATTTCGAGCGCTGGCGCTGCGACCGGGGCTGCGGGAAATGGTTCCATGCGGCGCGCGACACCGTCACCATGGAATTCAAGGCGTTTTACGGCATCACCGAATTGCCGCCGCGCGAATTGATGGAACAGGCCACGGGCGAATGGGCCACCTATTTCAAAGACAAACTGAAGGCAGAGGCAAAATCATGAGCAATAAGCCTTACCGCCTAGCCCAGGGCGGCAGCCGTATTGACCGCACGAAGAAGGTGCATTTCAGTTTTGACGGCAAGCAGCTCAACGGTTTTGCCGGGGATACGCTGGCGTCAGCGGTCATGGCCAATGGCACGAAGCTTTTCGGCCGCAGCTTCAAGTATCACCGCCCGCGCGGAGTCGTCGGCCTCGGCTCGGAGGAAATGAACGCGCTTATCGGCGTGGGCGATGGCTCTCGCCATGAACCCAATTTGCGCGCCACGCAGATTGAACTCTTTGATGGCTTGCAGGCGGTGAGCCAGAACCGCTGGCCATCACTTGCCTTCGATGTGGGGTCGCTCAACAGCAAGGTCTCGCGCTTCATTCCGGGCGGCTTCTACTACAAGACCTTCATGTGGCCGCAGCGCTTCTGGAAGCATGTGTATGAGCCGCTCATCCGCAAGGCGGCGGGTCTGGGCCATGCGCCGGAAGGCCGCGATCCAGATGCTTACGAAAACATCCACGTTCATTGCGATGTGCTGGTGGTGGGTGGCGGTGTTGCGGGATTGGCGGCGGCTGAATCGGCCGCAGCAACGGGCGCCAGAGTTATCCTGGCAGATGAGAATCCGCAGTTTGGCGGCCTTGCGGATATTGCTGGCGGTTCGCTTGATGGCAAACCGCAAACGGCTTGGGTTGCAGAAAAGGTTTCCTCGCTCGCTGCGGCGGAGAATGTGCATCTCCTGCCCCGCACTACTGTCGTGGGCCATTGGCATCACAATTACCTGATGCTGTTTGAGCGGGCGGCCGATCATGATCCGGCATTGCTCCGCGAGGGCGCACCGCGCCACAGGCTTTGGAAGGTCCGCGCCAAGCAGGTGATCCTCGCCAGCGGGGCTATCGAACGTCCGATTGCCTTCGCCAACAATGACCGGCCCGGAATCATGCTGGCCTCGGCGGCCCGCGCCATGGTGGAGCGCTACGGCGTGTCCCCCGGGGTTGAGGGCATTGTTTTCACCAATAATGATGACGCCTATCAGACGGCGCTTGTGCTCAAGGCCGCAGGCATTGGCGTTCGTGTAGTTGACTCGCGGGGCCGGGCGGAAGGCGCTTTGGTCGAAAAAGCCCGCGCCGCGGGCATTGAGGTAGCGGTAAGCTCAGTGGTCTCAGCCGTTGAAGGCAACCTCGGGGTTACCGCAGTGCGCGTTGCGGCTTACCGTAAAGGTCAAGGCCGGGTCATCACAGAACGCAAAATTTCTTGCGATTTCATTGCCATGTCCGGCGGCTTTAATCCGGCGCTTCATCTCTGGTGCCACAATGGCGGCAAGATCAAGTTTGACGATGGCCTGCAATCCTTCCGGCCCGACCGGCATCAGGACCCGGTCACTGCGGTTGGTGCCGCCAACGGCACCTTTGCCCTGGCCGATATCATCGCCGAGGCCTCAACGGCTGGCGAGATGGTCGCAAAGCGGAAAACCAAGGCGGCAAAGGTCAAGCTGCCCAAGGCCGAGCAGGATGTGCAGAAGCCATTGGAAGCCCTGTGGTTCGCGCCGGCCACGGGCAAATATAATGAGGGCAACAAGCATTTCATCGATTTCCAGAATGACGTGACGGTTGCCGACCTGGAATTGGCCCAGCGAGAGGGTTACGAGTCGGTGGAGCATACCAAGCGCTACACCACTTTCGGCATGGCGACCGATCAGGGCAAGACGTCGAACCTCAACGGCCTCGGCGTGCTCTCGGACGCCACGGGCAAGAGCATTCCGGAAATCGGTGTCACCACCTTCCGCCCGCCCTATACGCCGTTCTCCTTCGGCTCGATTGCGGGCGTACTCACCAAGAACCTGTTCCTGCCCATCCGCCGCACGCCGATTTACCAGTGGCATGCGGACAAAGGCGCGACTTTCGAACCTGTCGGCCAATGGCGCAGGGCCTACACCTATACGGGTCCAGGTGAAGACAAGCATGGATCGATCAATCGCGAAATCCTCGCGGTGCGCCACAAGGTGGGCCTGCTTGATGCCTCGACGCTCGGCAAGATTGAAATCAAGGGGCCGGATGCGGCGGAGTTCCTCGACCGCGTGTACACCAACATGTTCTCGACCCTAAAAGTGGGCAAATGCCGCTACGGGCTGATGATGAATGAGCTGGGTTTCCTCACGGATGATGGCGTCACCGTGCGCTTGGGTGAAGATCATTTCCTCATGCACACAACGTCTGGCGGGGCGGACCGCATTGCGGCCTGGCTTGAGGAATGGCTGCAGACGGAATGGACCCATTATAAGGTGTTTGTGACTCCGGTGACCGAGCAATGGGCGCAGTTTGCCATCGCGGGGCCGCGCGCCCGCAATGTGCTGGCCAAGCTGGGGGCTGACTTCGATCTCTCCCATGACGGCTTCCCACACATGTCCTTCAAGGAAGGCAAGCTCGGTGGCTATCCGGTGCGAGTCTATCGCATCAGCTTCTCCGGCGAGCAGTCCTATGAAGTGGCAACACCTGCCAGCATGGGGCGCGGGCTTTGGAATGCCATTCTTGATGCGGGCAAGGAGCTTGGCATTGAGCCCTATGGCACGGAAGCCTTGCATGTGCTGCGCGCCGAAAAAGGCTTCATCGTCATTGGCGACGAAACCGATGGCACGACAACGCCGATTGACGTTGGCCTTGACGGCCTCGTGTCAAAGAAGAAAGCAGACTTCATCGGCAAGCGTTCGCTCGAGCAAAGCTATCTCAAGGGGCCGGACCGCAAGCAGCTTGTGGGCCTCCTCACGGAAGAGCCAACGGACGTCTTGCCCGATGGCGCTTATGCGGTGAAGCAGGTGAAAGACAAGCCGCCGATGGAAATGATTGGTCAGGTCACCTCGTCCTATCATTCGCCAACGCTGGAACGCTCCATCGCCATGGCGCTGATCCAGAATGGCCGGGCCCGCATGGGCGAAACGCTTTCGTTCCCCATCGAAGGGGGCAAGGTGATCCGCGCCAAAATTGTTGATCCCGTTTTCTATGACAAGGAAGGAGCGCGGCAGAATGTCTGAGCTCTATGTTGAAAGCCCCCTCGCCCACCGCGAAGCACCGCAAGGCCTGAGCATCGAACTCCGCGAGATCACGGACCGCGGCATGATTGATGTGCGCGGATCCGCATCAGACAAGAAGTTCATGGCCGCAGCAAAAAAAGTCCTGGGGATCGACCTTCCTAAAGCATCGCGCACGAGCGTTTCTTGGGGCGATGTGAAAGCATTGTGGCTTTCAATCGATCAATGGCTCATTCTGTGTTCGCGCGCCAAGGCAGTTGAACTGGCTGCCACCTTGAAAACCGAACTGGGAGGCACTCATTCACTTATTGTTGATGTCTCCGACATGCGCGCGGTCCTGCGCCTTGAAGGAGAAGGGGTGCGCGAGGTTCTGCTGAAAGGTTCATCGCTTGACCTGCTCAGCGATGACTACACGCCGGGCACCGTGCGCCGCATGCGGTATGCGGAAATCGCGGCGCTGCTGCATGTGGTGGAAGACACGGTTTTCGATGTTTATGTATTCCGCTCCTACGCCGATTATGCGTGGGACTTTATCCTTGCAACGGCCCGCGCACCTGCAAAAGTCACCTTGTTTGGGGCGCAAAGCACCCCCATTTGAAGGCTCGAACAGCCGGATGCGCAAACCTTGTGCAGGTTCTCGCCGTTGGTTCAATTTTTCTCTAATTCATTGATTTTGCTGCATCAAAAATATGTGATCAGAAATATTACATTTCTTCTTGAAACCAAACCCTGGCTTCTTACATCGAACGTATCGGGACTGCGAAGAGCGCGGTTCACGACGCAAGATCAACAAGAGAAGTAAAGGACACTATCATGAAGAAGATCGCAATTTCCCTCATCGCCCTGGCCGCTGTTTCAACGGCTGTGCTGGCTGGACCAAACCGCGGCTCTGATCCGCGCGATTCAGATACGTACATTGGCAAGTATGCAGTCCAGCTGGAGAACGAAGCCGTCAGCTCCGATGCTTTCGCTGTCGCCAATGATGATCGGGTTCTCAGCAGCTTCGAGCGCATGAAGCGCCAGGCGGAACAGAATGAAATTGACGGCGACTAAGTTGGCCGCCGCAACACCAACTTGGCCGGGTTAACAACCCGGCCACCGATTTTCCGCTCACAAACCCGTGAGATAAAATAAACCCACATAACACCTTCGTGAGCGCCCTACGGCGGAGCAGACCTGAAAGCCAATGGAAACGGTAAATTCCGTTCACGCAGCCGCACAAAAAAATCCTGATCCGCGTAATAGGGAGTTTTTTGTGAAACCGGCGAGCGGAACCAACCGTTTCATGTTCAGATCGGTCATTGAGGGCAGATCATAAAATTAGAGTTAAAGGAGACTATCATGAAGAAGATCGCAATTTCCCTTTTCGCCATCGCTGCCGTTTCAACGGTTGCGTTTGCCGGCGATAACCGCGGCTATGACCTGCGCGATTCAGACACCTATTTTGGAAAGTATTCGAACCAGGTGGCCAGCACTTCCACCAGCACCAGCGCCATCGCGGTTATGGATGCGGGCCAACCCGCAACAAGCTTCGAGCGCATGAAGTGGCAGTCTGAGGAAAACGACAACGGCGGCAGCAACTAAGCTTGACCGCTAAAAAATGAGGCCAGGTGAAAACCTGGCCTTTTGTATTGCATGCTATCCCTTGAGTTTCGGAGTCAGCCACTCGAACATTTTGTCGAAGCCGCCGAAGGGATAGAGATGGGGACCCATGATGCCCAGCTCGGGGCGGTCGAAATGCAGCACTGCGAGCTGCTCGATGAATTCATCGGGGGTGTTCACGGTGAGAAGCTTGGTGATGTTGAGCGCCTGCTTGCGGATAAAGCGGGCGGAATTTCCAACGCCGCACATGGCGGCATATTTCACCAGGGTCTTGATGGTGGCGGGGCCTGGAATGCCGACGTGGATGGGAAGATCGATGCCGTTGTCGCGCAGCATGCTGGCCCAATAGGCCACGGGCGCCGCCTCAAACAAAAACTGCGTGGCGATGAATCCTGAAATGTTATTGGCCTTCAGCCAGGCCTGCTTTTCGCCGAGGGCTTTCAACAAGACTGCTTCGCCGTGAACCTTGGTGATATCGGCATTGCCTTCGGGGTGGCCGGCGATGCCGATGCGCGTCACGCCGTTTTTCTGGAACACGTCGGTGCGCAGCAATTGAATGGCCGCATCGAATTTGCCCATGGGGGTTGGCGCTCCGCCACCCAACACAAGCATTTGCGTCACGCCGGCCTCGCCTGCCAGGGCGGCAATGCGGTTCTTCAAATCACTTTCATCCAGCACGAAGCGGGCCGGCACATGGGGAACTGGTTCAAGGCCTGCCTTGCGGAGAGCGCCGGCCGCCGCCAATTGACCAGCCTGATCGGCCGGATCAATCAAAGCGATGAAGATGGGTGTGCCCTTGGGCAGGTGTTCCTGCAAAACCGGCAGTTTCTCAATCTGCCTGGCGGTGATTTCAAGCGACAGGTTCTTCAGAAATTCACGGGAAGGATTGGCCATCAGGTGAGATTTGGCATCGGCATGGAAATGGGGAGCATTCACGAAAGGGCCTCCAGGCGGGTTGTCCCCCAAAATGCAGGCAACGCCTCATATTCGCCCAAAGATTTGCGACAGGCGGGATACGAAACCGACCATTTACCCTGTATCAAGTCGGTTTTGGGCTGCGACATGGCGCTGGTGGACAAAGTGCTGGAACTGCCGCAAAGATGCGGGCTTCGGAGAAAACCCATGTTTGGCGACAAACCCAAGGACGTGCCGCAACCCTTTGCCCTGATTCTGGTGCCGGAATTCACCATGATGCCGGTGACCTCGGCCATTGAGCCCCTGCGGCTGGCAAACCGCATGTCGGAAAAGGCGCTTTACCGCTGGACCATGCATTCGGTGGACGGCCAGCCGGTGGCTGCCTCCAACAACATTCTCACCATGGTCAACGGCGACCTCGACGCTATACCGCCGCATGCCACTATCATCGTCTGCGCCGGGCTCAATGTGCAGCACCATTCGGACAAGCGGCTCATCTCATGGCTGCGCAAGACGGCGCGCCGCGGCAATGACATCGGCGCGGTTTGCACCGGCGCCCATCTGCTGGCGGAAGCCGGCATCCTCGACGATTATAAATGCACCATCCACTGGGAGAACCTGCCCGGCTTCTCGGAAGCCTTCCCGGAAATCAACGCCACGGGCGGCCTGTTTGAAATCGACCGGGATCGCTTCACCAGCGCGGGCGGCACCACGGCGCTCGACATGATGCTCACCATGATCGCCAGCCAGCATGGGCCGGATCTTGCCTCGGGCGTCGCCGAAGCGGTGCTGCATTCGCCCATCCGCCACCACAGCGAGCACCAACGCATGTCGCTGCCCGCCCGCATCGGGGCGCGGCATCCAAAGCTCGTGGGCATCATAGAGAAGATGGAGGAGAACCTGGAGGAGCCGCTGTCGCCTAGTCTCTTGGCAAAGCAGGCGGGGCTTTCGACGCGCCAGCTTGAGCGCCTGTTCCGGCGCTATGTGGACCGCTCGCCCAAGCGCTATTACCTGGAATTGCGCCTGAAGAAGGCGCGGTCGCTGCTGCTGCAAACCGACATGTCGGTGATCAACGTGGCGCTCGCCTCGGGCTTCTCAAGCCCATCGCATTTCTCAAAATGCTACCGCGCCTTCTACGGCCGCACCCCCTACCGCGAACGCGGCATTCCGGTGATACAGCAGGCGGTGGCGTAAAGTTTTTATCGCTTTCTCCCGTGCTTCTTAAGAAGCCCACATCCGCCCTATCGGCCTTCTTCTCCCATTCTTCGAACCGGAGAAGGCGATAATCATTTAGCGCCTTCTCCCGTGCCCTTGCATGGGAGAAGGTGGCCGAAGGCCGGATGAGGGCCTCTTGACCAAAAGCGATTATCTGGACTTGATCGTTCTATGGCCCATCAAAAATCCGAAGTCTCTGGAGCGTGCCCGCGCCTTGCGAAAAGGTGATACCGAAGCCGAGCGCCGACTTTGGGAAGTGGTCCGCAATCGCAGACTTGGCGGGTTCAAATTCGTCCGGCAGCTTTCAGTTGGTTCCCATATCGCCGACTTCGCCTGCCGGGATCGCAAATTGATCGCCGAATTGGATGGAGCGACACACGGTACTGAAGCGGAAGTGGAATACGACAAGCGTCGAAGCATTTACCTGCGCGAGCAAGGCTATCATATCTTACGCTTTTGGAATGACGATGTGTACAAAGGGCTGCCTGATATATGCGATGCCATTTTGATGGTGCTGACGGAGAAAAAGTAAGGCCCCTCATCCGCCCTGTCGGGCACCTTCTCCCATCCTGCTTCGCTTCGCTACGCAGGACGAGAGAAGGCGATAATCTCAAACAATCACGGCTGTGGCGTGATTAAAAAACAGGCGCAGGTTGCGGCCCGTCAAAGCTTTTGCATTCCGGCCTTCAAATACCGCACTCCCCCGCGACAGTTTTGCATTCCGCTTGCCAATGCTTGACCAAGGTGCAAATCTGGGATGATTATAAAGTAGACGCAAAAAAGAAGTCCCCGCACGAGGGTCAGGTCATTACCCTCAGACGGGCCGTATGGGAGGTAACCTGAATGCCCGCAATTTACATGAAAGTGAATGGCAAAGCGGTGTGCGGAGACGTTGAAAACCGCACGCTGCTCGTTGATTTTATCCGG
>CADEEO010000031.1:24475-26685 GCA_902826365.1 uncultured Hyphomicrobiales bacterium | reverse complement strand
GCAGCATGTGTGACGTGATCGCTGACGGCCGCCGCCGCGAACGGCGACTGGCAAAAAAGTACCAGATCGCGGCAACCACACTTTGCTTCGAGACCCACGCCGCCCGCTCGAGCGCGCCAAGCGCCGCTGTCAGGAACAGCGGGCCAGGCGTTCCGGGCGCCTTTAAGGCGGGATCGGCATTGTTGAGGTCAGACCAGATAATGACCGAAAGCGGCGGCGGCTGCGTCGGCCCGATGGCCAGCGCCACATCGACCACCGATGCGCCATAGAACCAGACGATGAGCAGCGGCCATTTCAGGCGCGGCAGGATTTGCGGAATGAACACCCGCAGCCACACCGATGCGCCGCCATGCCCCAGGCTTTGCGACACGCGGAAATGTCCCTTCAACGTTTGTGAAATATCAGGCCGCGCCAGGAGTGCGCCGATAAGCCAGATCAGGAATGGCACTTCCTTGAGGACAAGCACGGCGACCAGCGAAAACCCATAAGGGTCCTGGGTCGTCATCCATTGCGGCGGCACGGACCAGCCGGCAAGTGAGCCAATGACACGGGCAATGAATCCGCTCGGCGTAATCAGGAAGCCAAGCCCTATGGCGAAGGCCAGATGGGGCAGGGACAGGAAGCCGCCCATAAGGCTTGAGCAATCCGCCCAAAACTTGCCGCCGTAAAGCCCCGCCACAATCCAGAAAGCCAGCAGCACCGAAATGATGAGGCTCAGTGTGCCAGTGCCGATTGAAAGGGCCAGCGCCGGCCAGAGCTGTGGATGTTCAAAAAGGGTGAGCCACGCCTCGCCATCGAGCGCCCCGTACAACACAGCAAGCAGGCCAGCCAAAAGCGGGCTCAGCCACAACACGCCAAGCGGCAGGAAACCGGCAAAGCTGTTCAGAAATTTTTTCATGTGCCGTAGGATTCAAGCCAGGCGGTTTCAAGGAGCGGCACCCAACTGCCGTGCGGTTCGGGAAGCGCCGGGGCCGGGTCCGTCACACTTCCGGCAACCATGCTGGTTTCAAAAAACTTGCCCTCGTCGGCGGAAAGCTTGGATGAAGCAAGCACCGTGGGATCACCCCAGATTTTGAGATCGGCCTTGCGGCCCTGCGCCTCCGGGGAGAGCAGGAAATTTGCCACAACTTGCGCCCCCGCCGTTGCTTTTGAATTAGTGGGAATAGCCACGAAATGCGTGTTGCCGATGGTGCCGGCCCGGTGCTGCCAGGCCACCGTGCTCTGCGGCAATTCCCCGGAGGCAACAAGATTGGCCGGCTCATTGGGATTGAAGGTCAGCGCCATCAGCAATTCACCATCCGCCAGCATTTGCTTAAGCTGCGCCTGGCTCTGCGGAAATTGCTGGCCCGCCCGCCAGAGATGCGGATGCAGGCTGTCAAGCAGGTCAAACAGCGGCGCAACCGCGCGGGGAAACTCATCACTCTTTACCGGCAACGGCAGGAGCCCCTGATCCGTGATTGATTCCATCAGCGCCTGCTTCACAAAAGTCGTGCCATGAAAATCCGGTGGCGCCGGATAGCTCACGCGGCCCGGATTGGCCTTCGCAAACACCACAAGCTCATCCATGCTTTTGGGCGCCGCCGAAATTTTTGAACCATCACCGAAGAAGGTAAGCTGCGCCATGCCCCACGGGCTTTCCAAACCGTCGGTTGCCTCAGCAAAATCTACCAAAGTTGTTGGCTTGCCCTCGGTGTCCACATATTTGAAATTTGGCAGCTCATTGGCGAAGGGACCAAACAAGAGTTTCTCGGCTTTCATGGCGCGGAAATTTTCGCCATTGATCCAGACCAAATCCGCCGAGCCTTCAGCCTTGCCGGCCTTCACCTCGTCGCGCACCCGACGGACCACTTCCGCCGTGTCGGCAATTTTCACATGCTCAAGGGTGATATCGTAACGGGCCCTAACCTGTTCCGCCGTCCAGGTGATGTAGGCGTTGATCGGTTCGGAACCCGCCCAGGCATTGAAATAAACTGTCTGGCCTTTCGCTTGCTCTACAAGTGCGGCCCAATCCGCGGCGAAGCCCGTTTTCGGGAAAAGCGGAAGCAAAGCCGCAGCCCCGGCAGCCTTAACCAAATCACGCCTGGAAAACTTCATTACGGCTCCTGTATCGCCGCTCTCTCATAGGGAGTTCCAGGGCGAAAAGAAATATATCCCGCCGTCTTATGATCAGAAATTTGTGATCGGGAGGCTTACTTCGCCGCCCAAACCTG
>CADEEO010000031.1:11615-24375 GCA_902826365.1 uncultured Hyphomicrobiales bacterium | reverse complement strand
GTGAACAGCATCGACAGCGCGCAATAGCTGGGTTTGAGCGCCAGGGGTGGCGCAAACTTGTTTTGGGCCGCGTCAGGGCGGTGCAACCAGTTATCCGTGCAGGAACCCCATGGAGACGTCTCCTCCAGGCGGTTGACGTAATTGCCGATGGCCAGCGTCGGCCACTTCGCACCCTTTTCCCAGGTGGCGGCAAAAGCCGTTGACCAGGCATCTCCGCCGTCAAAGCCCCAGGCCTCATTGGCCCGTTCAAATTTGCAATCGCCCAGACCGCGCATCACGACATTCTCGCCGACGCGCAGCAGCACCAGATCGGTGTTGCCATCACTGTCGACATCCATCGGATAGGCACCGTTAACGGCACCCAATTCAAGGCCGCTTGTTTGTAAATCGAAATGCAATGCACCGCCCTTGGTGCTGGTGTTGCGGTAGAATTTGGCGGGCGATGTGCCGCCGGCCAATAGCATGTCGGCAAAACCGTCCGCGTTGCAGTCGAAGGTGGCAACTCCGCCGCCCACCATATATTCCCATTCGCCGGCATAAACACTGTCAATCCCGGCGCTGGCCGTTTCCTCGACGAAACTTGGGACAGCGACGGTGTTTTCGGCGGCAACCGACTGCACCAGGCCCGCGGCACCCAAGGCGGTTAAGGCAAAACGTAAAGACAACATACGCATGGTCTATCTCCTTGTGCGCAAGGCATTTGTGAAGGCGGCAATGCAGCGCCCCTGTTCAAGCCCGTTTTCAATTGCGGCGCGGAAATGGATGCCGCCGTAGAGGCGCGAGATGCCCGCATCATCGGCCGCTGCCCAAAAACTCGGGAAGTTGCGTGGAGCGAGCCCGGCGTGGGCCCCGGTCTTGTCTTCGAAGGCGAAATTCTCGCCAAACAGATTGGTCAGCACGTCCGCCGCGGCCCCTGATTGCGTGCTATGGCCGCTGGGATATTCAGGGAATGGCGGAGTATTGAGCAGCGGCTCCCATTTCGGGTCTATCACCCGGCGGATATAGGAAACGGGCCGTATCAGGTCGTACTGGTATTTGGACTGCCAGCAGCCGATAAAGCCGTCTGCCACCGCCACGCCGAGGCGCGCCAGGGTTTCCACGCTTTTATCCAGATCTACTTTGTCGCGATTGAGGATTTGCTGCGCGATGGAAATCCAGTGCCCGGGCGGCGTCATCGAAAGCATGGCATCGTCCGCCCAGAAGCGCGCGATGGCACGGCGCTCAGGGGTCAAATTCTGCTTCGCTTCGTAAACTTCAATCGCCTCCTTGTAGAATTGTGAATCCTTTTCCTCGCTGTATTCGGGATGTGACGGCAAGGCGCAGCTCGTGCCTTGCGGCATGGCGAAGGTCCGGTTCTTCCCCCAGTTCGGCAAGAGCGGTGTTTGCTGGAGGGCAACCAGGCTGGTGGGCACCCAATGAGAGGGTCCTTTCGGCAGTACATAATCCTGCGGGAAGCCCAGGGTTTCAACAACCGCCCCGCCGTCATCCGCCGACCAGGCCAGAATATGCTCGGCAACCGCAAGGCCATATGCCTCGCTGCGCGCCTGCACATCGGCGGGCACGCCTGCTGAAACTTTCTCGCGCAGCCTCGCCTCAAGCTTCGTCATGGCGTTTTGCCCGCTTGGGCCGGTGTTCTCGAAAAAATGCTGTACGGCAAACGCCATGGCAGCCTGCATCACCACGGCCTCGTCGTAGGCCTTGCCAGCCTCGCGCTGCGGCCCGGGCTTCAAGCCATGCAACTGCCCGGCAAGGGTTTGCAATTCATCCGAACCGGCCGCCACAGCTTCAAAGGCGGTGACACCCATGTAGGCAAAGGAACGGCTGGCTACCGGCGGCGAATAGGTTGGCGTATGCCAGACAAGTTCCAGCCCCAGGTTATACCAGGTGTGCAAGACCTCTTCGGCCTTCGTGGCGTTTGTTTGGGCCGTAGCGGCGCCAAGCGTCCCAAACCACATCAAAGCGAGCACGGCAGAAAATAACATCTTCCTCATGCGATTTTCCTCCCAGAAAATTCCAGCACCGTGCCTTTCTGGCCCGTCGCAAATACATCGCGATCCAGATGGCGCAGGGTTTCGACCAACGTTCCCGTAGTGATCATATCCTTGCCGTAGGGCACAACCTCGAATTCTACATATTTCCGCAAGTCATGCACCAGCCCGCGCCGCAGCGCCTCCCAGATGCTGTCTTTCATCAGGTCGTAGGCGCGCGTGCCCGGTCCCGCCAGCACAACGCGTTGCGGATTGATTAGTGCGATCAGCCGAGCGATGCCAAACCCTAACACCTCCCCGGCCCGGTTAAAGGCATCGATGGCAACCGTGTCGCCGGACTCCGCCGCCAGCTCCAGTTCCCGCATCTCCTCGTCGCGCACCGCCGCGTGCACATCGAAGTCATTGCCTTGGCCGTTCGTGGCCATGCGCATGATGCCGTAGTCGGCACTGAAGGCCTCGAGGCAACCATGCCGCCCGCAGCGGCACAGCGGGCCATCGGGAAGATGGTTCATGTGGCCGAATTCAGCAGCGCGGCCATTGGCGCCATCGTAGACTGCGCCATTGAGAATAAGGCCGAGACCAACGCCGTGGCCCAGGAAAACCACTGCGGTGTTTCCGCCATATTTTTTCCGGTCCGCCGCAATCAGGGCCTCGGCGATCATGTTGGCGTTGTTGCCAATGCTGCAGGGAATGCCCAAAATCCGTTCGAGCGGCTTCACCACGGGAATGTCGCGGGCCCGGAAGGCCGGGCTCCACGGAATCTCCCCGGTAATCGTGTCGGCAACGCCCTGCACCGCAATGCCGATGCGGGTGATTGAACTCAATTCAATCCCAAGCTTCCGGGCATTGGCTTTTATCTCGTTAGCGACACGTGGCCCGAATTCCTCCTTTGGAATTTCATAGGTGTCCATCCGCAGCTTGACAGGCGCATGCGTGGCCCCGCTGAAATCCGCAAAGGCAAGTTCAATGCTGTCGACCGAAATCGAAACGGCCAGCACATTGGTGGCCTTTGGGTTAAGCGCCAATCGTGTTTGCGGCCGCCCCCGTTTGGTTTCGGCTGAAACCGCGTCATCTTCGCCGATGGAATAAACCAATCCTTCGTCGATGAGTTGTGCGCTGATCGAAGTGATGGAGGCGGGAGACAATCCGGTTCTGTGGCCCAGGGTAATTCTTGCAAGCGGGCCATGCTGGCGCAGGGTTTCGAGGAACAGTCCCCGGTTCTGCCGCCGTACAAGATCGCTGTTCGCTTTCTTGAGCATCGTGCTCCCGCTGTTTTCTCCAGCATTTGGCTGCTGAATTGTCATATTTATTTTCTAAGCTTGACTCACAATGCTACTTGATGCAACATTTTTTTGGACGCTAAAATAAATCAATAATCGTCCATCGGCCAGCATTTGCGAGTTCCAGGACAACTGGAGAATATGGGAGCGTCCCGTGGATGGCCTGGTGATGAGGAGGACTTAACGAATGAAGCGCAACATCTTAACATTGATGGCCGGAGCCCTGCTGCTCGGCATGTCTTCCATGTCAGCCATGGCTGCCGGAAAAACCATTGCAGTGTCCTGGAAGACCTTCCAGGAAGAGCGTTGGAAAACCGACGAAGCCGCAATCAAGGCCGTGGTTGAGGCCGCCGGCAACAAGTATATCTCGACCGATGCCCAGGGCTCGGCCGCCAAGCAGCTCACCGACATCGAAGGCCTGGTAAGCCAGAAGGTTGACGTCATTCTCGTCGTCGCTTTTGATTCCAGCGCCATTCTGCCTGCCTTCCAGACCGCCGCTGATGCTGGCGTAAAGATGATTTCCTATGACGTGCTCGTCGAACATCCGGATGCTCTCTACGTGACGTTTGATAACGTTGGTGTGGGCCGCCTGATGGCCAAGACGATGCTCGAAAAGGGCAAGGCCGAAGGTGATTTCGCTTTCATCAAGGGTGACAAGGGCGATCCAAATGCCACGTTCCTCTTCGAAGGCATCATGGAAGTGCTGAAGCCAAACATGGATGCCGGCAAGATCAAGAATGTCTGTGAAACCTTCACCGACGGCTGGAAGCCCGATGGCGCCCAGAAGAACATGGAGCAGTGCCTCACGTCGGTGAACAACAAGGTTGATGCGGTCATTTCCGAAAATGACGGCATGGCTGGCGGCGTAGTTGCAGCCCTTGAAGCCCAGGGTCTTGCAGGCACAGTGCCTGTAACCGGCCAGGATGGCGACCATGCTGCTCTGAACCGCGTTGCTCTCGGCACGCAGCTTGTCTCGGTCTGGAAAGATTCGCGCGTTCTCGGCAAGTCGGCCGCTGAATTCGCCAACATGATCGCCGATGGCAAAGCCCTCACCGAACTTCCTGGTGTTGGAAAGTTCAGCGGCGGCCAGAAGGGCGTTGAAGTCAATGCCGTTCTGATCCCGCCAAACCCGATCACCAAGGACAAGCTCAACGAAGTCATCGATGGCGGCTGGGTTACCAAGGAAAAGGTCTGCGCTGGCGTTCCTGCCGGCTCGGTTCCGGCTTGCGGTTAACTCTTGCCAGACTTGACGATCTGAAACACAATGGCCGCGCCGCTCCACAAGGAGTGGCGCGGTTTCCTTTTAAGCAAGTGAAGCACTGCGGCAAGCAGTCGAACGGGGTGGGGAGGCAAAAACAATGTCGGCAAACGTAGCACAATCTCATGGCCCGGCGCTGAGCGAGGAAAGCGCAGTCACACGGTTTTTCCGCGCCACCGAAATCGACACCCGCCTGCTCGGCATGATTGTCGCCTTGCTGATCATCTGGATTGGGTTTGATGTCTACAGTGGCATACTACGTCCTGCTGATGGGCTTTTTGGCGGCTCCTTCCTGACGCCGCGCAACCTTTGGATCCTGCTGGTGCAAACCTCTTCGATCGCCGTGATGACAACCGGCATGGTGTTGGTCATTGTCATGCGCCAGATTGATCTCTCGGTTGGTTCGATTCTGGGGTTTGTTGCGGTCGTCATCGGCACGGCTCAGGTCTTCTGGATGCCCGCTCTGGGCTTCCCGGTTGGCCATCCCCTGATTTGGATTGTCACTTTGCTGCTTGGCATTGCTATTGGGGCATCCATCGGTGCATTCCAAGGCGCACTTGTTGCCTATGCCGGCATTCCTTCTTTTATTGTCACGCTCGGCGGATTGATCGGCTGGCGCGGCGCAGCTTGGGCCGTGATCCGCGGCGAAACCGTAGCACCCATGGACAAGAATTTTAAGCTCATGGGCGGTTCATTCTCCGGCACAACGTCTGGAGCAATCGGAGACGTTGCCAGCTGGGTTCTGGGTTTGGCAGCTTGTGCTCTGATCATTTTGGGGCTTATCAACAACCGCCGCCAGCGCGACCGTTTCAAGTTCCCGCAGCGGCCCATGTGGGCGGAATACTTCCTCGGCGCAACCGGGTGTGTCGTGGCTCTGGGCACCACGTTGCTGGTCAACTCCTATCCGTGGCCCAAAGGCGTGGTTGATCGTTATGCCGCCGCCAATGGCATCACCCTCCCGCCTGAAGGCCTGTTCATCTCGCACGGCTATGCCCTCCCGGTTCTCATTGCATTGGCAGTGGGCGCGCTGATGACCTTCATGGCAACGCGCACCCGCTTCGGCCGCTATGTCTACGCGACGGGCGGCAATCCGGAAGCCGCCGAGCTGGCCGGTATCAACACCAAAAAGCTGACTGTGATGATCTTTGCCCTCATGGGCAGCCTTGCCGCCATATCGGCTTCGATTTCCACCGCCCGACTCGACAGTGCTACCAATTCGCTAGGCACTTTTGACGAGCTTTACGTCATTGCCGCGGCTGTCATCGGCGGCACGTCGTTGGCCGGTGGCCTTGGCACGATCTACGGTGCGATGCTTGGCGCGCTCGTCATGCAGTCTCTGCAATCGGGCATGACTCTGCTCAATTTCGAATCTGCCTACAAGGACATGGTGGTAGCCTGCGTTCTGGTTTTTGCCGTCTTTGTAGACCAGGTTTATCGCCGGCGTGTGAAGTAGGGGGCGGCAATGGCAAAGAAAACCAAGATACCGGCGAAAGCAGCATCCACCGCTCGCGGCACGCCTCTCGTGGAAATGCGCGACGTGTCCATCGCCTTCGGCGGCATCAAGGCGGTCGATCATGCGAGCGTTGAGCTCTTTCCCGGCGAGGTCATGGGCCTGCTCGGCCACAATGGCGCGGGGAAATCCACGCTGATCAAGATCCTGTCGGGCGCCTACAAGCGCGATCACGGGCATATCCACATCAATGGCGATGAGGTGACGATCAACAACCCGCGTGATGCGAAGGCCCTCGGCATTGAAACGATCTATCAGACGCTGGCGCTTGCCGACAATGTGGACGCTGCCGCAAATCTCTATTTGGGCCGTGAACTCCGCACCGCCTTTGGCACGCTGGATGACGTCGCCATGGAATCGGAAGCCCGCAAGGTGATGGGGCGGCTCAATCCCAATTTCCGCCGCTTTAAGGAGCCGGTGAGCAAGCTGTCCGGCGGCCAGCGGCAATCAGTTGCCATCGCCCGCGCCATCCACTTCAACGCCCGCATCCTGATCATGGACGAGCCGACGGCGGCTCTTGGCCCCCAGGAAACCGCCCAGGTTGGCGAGTTGATCAAGCAGCTCAAAGCCGATGGCATCGGCATTTTCCTGATTAGCCATGACATCCATGACGTTTTTGACCTCGCCGACCGGATTGCCGTTATGAAAAACGGCCGTGTGGTGGGAACCGCCAGCGTCAAGGATGTGACCAAGGACGAAGTGCTGGGCATGATCATTGCGGGCAAGTGCCCCAAGGGAGCCATTCCGGGTCCCGGCGCCTTGCGTGATGTGGCGGCCTAGGCCAGCATCGCGTGCTGCAGCAGGATGATGGTCTTTGCATCCACAATCTCGCCGGACGCAATCATCGCGTAAGCCGTGGCGAGCGGGAGTTCGATCACTTCGATATCTTCGCCTTCCGCTGAAACACCGCCGCCATTGGTGATCCTGTCTGCGGGCGAATAGGTGCCGATGAACAGGCTCACCCGCTCGGTCAGCGCCCCGGGGCTCATGAATACGTTGCCGGCCTCGCGTAGGTTATGCACGCGAAAGCCAAGCTCCTCCTCGGCTTCCCGCATTGCACAGATTCTCGCATCATCGCCGTCAAGCAATCCGGCGCAGACTTCAATCATGGGATCAGTATGCCCCGCCACATGCGCGGCAATGCGCATCTGCTTGACCAGCAGAACGGTTTTTCGTGCGGGATCAAGCGCCAGAACCGCTGCCGCATGGCCATGATCATTGACCTCACGGACCAAAGTCTCGGAGCGGCCATCCCGGCGCGTGTAGTTCAACGTCACCTTGCTCAGGGTTGACCAGAACTTGGCGATAACCTCCTGCGCCAGGATTTCAACCTTGTAGGATTTACCCATCTTTGCCGCGTCCCGTGTTTTGTATGGCAGCCCTGACGGCCTTGGACGTTGCAAGGCCTGGTATTTCCTCAACCGTTACCGAAAGCCGCCTGCGCCAGTTCGGCCGCTCCGTATCGGTGCCCGGCACATTGAGAGGCTCGGTCTCTTCCGAAAGATCATCCGCCTGCACCAGCATGACCGCGCAGGGCGTCTTGGCAACAAAGGCATGCGCATCGGCAAGAAGATCGCCACTGTTGACGCCGGCCGCAGTAATGGCGCTTTCCAGCTTTGCAATGTCGTCGTGGCAGGCGCTCCCGCGCCATCCCTTGAAGGGCGCCAGATCATGCGAGGACAGGCACACCGCCGCACCTTGCGGATAGTTCTCAGGCGGCTGAAAGCGCGCCTCATCCTGCTCGAACCACAAAACCCGGTAGGACAGGATGTTGGCCGCCGAAAGTCGCTCACGCAGCCCTTCGGGGGCCGTACCTAGATCCTCGCCGATCACCAGGCATTTCGCCCGCACACTTTCAGCCGCTGTGATGGCGAGAAGCTTTTCCATCGGCATCGACATATAGGCCCCATCAGCACCCGATGCGCCGCGCGGCACCCAGAACTGGCGGGAAAGGCCCAGGATATGATCAATGCGCAAAGCCTTCGCATGCCGCATATTGGCCCGGAGAATCTCGGCGAAAGGCTCATAATCCGCTTTGGCAAGTGCCAGCGGATTGAAGGGCGGCAGGTTCCACACCTGACCATCCCGCGCAAACGGGTCCGGCGGCGCGCCCAGTGAAACAGCCGCGGCAAAAAGCTCCGGCCGCGCCCAAACCTCGCCGCCTTCATAGGCACACCCCAAGGCAAGGTCACGGTAGATGCCAAGCTCCAGCCCTGCCGTCTCCGCCCGCTTTGCGGCGGCGGCAAGCTGCCCATCGGCGATCCATTGCAGCCACTGGACATACCTGTAACGCCGTGCATCCGCACGCGCTTCAAACCGCGCATGATCCTTCAAGGCGGTCCCGCCATCGGCGATGAAGGCTTCAAATTCCTTGCTCGTCCCGAATTTTTCGAAAAGCGAAAACAGCACCTCATCCTTGATGCGCCAGATGGCTTCATAATCCACATGGCCTGCCTCGCGCAGCCGCGCCAGATCAACTTCATATTTCCTTGCCGAAAGGCCGAACCGCTTTTGCGCATCATTGAGATCAATATAGATGGGATCAATGAAACGGCGGTCCGAAGGCTGGTAAGGGCTCACGCGGCGGCGGTCATCGGTAAACATGTGGTGCAGGGGATTGATGCCCGCCAGCGAACCGCCAAGCCGGGCCGAGGCCTCGCAAAACCGCGCAAGCGTTTCCAGATCACCGATGCCAGCGTCGCCCTCATGGCGAAGCGCATAGAGATGGGATGTCAGGCCGTAGAGGCGTTTCCCTTGCTTCAGGAATTCCGGCCGATAGCAGCCCGCCGCAATCACCGCGATATTCTTGTTCCGCGCTGCCGCAAGCTCTTTTAGCGAGTCGCGCGCCTCTCCTTGCGTTGCAATCGGAAGCACCATGGCCGCAAGCAGGGCACGTTTTGTTTCAATCCCAACACTGTGATGGGCTCCGCTCACCTCCCACCATTCGCCCTGAATGCCCGCCGCCGCCGCGAGATCATGGATCAGGCCATCGTCAGGGGCCGAGGATTTTTTCCCGGCGTCTGCAACTTCGAGCAACGTAGCGACGGAGCGTGCCTCGCAAGTCAATCTGCCCTGTCCCCAATGGAATCCCGGTTGAGCCGCGGGCAAAGTGATGTCCACGCTCTGTTGATTCCGGTTGAACCAGACAAGCAGCCGTTCCTTTGCTTGCCCGCAACTCAGGATCAGGCCGAAAACATCAGGCGAAGGCTTAGTCCAGTCCAGAACGCCACCCTGTTCCGAAAGCCATTGAATGTCCGGATAGTCCTGTCCCGCCGCAACTTGCCCGCTCAGGAACTTGTCAGCGAAATAGGACGCGTGATAGGCCCGGAACCTCGCCAGCCCCGCGACATGCTGAATGAGGTCTTGATCCGCATTGGCCCAATCCAGCCACGTCGTTTCATTGTCTTGCGCATAGGCATTGTTGTTGCCGCGCTGGCTGCGGCCAAATTCATCACCGGCGGTCAGCATGACGGTGCCACGCGAAACAAAAAGGCTCGCCAGCAGGGCTTTCATATCCCGCTTGGGATCATTGGAAATCCAGCTGGCTTCCCGTGAATTTCCATCGCGGTTGTCCTCGCCATTGGCAAAATTATTCTTGTGGTCATGGCTCACGGCATCTCGAAGCGTGAAGCCGTCATGCGCCGCCACGTAATTGATGCTGCGCGATGGCTTGCGATCTGCCCGTGCAAAAATATCCGATGAGCCCGCAAGGCGCGTGGCAAAATTTGCCGTGGCCCCCGCATCGCCGCGCCAGAAATGCCGGACATCATCCCGGTAACGGTCGTTCCACTCATGCCAGGCGCTCGGAAAATTTCCGAGCTGATAGCCGTGTGCGCCAATATCCCAAGGCTCGGCAATGTGAATGAGCGGGCCCAATAGCGGGTCCTGCTGAATGGCCTGAAGCAGGGGAGCGTTGGTATCAAAGCCGTTGGCCCCACGCCCCATCACGGGTGCCAGATCGTAACGGAATCCGTCAATCCCCGCCGCCGTCACCCAATGGCGCATGGCTGCCAGAATAAGTTCCATGACGTGTGCGCTATTTGTATCAAGCGTATTGCCGCAGCCCGTGTCATTCACCAGCACGCCATGCGCATGCCGGTAGTAAAGCGCATTATCAAGCCCGCGCAGCGAAACGGTGGGTCCGCCCAGATCGCTTTCGCCCGTATGGTTGAACACCACATCGAGGACAAAGCGAAGCCCAGCATCATGCAGCGCCGCAACGGTTTCGCGTATCTCCCGCAAGCCGCCGGGAGCAAGTCTTGGGTCCGGAGCAAAGAAGCTTAGGGGGTTATAGCCCCAGGCATTTGAAAGGCCCTGTCGCGCCAGGTGCCGCTCGTCGGCCCAGGCCATCAGTGGCATCAACTCAACCGTATCAACGCCAAGCCGGAGAAAATGTTCAATGCAGGCGGGATGAGCCAGCGCCGCAACCGTGCCCGCGATGCCTTCGGGAATCAGCGGATGGCATTTGGTGAAGGCTTTGACCGCCACTTCATAAATGAAGCGTGGCGCCCTGTAAGGTAAACGCCGTGCGGGCAGCAATGATGCCGAGACAATGCACTTCGGCGCAATGGGCGAGGTCTCGGTGCCCCTGACGGCAAAATCTCCGTGCCAGGTAAAGCTCCGGTCAATCGCCGTCGCATAGGGATCAATCAGCAGCTTGGAAACATCGAAGAGATTAATGGCGTCGTAAGGCCCCTCCGCCCGCAGCCCGTAACGCTGGCCGACCTTCACACCGGCTATGAATCCACAATGCACATCATCTTGACGGGTTGCCAATTCAAAACGTGTCTCAACACCGTCCTCAAACCAGCAGAAAAATATCCGCGTTGCATGCCGTGAAACAACCGCAACATTGACCCCGCCTTCAACCGGTGTGACGCCAAGGGGGAAGGGCAACCCGGAATTTGATTGGGGCATGTTAGGTGATCACAGTCGGTTCCGTGCGGCCCGTGCGCTCCGCAATGCTGGCAAGGCCCCGCGCAAAACCGATAAGGTCGGAAAGTGCCGCCTGCGTTTCAAGCCCGAGGACTTTCGCCTCGTACTTCTCGATATAGACGCGAAGCGTGGCCCCCGCCGTGCCCGTGCCCGAAAGCCGGTAGATCACCCGAGATCCGTCGTCGAAGATGATGCGGATGCCCTGATTGGCCGTGTCGGAGCCATCGACGATATCGTGATAGGAAAAATCATCGGCCGTCGCCACCGCCAGCGCCCCCGCTTTTTCGCCCTTCAAGCTAGGTAATTTATCGCGGAGGAATTTCATCAGCCTGTTGGCCGCATCCGCATCCACTTCCTCATAGTCATGGCGTGAATAGTAGTTGCGCCCATATTCCGCCCAATGCTCCTTCACGATATCCGCAACGCTTTGCCGGCGCTTGGCCAGAATATTGAGCCACAGCAGGACAGCCCAAAGGCCATCCTTCTCGCGCACATGGTTTGATCCCGTTCCCGCGCTTTCCTCGCCGCACATGGTGATCATGCCGGCATCAAGCAGATTTCCGAAAAATTTCCATCCCGTCGGTGTTTCAAAACTCTTGATACCCAGCTTCGTGGCAACCCGGTCCACCGCGCAACTGGTGGGCATGGAACGGGCAACCCCGGCGAGACCTTTTGAATAGCCGGGCGCCAGATGGGCATTTGCCGCCAGCAGTGCCAACGAATCCGAAGGCGTCACGAACTGGTTCTTGCCGATGATCAGATTGCGGTCGCCGTCACCATCGGAGGCCGCCCCGAAATCAGGGCCCTTGGCCGACATCATCAAATCATAAAGCGCTTTCGCATGAACCAGATTGGGGTCCGGATGGTGCCCGCCGAAATCCGGAAGCGGTGTGCCATTCACCACCGAGCCCTTCGGCGCTCCCAGCGCATCCTCCAGAATGGCATGGCCATAGGGGCCGGTGATGGCATGCATGGCGTCGAACCGGATGCGGAACCCGGATTTGAACAGTGCTCTGATGGCGTCGAAATCAAACAAGGTTTCCATGAGCTTCTGGTAATCGGAAACCGGATCGATGACCTCAACCGTCATGCCTTCAATCTCGCTCGCACCCAATTTGTCGAGATTGCAATCAGCGGCGTCGGAGATTTTGTAGCTCGAGATTTTTTTCGTATTGGCAAAAAACTCGCCGGTCAATTTCTCCGGGGCAGGGCCGCCATTTCCCGCATTGTACTTGATGCCGAAATCTCCGTCCGGCCCGCCGGGATTATGGCTCGCAGAAAGAATGATGCCGCCGAAGGCTCCATACTTGCGAATGAGATGCGATGCAGCAGGTGTTGAGAGAAGCCCGCCTCTCGCTGTCAGCACCCGGCCAAAACCATTTGCCGCCGCCATGCGGATGGCGGTTTGGATAACCTCACGGTTGTAGTATCTTCCATCTCCACCAATAACTAAGGTTTTTCCCGTAAACCCTTGCAATGAATCAAAAATCGATTGGATAAAATTCTCCGCATAGTGAGGCTGCTGGAACACCGTCACTTTTTTGCGCAGGCCAGAAGTGCCGGGCTTCTGCCCCTCGAATGGCGTGGTGGAAATGTTTTTTATCATCTCAGGCGCCTTTCAGAACCGCACGATAAAGTTCGGCATAGCGCACCGCACTGCGCGTCCACGAAACATCGGACTTCATCCCCGCCTGCTGCAGCGAAGCCCACACAGACTTGTCGGCGTAAAGGGCGCTTGTGCGTTCCAACGCATGTTCCAGGGCTTCCTGCGTCACCGGCGAAAATTGAA
>CADEEO010000031.1:6314-11515 GCA_902826365.1 uncultured Hyphomicrobiales bacterium | reverse complement strand
CTTGTGCGTTCCAACGCATGTTCCAGGGCTTCCTGCGTCACCGGCGAAAATTGAACACCCGTGGCGGCATGGGCCGAAAGGGCCGCATCATTGGCATCAACGACCGTATCCGCCAACCCACCGACCCGCGCCACGACCGGCACGCAGCCATATCGCAAGCCATAAAGCTGTGTGAGGCCGCAAGGCTCAAACCGCGAAGGAATCAGAATGGCGTCTGAGCCCGCCTGCAACAGGTGTGAAAGCGGCTCGTCATAGGACGTGGCAATGCCAACGCGGCCGGGATAGCTCGCCATCGCCGCCTTTAGCGAACCCTCCAGTGCCGCATCACCTGACCCCAGAATGGCGAGCCTCCCGCCGAGTTCCATGAGTTTCGGCACGGCGCTGGCCACAAGGTCCATGCCCTTCTGCAGCGTAAGCCGACTGACGATACAGTAAAGCAGCCCATTGCCGCTCTCCAAACCGAAACGCTTTTCAATGGCCCGCTTGTTTGCCGCGCGCTTGGCCAGGTCCTTCGCCGTATAGATCTGCGCGATGGCAGCATCATCGGCGGGATTCCAGATATCGGTATCAATGCCGTTGACGATGCCATGCACCACATGGCTCCGCGCCCGCAGCAAGCCGTCAAGCCCCATCCCGTCTTCAACCGTCATGATCTCGCGCGCGTAAGTGGGGCTCACCGTGGTGATGGCATCGGAACATTGCAGCCCCGCTTTCAAAAAGCCAACCCCGCCAAAATACTCCACCCCGTCGATGCTGAAGGCCGCTGCCGGAAGGCCAAGCGTGCCAAAGATGGAAGCCGGAAAATGCCCCTGAAAAGCCAGATTATGAACCGTCATGATGGTTTTGGGCCCGCCGCCATAGCGCACATAGGCCGGAACAAGCCCCGCCTGCCAGTCGTGGCAATGGATGATGTCAGGCACGAAATCCGCCACCAGGCCTCGTCCGATTTCCGCGGCAATTCCTGCCAGCGCCGCAAAGCGCTTTGAATTGTCCGGCCAGTCCTTGCCATCGGGGCCGACATAGGGATTGCCGGGCCGATCATAGAGATGCGGCGCATCCAGCACAAAAAGATCAAGCCCCTTCGCCTTGCCCCACAGCAGCCGCGCCGCGCCGCCGAAAAGAGTGTCGGAGGTATAAACAATCTCATAATTTTCCAGCGCCTTTAGAACTGCCGGATAGCCCGGCATCAGCGTAATGACCTTCACGCCCTGCTTGGCCAGCGCCGCCGGAAGAGCGCCTGCGACATCCGCCAGCCCGCCGGTTTTGACCAGCGGAAACACTTCCGAT
Source organism: uncultured Hyphomicrobiales bacterium (assembly GCA_902826365.1). GTDB lineage: Bacteria > Pseudomonadota > Alphaproteobacteria > Rhizobiales > Aestuariivirgaceae > Aestuariivirga. The sequence continues at coordinate 10,228 of CADEEO010000031.1, read as the reverse complement.
GCGACGCTGAGGATTTTCATGCGGTGAGTTTTGCAATCATCGGCTTGGTGATCAGGCACACACCATTTTCGGTGCGCCTGAACCGCTTGGCATCGGCCGCCGAATCCTCGCCCACAATCAATCCGTCGGGAATGACAACCCCGCGGTCAATCACCACCTTTTTCAGCACGGCATTCCGCCCGATTTCCACATGAGGCATGACGACCGCATCTTCGACGTGGCTATAGGAATTCACCCGCACGCCAGTGAAGAGAAGCGAGCGCCTGAGCGATGCTCCCGACACGATGCAGCCGCCCGAAACCAGCGAGGATACGGCCATGCCGCGCCTGCCGTCCTCGTCATGCACGAATTTTGCCGGCGGCGTCACCTCGCCATAGGTCCAGATCGGCCAGTTGTGATCATAGAGGTCAAGGGCCGGCAGGATATCGCAAAGATCAAGATTCGCTTCCCAATAGGCATCCACCGTTCCCACGTCGCGCCAATAGGCCGAGGCTTCATTGCTTGAGCGCACGCAGGATTGCGTGAAGCGGTGCGCCACGGCTTTGCCGTTCTTCACGATATGGGGGATGATGTCCTTGCCGAAGTCGTGCGAGGAATTCTTGTTGGCGGCGTCTTCCCGCAAAAGATCAAGCAGGAACTCCGTGTTGAAAACATAAATCCCCATTGAGGCCAGCGCATTATCCGGGTTTCCTGGAATGCCCGGCGGATCCTTGGGCTTCTCGACAAAGGCGATGATCTTGTCCTTGTCGTCCACATGCATCACGCCAAAGCCGGTAGCTTCCATGCGCGGCACCTCAAGGCAGCCAACCGTCACGTCGGCGCCCTGGTCCACATGCTGCTGCAGCATCTGCTCGTAATCCATTTTGTAGATATGGTCGCCCGCCAGGATGACCATGTATTGCGGGCCGTAGCTCTGGATGATGTCGGCGTTCTGGTGCACCGCATCCGCCGTGCCGTTGTACCACTGGTCTTCCGACACGCGCTGGCTCGCGGGAAGGATGTCGAAACTTTCGTTGCGTTCCGGCCGCAGGAAGTTCCAGCCCCGCTGCAAATGGCGGATGAGGCTGTGGGCCTTGTATTGCGTGGCTACGCCAAAGCGCCTTATGCCGGAGTTCAGCGCATTGGACAGGGCAAAATCAATGATGCGGGATTTGCCGCCGAAGAACACCGCGGGCTTGGCCCGCCGGTCGGTAAGCTCCATCAGGCGGCTGCCGCGGCCCCCCGCGAGGACATAGGCCATGGCGTCACGGGCGAGTGGTGCGGTCCTGCGGGGTTCTGCCAATTTTTCCTCCCAATGGTTTTTATTATGTCGCTGAAAATTCCAAAATCAAGGTCGCCATTGGCGGTAAGGTTACGATCGCTTCGGCGGGCTGCCCCGCCGTTTCTTTTGCAATGGCCATAACGCTGCCGCCGTTCCCCAGCCCCGTGCCGCCATAGGCCAGTGCATCGGAATTGATCTTTTCAATCCAGCGTCCGGCGCGTGGCATGGGAACGCCATAGCCAACGCGCGGAACTGGCGTCAGGTTTGAAATGGAAACAATAGGTGGAGCATCGCCCGCCCGGCGCGCCCAGGCGAACACGGAATTTGTATAGTCATCAGCAATCAGCCACTGGAAGCCTTCGCCTTCGCAGTCGCGCCCATGCATGGCCGGACTGGATTGGTAGAGCTTGTTCAGGTCGGCAATGAGGGTTTGCACGCCCTTGTGGGGTTCGAAACCAAGCAGATGCCAGTCGAGGCTCCTGGCCTCGCTCCATTCGTCCCACGGCGCAAACTCCTGGCCCATGAACAGAAGCTTCTTGCCGGGATAGGCCCACATGAAAGCATAATAGGCGCGAAGCCCGGCAAACTTGGCCCAGGTGTCGCCGCCCATCTTGCTCAAAAGCGAACCCTTGCCATGCACCACTTCGTCATGCGACAGCGGCAGCACGAAATTTTCCGTGAAGGCATAGAGCAGCCCGAAGGTCAGGTCATTCTGGTGATGGCGCCGGTGAATGGGATCGCGCGACATATATTGCAGCGTGTCATGCATGAAGCCCATGTTCCACTTGAAACCGAAGCCGAGTCCGCCGCTATGGACGGGCTGCGAAACGCCGGGGAATGCCGTGGACTCTTCGGCGATTGTGATGATGCCGGGATGCGTGCCGTAGCACACCTCATTCATCCGCTTGAGGAAAGCGATGGCCTCAAGATTTTCGTTGCCGCCGTGTTCATTTGGAATCCACTCGCCGCTCTTGCGCGAGTAGTCGAGATAGAGCATCGAGGCCACCGCATCGACGCGAAGCCCGTCGATGTGATACTTCTCCAGCCAGAACAGGGCATTGTTGATCAGGAAGCTCTGCACCTCCGTCCGGCCAAAATTATAAATGGCCGTGTTCCAGTCCGGATGAAACCCCTTGCGTGGGTCCGCATGCTCGTAAAGTGCGGTGCCGTCAAAATGCGCCAGGCCGAATTCATCCGTCGGGAAATGCGCTGGAACCCAATCAATGATGATGCCGATGCCCGCCGCGTGGGCCGCATCCACAAAGCGGGCAAACCCTTCCGGGTCGCCAAAGCGCGAAGTCGGCGCAAAAAGTCCGGTCGGTTGATAGCCCCACGAGGGATCATAGGGGTGCTCGGAGATGGGCAGCAGTTCGATATGGGTGAACCCCATGGCCCGCGCATAATTCACAAGGTCGCTTGCCAGTTCATCGTAGCTTAAAAACCCGGTGCCATCTTTCCTGCGCCATGATCCAAGATGAACTTCATAGATGGACATGGGCGAACGCCGCGCATCTCGTAAAGCCCGCGCCTTGAGATAGTCGCCATCCGTCCACTGGAAATGCTCAACGCTGGAAACCAGCGATGCCGTATGCGGCCGCAGCTCCGCCGCAAAAGCGTACGGGTCAGCCTTCAGCGGCAGGCGATTGCCATCGGCGCCAATGATCTCGAACTTGTATTTCACGTCTTCATCAAGGCCGGGAAGGAATATCTCCCAAACGCCCGTGCCCATCCGCTTTCGCATCACATGCCGCCGGCCATCCCAGTCATTGAAGTCGCCGATCACCGAAACGCGCTGGGCATTGGGGGCCCATACGGCGAAATGCACCCCCGCGGCGCCCTCATGGGAAATGACATGGGCCCCCATCTTGTCATAGAGCCGCAAATGCGTGCCCTGCGCCACATAGTAATCGTCAAGCGGTCCCAGCACCGGTCCGAAGGAATAGGGATCAATCACATGCCAGTTGCCTCCGGCATTGGCGGCCTCGAAACGCAGGGGCTGGCGGTCCTTCAGCTTGACCGCGCCTTCAAAGAAACCGGCATCGTGGGTCTTCGTGAGGTCGCCGAGCTTCTCCCCGGCCAGGGTATGGGCGGTGAGCGTTTCCGCCCCGCTGACAAAGGCCCGGGCCACAAAGGCCCGCCCGGCTTTATGCAGGCCAAGAACGGCGAAGGGGTCATGGTGTTGGCCAACGACGAGAGCGTCAACTTCAGCCTTGCTTAAAACACCTGCTGCCATCGGGCACTCACTGTCGTTATACGCACTATGGGATGCCGATTGAAAAGGGGCAATGGCAAACTAGGCAATCGGAATGCTCCATATATCCCGGGCATAATCGCGGATTGTCCGGTCGGCCGAGAACCAGCCAAGCCGGGCCGTATTATGGACGGCCTTTTTCGTCCACGCCTGGGTGCTGTCGCGCCAAACTTCGTCGGCCTTGCCAAGGGCTTCCGAATAGGCAGCGAAATCGGCGGTTACCATGAAATAATCATGGTCCAGAATGCCGGACAACAGCCCATGGTAGCGGTTCGTTTCGGAAGGCGAAAATATCCCGGTGCGGATCGATTCAATCACCTGCTTCAGATGCGGCGAATGATCTACGATGTCGCGCGGCACATGGCCGGCCTTCCGCGCCTCCAATACCTCGGCTGCCGTCAA
>CADEEO010000031.1:0-6304 GCA_902826365.1 uncultured Hyphomicrobiales bacterium | reverse complement strand
AGATTAAGACATTCTCCCGGCCCGCACGTTCTGAAATTTCCACATTCGCCCCGTCGAGCGTACCCACGGTCAGGGCGCCGTTGAGCGCCAGCTTCATGTTGCCGGTGCCGGAAGCCTCCATACCCGCCGTGGAGATTTGCTCGGAGATGTCGGCGGCGGGCACAATGGTTTCCGCCAGGGTGACATTGTAGTTGGGGATAAACACCACCTTCAGCAAACCGCGCACTGCCGGATCCGCATTGATCACCGTGCCCACATCATTGATGAGCCTGATGATCGTCTTGGCTTCCCAGTAGCTTGCCGCCGCCTTGCCGGCGAAAATCTTCACCCGCGGAACCGTGACCCGCCCGGGGTGCGCCCGGATGGAATTGTAAAGTGCTATGGTTTCAAGAATGGCCAGCAGCTGCCGCTTGTATTCATGAATGCGCTTGATCTGAACATCGAAGAGCGCCGAAGGATCGGTCGAAATACCGGTACGTTGCAGGATGAGTTGCGAAAGCTTTTGCTTGTTCGCCCGCTTGATGGCGGAATATTTTTCCAGAAAACCCGTGTCCTCGGCAAAGCGGTCAAGATTTATCAGCTCTTCGGCATTGTCGAGGAACTTGGGGCCAATGGCCTCGCGCACCAGGTGGGTAAGGCCGGGGTTTATCTGCTGCAGCCAGCGCCGCGGCGTGATGCCATTTGTCTTGTTGTTGATGCGGCCGGGATAAAGCGTGTTCAAATCCTTGAACACGGTTTCCTTCATCAGGCTGGAATGCAGCGCCGAAACCCCATTGATGCTGTGGCTGCCCGCAAAGGCCAGTTGCCCCATGCGCAGCCGCCGGCCGTTGTTTTCATCAATCAATGAAATGGCGCCCAGGAAGCCAAAATCAACCATGCCCTTTTTATGCGCGTCGGCAATGATGCCGGCGTTGATCGCGTAAACAATTTGCATGTGGCGCGGCAGCAGGCGCTCGATCAAATGCACCGGCCAGCTTTCAAGCGCCTCCGGCAGCAGTGTGTGGTTGGTATAGGCTGTGGTGGCGCGGGTAATTTCCCAGGCTTTTTCCCAGGCGATGTGATGCTCGTCAACCAGCAGGCGCATGAGTTCGGCGATGGCGATTGCCGGATGCGTGTCGTTCAACTGAATGGCGGCTTTTTCGGCAAGGTTCAGCAGGCTGCCGTATTGGCTGACATGGCGCCGGAGAAGGTCCTGCAGCGAAGCCGAAGTGAAGAAATATTCCTGGCGCAGGCGCAACTCCTGGCCCGCCGGCGTGGCATCCGACGGATAGAGAACCCGCGTAATGCTTTCAGCCTGGGTCGTATCGACCTGCGCGCCGATATGGTCGCCCTGGTTGAACTGGTCGAGCTTGATGGGGTCAACGGGGCGCGCATTCCACAGGCGCAGCGTGTTGACGCGCTTTCCCTTCCAGCCGCAGATGGGAGTATCGAATGCAACCGCCAGAATTTTTTCCGAGGGCTTCCATTTGTAATGGGCCACGCCATTGAGCTGGGCCGAGGCTTCAACCGTTCCGCCGAAGCCTATTTCATATTCGCGCTCGCGCCTTTCGAATTCCCACGGATTGCCGTGAACCAGCCAGTCCTCCGGCAGTTCAATTTGCACGCCGTCGATAATTTTTTGCCGGAACAAGCCGTGGCGATAGCGGATGCAATAACCGAAGGCCGGAATGCGAAGGCTGGCCATGCTCTCCACGAAGCAGGACGCAAGGCGCCCCAAACCGCCATTGCCAAGTGCTGCATCCGGTTCCAGCGCCTCGACAAGATCGGCTTCGACGCCAAGATGCTCCAGGGCGGCCTGAAGATTGTCAAATAATCCGAGATTGGACGCCGCATCGCGCAGCAGGCGTCCGATCAGGAACTCCATCGACAGGTAGTAAACCCGCTTGCCCTGGCTCTGATTGGTTTCACGGATGGAGGTCATCCACTGCTCGATCACCCGGTCGCGCACTACGAGAATGGCGGCTTTCAGCCAGTCATGGCCGCGCGCCGATGCCGCATCCTTGCCGACCGAAAAGGCAAGTTTCCTGACGATTTCGAGGCTCAGCCCCTCAACCGTTGCCGCCTGCAATTTTGGCAGGGGCAGGCTGGTGCCCGTGGATATGTCTTGTTTGGCGGTTTGCACGCGTCCCCCTATTTGGGCAATTGATCATAATTTGGGCAAATGTACAACTTGTTCGTGTTGCCACGCAACATGGCTTACAGCATGGAGGGCAGAACCCGGTCAGGGGGATTGTGGCCATCCACCCAGGTTTTGATGTTGATGATGACTTTTTCGCCCATGTCGATGCGCCCTTCCAGGGTGGCGGAACCCATGTGGGGCAGAAGCACGGCCTTGCTGGATTTGAGCAGTCGCGGGTTGACCGCCGGTTCATGCTCGAACACATCGAGCCCCGCGCCGCCAAGGTCATTGGCCTCAAGCATGCGGGCCAGCGCATTCTCATCAATCACTTCGCCGCGCGATGTGTTGACGATGATGGCGTCTTTTTTCATCAGCTTCAGCCGCCGCGCCGAGAGCAGGTGATAGGTGGCCGGCGTATGCGGGCAGTTGACCGAGATGATGTCCATCCGCGCCAGCATTTGGTCCAGGCTGTCCCAATAGGTGGCTTCCAGTTCCCCTTCCACTTTCGCCTGCACCGGCTTGCGGTTGTGATAGTGGATTTGCAGGCCGAAGGCCTTGGCGCGCCGCGCCAGCGCCGTGCCGATGCGGCCCATGCCGATGATGCCGATGCGCTTGCCCCACAGGCGGCTGCCTAGCATCCAGGTGGGCGACCAGCCCTGCCAGGTATTGTCGCTGCCGATCACCTTGGAGCCTTCGATCAGGCGGCGCGAAACAGCCATGATGAGAGCCATGGTCATGTCGGCCGTGTCTTCGGTGAGAACCCCCGGCGTATTGGTCACCGTAATGCCCCGCGCCACCGCCGTTTCCACGTCGATATTGTCAACGCCCGTGCCGAAATTGGCGATGAGCTTCAATTGCTCGCCTGCCTGCATGATAATGGCCTTGTCGATTCGGTCCGTCACCGTCGGCACCAAAACATCGGCCGTCATGACCGCCTCGATCAGTTCGGCCTTGCCCATGGCCTGGTCGGCGGCATTGAGCCTGGTCTGGAAAAGCTCCATCATCCGCGTTTCAACCACCTGGGGGAGCTTGCGCGTCACGACAACAACCGGCTTGTGCTTACTCATCGGACGGCGCTCCAGCGTTGGAAAATTGACATAAAATTAACCCGGGGTGGCCAATCGTGTTAGGGGTCAAATGTTGCAGTTTCATGGGTATGATGTAGACTCATCAGGCCTGCCGCCACAATAGGGAACGCCGGAAAACATGGCGAAGAGTAGTTCGGGGAAAAGGCGGATTGGATCCGCCCTGTTGGGCTTTGCCTGCATCGCCGTTGCGGGGGGAGTCTTTTGGTCGCTTTTCGGGCCAAAGTTTGATTCGCAGGCCAAATCAGCCACGGATGCCACCATGACCGCCTCCATATCGGCGGAGAACACCGGCATCGGCCCTTCGGGCCTTCCTGTGCCGCGTTTCGTCTCGCTCAAGGCGGAAAAGGTCAATGTCCGCCGCGGACCCTCAAGCGACCATCCCGTAGCCTGGGTTTTCCAGCGCAAGGGCCTGCCGGTGGAGATAGTCGCGGAATTTGAAAACTGGCGCCGCATCCGCGACAGCGAAGGCGAAGAAGGCTGGATCCTGCAAAGCATGCTGGCCGGAAAACGCACCGCCGTTGTGGCCCCCTGGCGCGGCCAGCAATTGACCCAGCTTCATTCCGCTCCCAACAAGGCGAGCTCCGTCTATGCCCGGCTTGCGGCAGGGGCCATGAGCGAGGTTTCAAACTGCAGCGGCAAATGGTGCGAGATTTCTGCGGGCGGCTATGATGGCTTTGTCGAGCAGGACATGCTCTGGGGCGTCTACCCCGGTGAAACGGTGAATTAGTTTCCGCGCTTCTTCAGACGGACGATAACGTCGATGCGGTCAATTTCCGTGCCTTCCGGCGCCGTGGGCAGGCCTTTGATTTCAAGATTGTCCGTGCCGATATCAAACAGCCGGCCTTCCTTCTCATGATAGAAATGGAAGTGGTTGGAGGTGTTGGTGTCAAAAAAACTGCGGTCGCCTTCAATCGCCACTTCGCGCAGCAGGCCCGCCGCCGTGAATTGATTGAGCGTGTTGTAAACCGTCGCAACCGAAACCAGCACCTTGGCGGCGCAGGCTTCCCGGTGCAAATCTTCCGCCGAAACATGCCGGTCGCCGTTGCCGAACAGGATTTTTGCCAAAGCCAAGCGTTGCCGCGTGGGCCTCAGGCCCGCAGCGCGCAATTTCTCGGCAATCATGCCAGGCGCGTTCATTTTCAGCATCTTGAATTCAGTATAGTCTTTTAGGGGTGGTTTGTGCAATATCATCCGCAATTGTATGGTTTCGAGGCTTTTAGCCGATTTAGACGCAGAAGATGGGGCCGGAATGACTGAGCGGAAATCGAGTTTTCTCTACGATGAGCTATTGGCCTGCGGCCGCACCGAGCTGTTTGGCCCCGGCAATGCCCAGCTTCCCCTGCCGCCCATGCTGATGTTTGACCGCATTACCCATGTCTCCGAAGATGGCGGCGCCCATGGCAAAGGCAAGGTCGTGGCCGAGTTCGATATCAAGCCGGACCTCTGGTTTTTCGCCTGCCACTTCCAGGGCGATCCCGTCATGCCGGGCTGCCTTGGCCTTGATGCGCTTTGGCAATTGACCGGATTCTTTTTGGGCTGGCTGGGCGAGCCGGGCCGGGGCCGCGCCCTCGGCGTGGGCGAAGTCAAGCTCAGCAACATGGTCACGCCCGCGACCAGGAAGGTGACCTATGAGGTTGAGGTGAAGCGCCTTATACTGCGCAAGTTGAAGCTCGCTGTCGCCGATGGCTTGTTGAAAGCCGATGGTGAGACTATTTACACGGCAACCGATTTGAAAGTCGGCTTGTTTCAACCGGCATAAACATAGGAGACCCCCGCAATGCGGCGTGTCGTCGTCACCGGACTAGGTATCGTATCAAGCATCGGGAACAACTCCCAGGAAGTTTTGGCCTCCCTCAGGGAAGCAAAATCCGGCATCGTGAAGGCCGATGATTACGTGCGCCTTGGGTTCCGCTGCCAGGTGCATGGCGCGCCCAATTGCGATCTCGACCAGATTGACCGCCGCGCCCGGCGCTTCATGGGCGATGGCGCGGCCTGGAATTATATTTCCATGCAGCAGGCGATTGCCGACTCGGGCCTAGAAGAAAAAGATGTGAAGAACGAACGCACCGGCTTGATCATGGGTTCCGGCGGCATTTCAACCCGGATTCTCGTGGCCGCCGCCGACACCACCCGAGAAAAGGGGCCGAAGCGCGTTGGCCCCTTTGCCGTGCCGGCCGTCATGGCCAGCACCAATTCCGCCACGCTGGCAACGCCCTTCGGCATTCGCGGCATAAATTATTCCATCTCGTCGGCCTGCGCCACCTCGGCCCATTGCATCGGCAATGCGGCGGAAATGATCCAGTGGGGCAAGCAGGACGTGATGTTTGCCGGCGGCGGCGAAGAGTTGGACTGGACCCTTTCGGTTTTGTTTGACGCCATGGGGGCCATGTCGTCAGGCTATAACGCCACGCCGGAAAAAGCTTCGCGCGCTTACGATAAAAACCGCGATGGTTTTGTGATCGCCGGCGGCGCTGGCGTTGTCGTGCTCGAGGAACTTGAACGCGCCAAGGCCCGCGGTGCAAAAATCTATGCGGAGCTTGTGGGCTATGGCGCTACGTCAGACGGCTACGACATGGTGGCGCCTTCGGGCGAGGGTGCGGCCCGCTGCATGAAACTGGCCATGTCCACCGTGAAAGAGAAGATCGACTACATCAACCCCCATGCAACCTCGACCCCCATTGGCGACAGGAAGGAAATCGAGGCGGTGCGCGATGTTTTCGGAAAGGACATTCCCGCCATTTCCGCCACGAAATCCCTGACCGGCCATTCGCTCGGCGCCACCGGCGTGCAGGAGGCGATTTATTCCATTCTCATGATGAAGAACAACTTCATCTGCGAAAGCGCCAATATCGACGAACTCGATCCGGAATTCGAAGACATACCCATTCAACGCACCCGCAAGGACAATGCAAAGATCGACGTGGTGATGTCCAACAGCTTCGGCTTTGGCGGCACCAACGGCTCACTTATTTTCCAACGCTACAACGGTTGACCAGATGACAGATGGATTGATGAAGGGCAGGCGCGGCCTGGTGATGGGCGTCGCCAATGACCATTCCATTGCCTGGGGCATAGCGAGTGAATTGCGGAAGCACGG
>CADEEO010000030.1 GCA_902826365.1 uncultured Hyphomicrobiales bacterium | reverse complement strand
TCGCCCGCCCGTTCATGGGAAATAACTTCGCCTGTCGCAGCATCGAACAAAACGGAAGGGCCGGCATGGGCCACAGGTGAAACAAGGAGACTAAGAAGTCCCAGCATAAGAAACGGTTTTCGAAAATGCCCAGCCAAACTATGTTCCCCGCCTGATTGCCATCATTACCGCCCCGGAATTGCTTCAGCTATTAACACCTGGATTGCGATAAAAGCGCGGCCACAGGTCTTGGTGCCCTTGGAGGGACTTGAACCCCCACCTCTTTCGAGAGCGGATTTTGAGTCCGCCGCGTCTACCATTCCACCACAAGGGCGCAACCAAGGCTTTCCTCTAAAGCGTCGAGGCTTGCGCCGTCAACCCGAAAGGCGCTTAAACCAAAAATCATGATCCGAATCTCGAATTCCATAAGCATCGATGAGCGGGATATCTCCGAATCCTTCATCCGCGCCTCCGGGCCTGGTGGACAGAATGTGAACAAAGTCTCCACCGCGGTGGAACTGCGTTATGACGTGGCCAATGCCGCACTCCCCTATGAGATGAAGCAGCGGCTGGAAACTATCGCAGGCCGGCAACTGTCTCAGGATGGGATACTCATCGTGACCGCGCAGGAGCACCGCTCCCAGGAACGTAACCGCGCCACGGCCCTTGAAAAATTGCTGGCGCTTCTGCGCAAAGCCTCGGTCCGGCCCAAAAGACGCATTGCGACCAGGCCCACCAAGGCTTCAAAGACACGGCGCCTCGATTCAAAGTCCAAGCGCTCCACCACAAAAAACCTGCGGCGCTCCAAGCCGTCTTTTGATTAGGCTTAGGCATGCTCCGCAAACTTTACGATTGGACCATTTCGCTCGCCGCCCGGAAAACCGCCGAGGCCTGGCTTGCGGTCATCGCATTTATTGAAAGTTCGATTTTTCTCGTGCCCGCCGACGTGCTCTTCCTGCCCATGGCCCTGGCGCGGCCGGACCGTGCCTATCGTTTGGCTTTTATTGCAACCCTGGCTTCCACGCTGGGCGGCATCGCCGGATATTTTCTCGGCTACTTCGCTTACCAAACCATAGCGCAACCCATTCTGGATTTTTACGGCAAGCTTGAGGCGTTCGAGTCGCTGCGGGCCTGCACCGATGAAAACACCATTGCCCTGCTTCTCGTAACCTCAGGCCTCGCCCATCTTCCGCCCATCAAGGTCGTGACCATTCTCGCTGGCGTTGTACACGCGAGTTTCGTTGTTTTCGTTCTCTCTTGCATCCTGGCCCGCGGCGCGCGATTCTTCGCCCTCGCCTGGGCCCTGAAAAAATATGGCGAGCCCATCCGGATATTTATCGAGAGGCGCTTGGGCCTAATTGCCACAACCGCCGCCGCAGCCCTTATTGGCCTTTATTTCATTCTAAAATATGTCAGTGCATCAGGACTAGGAACAACATGTTAGAAAGACTGGACCCGCAAAAAGCCTCGCTCGCCATATTTGTTGGCGCAACAGCAACCATCGTAGGCGCGTGGATTTTCCAGTTCGCCGGTTATGACCCTTGCCACCTCTGCCTGATGCAGCGCTGGGCCTATTATTTTACGGTTCCGTTTTCCTTGCTCCTATCGCTGAGCGCCGGAAAAAATCCCAAAGGCGCAGGGCGCGGGCTTTACATTCTGGCACTCGTCATGCTCGGCAGCGCCATTTTCGGCGCTTACCATGCGGGCGTTGAATGGGGCTGGTGGGCGGGTCCTGACACCTGCAGCGGCGACATTTCCGGAGGGCTTCCCGACCTCAGCAAGCCGGTGGTTGCCTGCAATGAGGCCGCAATCCGCATCTTCGGAATTTCACTTGCCGGATGGAATGCCATAGTTTCAGCCGTGCTGGCAGTGATTGCCCTGGCAGGGGCGCGCCATCAAGGATCGAGTTCCGTATCCCAGTAGAGATAGTCCTGCCAACTCTGATGCAGGTAGTTTGGCGGGAAATGCCGGCCATTGCTGTGAAGCTGGCTGACCGTCGGGCAATGCGGCTTGTGGGCCGGAAACATTTTGACTTCGTGGGGCAGATAGCCGCCCTTGGCCAGATTGCACGGCGAGCAGGCCGCCACGACATTATCCCACGTCGTATGGCCGCCCTTTGAACGCGGCGTGACGTGATCGAAGGTCAGGTCGTCGTGGGCCCCGCAATATTGGCAGGTGAACCGGTCGCGCAAAAAGACATTGAACCGGGTGAAGGCCGGTGTCCGTGATGGCTTCACATAGGTCTTGAGCGAGACAACGCTGGGAAGCTTGAACTCGAATGTCGGGCTGCGCACCACCCGGTCATATTCGGAAACGATGTTGACGCGCTCAAGGAACACCGCCTTGATCGCATCCTGCCAGCTCCACAGGGACAGGGGATAGTAACTCAGCGGCCGGTAGTCGGCGTTGAGAACCAGCGCAGGGCAGGCTTCCAGTGCGGCGGCTTCGTTGTACACCCTTAACCTCTTGAGGTTTGACGTGGAGGGCATACTATATATCGGCAACAATCCTGTGAAGGCCTCAGTTAACCCGCTGGGAAAGGCCTTTTAGCCCCCGGTAGTGGCTCCACAGCAGCCGCGCCGCGACTGAGCGCCATGGCTTCCAGTTCTCGGCCCGTTCGAGAAACGCCTTGGGCGTCGGCCTGCCATTCATCGCAAACAAGTCCTGCGCTGCCATTTGCAAGGCCAAATCTCCAGCGGGACAGGCATCGACCCGCCCTAGTGCCGTCAGCAAGTAAATATCCGCCGTCCACGGCCCGATTCCCGGCAGCGCCAGCAATTTGGCGAGAACATCCTGGTCGGGCACTTGGTGCAGTGATTCGAAATTCAGTTCGCCTCTGCGAATGGCCTCCGCAATGGCCTGAAAGCTCCGGGCCTTGGCCCGGGTTAATCCCAGGCTTTGCAAGTCGTCCAGGCTGAATTTCAGGATTTCATGGGGTTCGAAGGGATAGAGCCTGGTTTCGATGCGCCGCCAAATGGCGTCCGCCGCCTTCAGTGAAATCAACTGTTCGGTGACAATTTTCAGGAGGCTGGACAGATTGTTTTCCACCCGTCGTGGCGACGGCAGTCCATGGGCTGTGATGACCCTCTCAAAACATGGCTCGCGCCCCACCAGGAATTCAGCCCCGGCTGCAATGTCCGCGTCCGTTTCAATGACCGGAAATCTTTTAGCGTCAGAAGTCAGAGGCAATGCCCTTGCTTTCCCAATCGCCATAACGCGTGGGCTCCGGCCCTTTGCGGCCATTGATCTCCTTTTGCCGCTCCACGCTCAAGGCCGCCGCACGGCGTAGCTCCGCCTCGGCCAGGGCCCGGACGGCCGCGGGAGGCAAATCACGTTTTTCCATCTTGTCGAAACTCCTGTGCCACACCATTTTATGCCGGAACAAAGGAAAAGTCTCGACCCATGAACGCCTTTCGAACCGGACTTCTGCTGGCAGGCCTCACCGGCCTCTTCCTTGCCATTGGCTATCTGCTGGGTGGCCAGGGCGGCATGCTGCTTGCTTTCCTGTTCGCCGCGGGCACAAACCTCTTTGCCTACTGGAATTCCGACAAGATGGTTTTGCGCATGCAGGGCGCCCAAGAGGTGGACCGGGCCACCGCGCCTGAATACTATCGCATTGTGGAAATACTCGCCCAGCGCGCCAATCTTCCCATGCCCAAAGTCTATATCATGGACAACCCGCAGCCCAACGCTTTTGCTACGGGCCGCAACCCTGAAAATGCCGCGGTGGCCGCCACCACCGGACTTCTGCAAACACTCTCTCCTTCTGAAATCGCCGGCGTCATGGCCCATGAACTAGCCCACATCAAGCATCGCGACACGCTTGTCATGACCCTGACGGCCACCCTTGCCGGTGCCATCTCCATGCTGGCGAATTTTGGTTTTCTCTTTGGTGGCCGCGACCGCAACAGCCCCCTGGGTCCCCTGGGCGGCATCGTTCTGATTATCCTGGCGCCGCTTGCCGCCATGATCGTGCAACTGGCCGTGAGCCGCACCCGCGAATATGAAGCAGACCGCGGCGGCGCGGAAATATCCGGGCAACCCATGTCGCTGGCGTCAGCCTTGCATAAAATTTCCGGAGCGGCCCAGCGCATTCCCAATGAAGCCGCTGAAGCCAATCCCGCCATGGCCCATCTCTTCATCGTCAATCCTTTGTCTGGACAGCGCATGGACAATCTGTTCTCATCGCATCCCGCAACGGAAAATCGCGTTGCCGAACTTCAGAAAATGGCAGCAGAGATGGGCACTCCCGAAACTTTCCGGAACGCAGCACCAAGAGGCCCTTGGGGCTGATCAGTGTCAGCCGCAAAACATGAAAAGCCCGGCCTGCTGGCCAGGCGCGCGGCCATAAGCCTGTTGCAAGGGGTGACCCTCGACCAGCAGCCGTTGGACCAACTGCTCGAAGCAAATGCCGAGTTTCGCTTGTTGGAAGGCCGCGACCGCTCCTTTGCCCACGCCCTTGTGGCCTTGTCCCTTCGCCACGGCGGCGAAATCAAAGCGGTGCTGGGAAAATTTCTGGCAAAGCCATTGCCGCGCTCGTCGGGTATGGCGGTGGATATTCTCATCATCGCCGCGGCCCAACTCTTGTTCATGGAGGTGAGCCCCCACGCGGCCATCGACCTCTCCGTCGATCTGGCAAAACAGGACAAGAAGGCACAGCACTTTTCCGGACTGATCAACGCCGTGCTGCGCAAGGTTTCAACCGATGGAAAAGCAGCGCTGAAAAATCTCGACGGAGCAAGGCTCAACACGCCGGATTGGTTGTGGGAGCAATGGGTCGCCGCTTATGGCGAAAAAACAGCGCGTGACATCGCAGCATCCCATCTCCATGAGGCGCCGCTCGACATTTCAGTCAAAGACAAGCCTGAGCGGTGGGCCGAACAATTGAAGGGCGAGCTTCTCCCCACCGGAACCATCCGCTTGGAATCCGGCGACAGCAATTTGCAGGCGCTGCCGGGATTCAGCGCAGGCGAATGGTGGGTGCAGGACGCCGCATCGGCCTTGCCCGCAAAGCTTCTGGGCGACATAAAAGGGCGATCAGTGCTCGATTTGTGCGCCGCACCCGGCGGGAAAACCGCGCAACTCGCTTCTGCTGGAGCAATTGTAACCGCCGTTGATGATTCTCTAACGCGCATGAACCGGCTGCGGGAAAATCTTGCGCGACTGAAGCTTCAGGTCACAACACTGCTTGCCGATGTTCTGTCCCTGCCGACCGACACACTCTACAATAATGTCCTGCTGGACGCGCCATGCTCAGCCACGGGAACCATCCGGCGTCATCCGGACCTCATATACTTGAAATCCCCCCAGCAAGTGGCGGGTCTCGTAAGCCTGCAGCAGAAAATGCTTAGCCATGCGGCGCGTTTGGTAAGGCCCGGTGGGAAGCTGGTTTACTGCACCTGTTCATTGTCCCCTCTCGAAGGGGAACGGCAGGTGTTCAATTTCCTGCGGGCCCACGAGGATTTTGAGCTTTCGACCATCGTTCCTGATGATCTTGCCCGGCAGGCGCAGTTCATAACACCCGCGGGCCTTATGCGCTGCCTGCCCTCCATGGCTATTGGCAAGGGATCCGGCCTCGACGGCTTCTTTGCGGCCCGTCTGGAGCGGCGTTAGTGATTCGTTAACCATCCCGGCACAGTGTAGGTCTTTGCACCATCACAACGGTTTTCAACGCGGCAGAACATGCGCGATCATTGGGCTACGCAGCACCTCGAAGCTCCCACCTATTTTCAGGTGCTGTCGAGTCATGGCGCCACGCTCAAGCATTGGGCCTCCCATGGCTTTGGCCTCCGTACACCGCAGCGCATCAGCATTTCCGGGCTTGGAACAAGGCTTTTGGCCCTGAAACCAGGCGATCCAACCCTGGCCCAGGACATGGCCCGCGGAAAATTCAGTTTTGCCGGAGCGACGGTGAGCGGAAGGCCTGTCGACGTGTTTGACGCTACCCCACCCAGTCCCCAATGGGCGACGGCCCTCCACAACCTCTCCTGGCTGCAGCACTTCGTGACCGGCGGCCATGAACTGCACCGTATTGTTGCCCGCTCGCTGATTCTGAAATGGGCTGAGCAGCGCAGTGGCTTCCGCACACCCATGGTGTGCTTCCAGGCCCTCGTCTCGCTGGCGAACGCCGCGCATTTTCTGGTAGGACCGTTGTCTTCCGCCTATGAAAAATCATTCTACGAACTTGTCGAAAACCTCATCCACCGTGTTTTGGCAATGCGCCCCTCCACTCACGGCGGGAATTTTTGGCAGGTCGTGGCGTTGCAATATGCGAGCCTGGCTTTTCGCGGTTCGGAGTCACTGCGTGATCAGGCCAATGCCAGGCTCTGCACCGTCATAGACCAGATCATTTTGCCAGACGGCGGCCACGTTTCGCGAAATCCCCAGGCGCTGCTTGAGGTTCTCCTCGCCGTCATCCCCATCCGGGATGCGATGGCGGCAAAGCGTGAGGCGGTTCCGAAAGCGTTGGGTGCTGCCATTGAAAGAATGTTTCCCATGCTCCGCATGCTCAGCCACGGCGACCGGGGGCTCGGCAATTTTCAAGGCGCCGGGGCAACCGAGATGGCCGGCATCAAGACCCTTGTGGAACACGATACCATTGCCGGCCGGCCGCTTCTCTGCGCTCCTCATTCCGGCTATTGCCGGCTCTCGCACCGCGCGGGCCTCCTGATCATGGATACAGGCGTTCCCGGTGAATGCAACAGCCCGCTGGCCATTGAATTTTCGGATGGGCCGCACCGCATTTTCAGCAATTGCGGCATGCCAAGCTCCGCCACGGAGGATTGGCGCAAGGCTGCGGCGGATATCGCCGCCCACAATACGGTTGAAATCGCCTCCTTTGAAAGCGGAGTAAAAAGCAGTCCCGCCGCCGAGGTAATAGCTTCTCCCCAGGGCTCCCTGATTAACGGCACCAACGAGATTTCGGGAAGGCCGGGCAAGGTCAGCCACCAGCGAAGCATCTTCCTGTCGCAGACCGGCAATGATCTTCGCGGTGAGGATCGGATTTCATCAGCGGGGTCCCCAAATACCCTGTCAGGACAGCTCGATTTCACTATCCGGTTTCATCTCCATCCCGGCGTGAAGGCAACTCTCACCCGCAAGGAATCGCGGATTGTTATCATGCTGCCCAATAAAGCCGCTTGGCAGTTCAATGCCCGCGGCGGAACCATGTCCCTTGAGGAGAGCGTGTTTATGGGGGATGCCCTTGGCCCCCGGAAAACCCAGCAAATCGTCATCCGGGGTTCGACGGAAACGGCCGACGAAGTAAACTGGGCCCTGCGCCGCGTGGAGAAATCCGCCGCAGCCCCTAATGACAGGATGGAAATGCCGCAACTTCCTTTCTAGTGGCCTAATTATCCCGGCATGCTATGTGCCTGAGCAGCATCTAGTTCCGGGATACGCCCCATGACCCTTCCGATCCGCCGCGCCCTCATTTCCGTTTCCGACAAGACCGGCCTCATCGAATTTGCCAGCGCCCTTGCAGCCCTCAGCATCGAAATCATTTCGACCGGTGGCACCGCAAAAAGCCTGCACGCTGCCGGCATTTCAGCGATTGATGTTGCTTCCGTCACCGGCTTTCCCGAAATCATGGATGGCCGGGTGAAAACCCTGCATCCCAAAATCCACGGCGGACTTCTGGCAGTGAGAAATAATGCGGCTCACGACAGCGCCAAGCAAGCCCACGCCATCGCTGATATCGATCTGCTTGTGGTCAATCTTTATCCGTTTGAAGAGACAGTCGCCAATCAGGCCGACTGGAACACCGCCATCGAGAACATCGATGTCGGCGGCCCCGCGATGATCCGAGCCGCTGCCAAAAATCATGACCGGGTGACAGTCATTGTAAGTCCCGAGGATTACGCAACTGTGCTGTCCGAACTCAAATCCCATGGCGGAAACACCACGGATGCAACGCGCCGCTTGCTGGCGGCCAAGGCCTTCGCCCGAACCTCCGCCTATGACGCCGCCATCGCCCAGTGGTTCTCTGGAGAACTCGGCGACACCACGCCGGACTATTTCGCCATTGGCGGCAGGCGCTTGCAAACCCTGCGTTACGGCGAAAACCCCCACCAGACCGCCGCCCTCTACAACAGCCCCGATCAGCGCAAAGGTGTCGCCAGCGCCAAACAGATTCAGGGCAAGGAGCTTTCCTACAACAACATCAATGACACGGATGCGGCCCTCGATTGCCTTTCGGAATTCCGCAATGAACCGGACGCCGCCTGCGTTATCGTGAAGCATGCGAACCCCTGTGGCGTCGCCATTGGTCACTCGCTTTTTGAAGCCTATGGCAAGGCGCTCGCCTGCGATCCTGTCAGCGCCTTTGGCGGCATTGTGGCGTTCAACCGCAACCTCGACGAAGAAACCGCTTTTGAAATTTCCAAACTTTTCACCGAGGTTGTTATTGCGCCCGGCGCGGATGAGGGCGCGCGAGGCATCATGGCAGCCAAGAAAAATCTGCGTCTCCTGCTGCTCGATGAAGTTCCAAATTCAAATGCACCGGCCATTTCGGTGAAATCCATCATCGGCGGACTCCTCGTGCAAACCCGCGACGGCTACTCCGTTGATGAAATGAACTTGCGAATTGTGACCAAGCGTGAACCCTCAAAGTCGGAACTCAAGGATCTGAAATTTGCTTTTCGGATTGCCAAGCACGTGAAATCCAATGCGATCATCTATGCCAAGAATGGCGCAACCGTTGGCATTGGCGCCGGGCAAATGTCACGCGTCGATGCCGCCCGCATTGCCGTCCGCAAAAGCGAAGATGCGGCCAAGGCCGCGGGACACGCGGTGTCGCTTGTGCACGGCTCGGTAGTGGCATCCGATGCATTTTTCCCCTTTGCCGATGGCCTCCTGCAGGCTGCGGAGGCAGGTGCTACCGCCATCATCCAGCCCGGCGGGTCGATTAAGGATGATGACATCGTCCGCGCCGCCGACGATGCAGGACTCGCCATGATTTTCACTGGCATTCGGCATTTCCGGCATTAAACTAAATCTTCAACGCGGAGGGCATCATGCTGGTCACCACCACCCACAATGTCGAAGGCAAACGCATCCTGGAGTACAAGGGGCTCGTTGCGGGAGAAGCCATTCTCGGCGCCAACCTGTTCCGCGATCTCTTTGCCTCCATCCGCGACATCGTCGGCGGCCGCTCCGGCTCCTATGAAAAGGTTTTGAACGACGCGCGCAAAACCGCAGTCAGCGAAATGACCGACAAGGCCGAGCAGCTCGGCGCCAATGCGGTGATCGGCGTTGACATCGATTATGAAACCGTTGGCACCAACGGCAGCATGCTGATGGTGACGGCCGCCGGAACCGCCGTCAGAATAGAATAGCTGCAGTCAGGGAATACCCGTTGTCAGGAGACAAGCCAAAACTCACGACAATCGGACTGGATGCCGATGACACCCTTTGGCAGAGCGAACAGTTTTTCAAGCTCACCGAAGCCCGCTTTGTCGGGCTTCTCGCGGGATATGCGGAAGAGGCCGATCTGAGCGCGCGCCTGCTGCAAGCCGAGATGAGAAACCTGGAATTCTACGGCTTCGGCACCAAGAGCTTTGTCCTCTCGATGATCGAAACCGCCATCGACGTCACCCATGGCCAGGTTCCTGCCCCAATCATCCAGGAAATTCTGGGTGCCGGCCGCGAAATGCTGTCTCATCCCATCCTTCCCCTGCCGCACGTTAGGGAAACCCTGGAAGAACTGGGCAACTCCTTCCGGCTTGTCCTGATCACCAAGGGCGATCTCTTCGATCAGGAGCGCAAACTCGCCCAGTCCGGCTTAGGCGAACTCTTCGACGGCATTGAAATTGTCAGCGACAAGACGCCCCAAACCTACAAGCGCATTTTTGACCGGCACGGGGAAGGGCCAGAGCGCGCCGTCATGGTGGGAAACTCCCTGAAATCAGACATTGTGCCCGCCATTGCCGCGGGCTGCTGGGGCGTTTTCATCCCTCATGAACTGACCTGGATCCTGGAGCACGTGGAAGCGCCCACCCAGCACCCGCGCTTCAAGCAATTGAACGGCTTCAATGAACTCCATGAATTCATTGCCAAAATTTCCTGATATGGAGGTATTTGGAAAATTGGAGCGGGCGAAGGGATTCGAACCCTCGACCCCGACCTTGGCAAGGTCGTGCTCTACCCCTGAGCTACGCCCGCTGAGCGTATGACGAAGCCGGAAAAAACCGGCGAGGTGGCGCGTCTTATTGCCCAAGCCCGGCGTAAATGCAATAGCAAGCTCAACCTTCTTGTTTCCGGGGACGATTGACCGCCATGCCAGCCAGCCGCGATGAACTTTTCCAACGCTTTGCCGATCTTGGAATCAAAACCACGACAAAAAGCCATACGCCGGTGTTCACCGTGGAAGAAGCCCGGCTGGTCCATCCCGATATTCCGGGCGGTCACTGCAAAAACCTCTTTTGCAAGGACGAAAAGGGCGTCCTCTGGCTGATTGTCTGCCTTGAGGACTCCCGCGTCGATTTGAAGGCGGCCCCGGCAAAAATCGGCTCGCGGCGGCTTTCCTTTGGCAAGGCAGAATTACTGATGGAAGTTCTGGGCCTTGAGCCCGGCTCGGTCACGCCCTTTGGCCTCATCAATGATAAGACTGTTCGAACCAACGTGATTCTCGACGCCCGCATGATGGAGCAGGAAATCCTGAACTATCATCCGCTGAAAAATGACGCGACAACGACGATCCGTGCGGCCGATCTGCTGACTTTCATCAGGTCCTGCGGCCACGAACCACGGGTTGTCGCAGTGGCCGATCCCGCATTGTAATTTGCCCCCAGAAGCGCCATTTTTAGGGCGAAACCAAACAGGCACAACATGAACGATATGATCATAGGACAAAATGGCGCTTCAGGGGTTCCCGCCGCTGAACTCATCAAGGACACCGATACCAAGGGCTTCATGGCCGATGTCATCGAGGTGTCAAAGAAGGTTCCGGTCCTCGTTGATTTCTGGGCTCCCTGGTGCGGCCCCTGCAAGCAGTTGACGCCGCTTCTCGAGAAAGTCGTGAAGCAGGCGAACGGAAAAGTGCGCCTCGTCAAAATCAATGTGGACGAAAACCAGCAGATCGCCGCCCAGATGCGCGTGCAATCCATTCCCGCCGTATTTGCCTTTGTGAATGGCCAGCCCATCGACGGCTTCATGGGAGCACTGCCCGAAAGTCAGATCAGGCAGTTCATCGACAAGCTTTCAAGCAAAGGCTCGCTGGCCGAAGAGATCGCCGCCGCCATAAAAGTGGCCGAAGAGGCCATGCAGCGCAAAGCCTTTGACGAAGCCCAGAATATTCTGGGGCAAATTCTCGGCATCGACCCCACACATGTTGCCGCCCTCGCCAATTTTGCAAAATGCCAGATCGAACTTGGTGACCTCGAAGGCGCAGCGGCAACCCTCGCCCAGGTTCCCCCTGACAAGGCCGCAAATCCCGATGTTGTCAGTGCTGCCGCAGCGCTCGATCTGGCGCTTCACCCGGTTGACACCAGCCTCCTCGATCAATTGCAAAAAGCTGTCGCGGCCACTCCCGATGATTTTGCAAAGCGCCTCGAGCTTGCCGCCGCCTTGAACGGCGCTGGCCAGAGGCCCGAGGCCACCGACCAGTTGCTCTATGTCATCCGCAAGAAACGCGACTGGAATGAAGACGCGGCCCGCAAGCAGCTCATTCAGTTCTTCGATGCATGGGGGCCAAAAGATGAAGCCACCCTGCAGGGCCGCCGCAAACTGTCTGCAACTCTCTTTTCGTGAGGACGAATGAAATTCTTGAAAGACTATAACCGGCCCGCCGACCTGCCCCAGAAGCTTCCGGTGTTTCCGCTGCCCGGCGCCTTGCTGTTGCCGCGCGCCGATCTGCCGCTCAACATTTTTGAACCGCGCTATCTCGAAATGGTTTCGGACGCTTTGTCGGGCGAACGCATGATCGGCATCATTCAGCCCAAGGATGATAGCGATACGGCGGAGCGGCCGGAGCTGATGAAGGTGGGCTGTGCGGGCAGAATCACCTCCTATGCCGAAACCCCCGATGGCCGGATGCTGGTGACGCTCACCGGCGTGAGCCGTTTTTCCATCAAAAGTGAACTGACCGTCGACACGGCCTATCGCCAGGTCGTGGCCAACTTCAAACCCTTCGCGATTGACCTCGTGATGGATTTGGGTGCCGCTGATGTCAACCGGCCGGCCCTTCTCACCGCCTTCAAGGATTACCTGACGGCCAACAACATGAGCGCCGATTGGAGCGAAATCAATGCGGCCTCAACCGAGGTTCTGGTCAATACGCTGTCGCTTCTGGCGCCCTACCCCGCAAGCGAAAAGCAGGCGCTTCTCGAAGCCCCGGATTTGAAAACCCGCGCCGATGTGCTGGTAGCGCTCACCGAAATGGCGCTGTCAAAATCCTTCTCCGGCAAGCGCCACAAGTTGCAGTAGGAACAGTCATGGCCGAAGCGCGCAAGGTAGATCCGAAGTTGCTTGAGATACTGGTTTGCCCGGTCACCAAAACCCGCCTCGAATACGATGCGGAAAAGCAAGAGCTCATCTCAAAGGCTGCGGGCCTTGCCTATCCCATCCGCGACGGCATTCCCATCATGCTTCCCGATGAAGCCCGCGAACTCAAGGATGGCTGATCCCTGGCCCCTTGAACTCCTGTCAAAACAGCAGGGCCGCATTCTCAGCATTCGCTTTGATACGGGAGAATTATTTGATCTCGAGGCGGAATACCTCCGCGTCGAAAGTCCCAGCGCTGAAGTGAAGGGCCACGGTCCCGGACAGGAACAGCTCGTTTTCGGCAAGCGGACCGTCTCCATGACCAAGCTTGAACCTATCGGCGCCTATGCGGTGCGGATTATTTTCAGCGATGGCCATTCGACGGGCCTGTTCACCTGGAACTATTTGGCCAAGCTCGGCCGCGAACGCGACACGATCTGGCCCGCCTATCTGGAAAAACTCGCCAAGGCCGGGCAGGGCCGGGGCTAAACCGCCTCGCCGCGGAGCAATCTGGGCAGTGAGCCCGTCTGGCCCGCCGCTTCCCGCGCAAACATCTGCTTCACCCCCGGCATTTGATTGGTCGCGCGCAAACCGAGACCACGCAGGATTCGCAGGAAAGAATTGTCGTTTGAAAAAAGCCGGTTGAGCCCGTCCATGCCAGCAGCCGTTGCCACCGTGTCAAAGCGCCGCCAGGTGGAATATCTTTCGAGCACGGCCAGGCCGCCAATATCCTGTCCTAGCGCATGGGCATCAGCCACGCATTCCGCCAGCGCCGCTGCATCACGAAGGCCAAGATTGAGCCCGAGCCCCGCCAGGGGATGAATGACATGGGCTGCGTCGCCCACCAAAGCCAGGCGCGTTGCGTGAAACTCTTTCGCAAAATACATCGACAGCGGATATCCCTGCGGTTTGCCAAGCAAGGCGATTTTTCCGAGATGCGAGCCAACCTCGTTTTGCAATTCGGTTTCAAAATCCCGCGGCGATAAACCCAGGAGCCTTTTTGCCTCGGCAGTATCCTTGGTCCAGACAATGGATGAGCGGTCTCCCGGCAAGGGCAAAACAGCAAAGGGGCCGGCAGGCGTAAAATGTTCCTCCGTCCTGCCGCCATGCGGAAGCTCATGATCAAATGAGGCGACAATTCCCATCTGCTCATAGGACCAGCCGACAAGCTCGATCCCCGCCGCTTGGCGAAGCGGAGATTTTCCGCCGTCTGCGGCAATGACGAGACTGCACGAGAGTTGCTCGCCATCCGCCAGCGTGAGCTTGGCAAGCCCCGGCGCAAAACTTTGCGTGGCCAGCCCTTGGCCTGCCGCCAGCGTGATGTTGGGTGATGTCTCAACCGCATCAAGAAGGCCTCGCAACAAGTGGTGGTTCTCCACCATCTCAGCCGACGGGGTCTGTCCAGCGCCCGTTTCGCCGAATTGCAGCAGCACCGGCCTGGCTTCGGGACCACGGCCATCGGTCACAATGATTTCGCTCATCGCCTGCATGTGCGGGGCTACATGCTCCCACACCCCCAGGGCCTCGAACATGCGTCTGGAACCGGCGGTAATCGCCGAGGCGCGCGCGTCAGTATCACCGGAAAGCGTTTGCCGCGGGTCCCTGCGATCAATGATGGCCACGGACAGCGGACGCCGGGTCCGCTGCCCGCCAAGGGCGAGGCCTGCGGCCAATCCATTCAGCGCCGCGCCGACGACAACGACATCAAAGGTCTTGCTCATGCGCCATCAAAAACGCCCATAACCCCAGCCAGTCAAGACAATCATTATTTGTGATGAAAATTTAAGCAGACTCAAAAATTTGCTTAAGTAACTAGCAAAAATCTTCGTTCCCTTTCCCGTCTGAAATAGAAAATCAAGCAATAACAAAGGATTAAAATTAGTTTCTGATTGGCACGTTTCTTGAGAATCATCTTCCGGTTATCGGAGGGAAAGTATCCATGAAATATATCATAGCGATCATAAAGCCGTTCAAACTCGACGAGGTCCGCGAAGCGCTGGGCGCCATCGGGGTGCAGGGCATCACTGTTACCGAAGTCAAGGGGCACGGCCGCCAGAAGGGCCATACGGAGTTCTACCGCGGCGCCGAATATGCCGTGAGCTTCATCCCCAAAGTCAAAATCGAAATTGCCGTCGAAAAGGCCATGGCTGACCGGGTTGTCGAAACGATCCAGGCGGCGGGCCAGACCGGCCAAATCGGTGACGGCAAAATTTTCGTCTTGCCTCTTGAGTCCGCCGTTCGCGTCCGCACCGGCGAAACCGGCTCTGCGGCCCTCTAACACGATCAACAAAGGACAGTGAAATGACACTTCGACCAAAATTGCGCCAACTCCTTGTCGGCTTGCCGGCCAGTCTTGCGTTCACAACTTTTCTGGCCGCAACCCCGGCCCTTGCCGCGGCAACCGTCAACAAGGGCGATACCACCTGGATGCTGATCGCCGCCATCCTCGTGATCCTCATGACAATTCCGGGCCTCGCACTTTTCTACGGCGGCCTGGTGCGCTCCAAGAACATGCTGTCTGTGCTCATGCAGGTTTTCTTTTGTTTCTGCATGATCTCGGTTCTTTGGTTCATTTACGGATACTCGCTGGCCTTCACCAACGGCAATGCCTTTATCGGCGGCTTTTCCAAGTTCATGCTGGCGGGCGTGGACTACAATACGCTTGCAGCAACCTTCTCCAAGGAAACCTACATCCCGGAATTCAGCTATATCGTGTTCCAGTTGACTTTCGCGGCCATCACCCCGGCCCTCATCGTCGGCGCCTTTGCCGAACGCATGAAGTTCTCGGCCATTCTGCTGTTCCTGGCGATTTGGTTCACCTTTGCCTATCTGCCCATGGCCCACATGGTCTGGTGGTGGGCAGGCCCCGACGCCTACACCCTGAGCGCTGACAACCTCGACGCCGTCAAGGCAGCCGTGGGCGACACGGCAGCAACGGACTTCCTCGCCAAGCTGGCGGCTGCAACCGATGACGCGGCCAAGGCCGTGGTCCTCGGCGATTATGCCACGGCGGTCAATGCCTCCAACGGCTGGCTCTTCAACAAGGGTGCCATCGACTTCGCCGGCGGTTCCGTTGTGCACATCAATGCCGGTGTCGCGGGCCTGGTTTGCGCCATCGTTCTCGGCAAGCGCCTGGGCCTTGGCAAGGAGGTCCTGGCGCCCCACAACCTGCCGTTCGCGATGATCGGCGCATGCCTCCTCTGGATTGGCTGGTTCGGCTTCAACGCCGGCTCCAACATGGAGGCCAACGGCCTCACTGCCCAGGTGATATTTAACACCATCCTGGCAGCTTCTGCAGCGGCCTTGGCGTGGACCGCCGGCGAATGGGTGACCCGCGGCCATCCCAGCCTTCTCGGAGCCTTTACCGGGGCGGTTGCGGGCCTTGTAGCCATTACACCTGCCTGCGGCTGGGTAAGCCCAACAGCCGCTTTGATAATTGGTATCCTTGCTGGCGTCGTTTGCCTCTGGGCCGTGGTCTGGCTCAAGGCCAGGCTTGGCTACGACGATTCCCTGGACGTTTTTGGCGTCCACGGCGTTGGCGGCATTCTTGGCGCCCTTCTCACGGGTTACTTTGTCAATCCGGGAATTGGCGGCGTGGGTGTGACTGATTATCTCGCCACTGACACCTCCGTGAAGGCGCTGGAGTATTCCTTCTCGGGTCAAATGACGGCGCAGGTTTGGAGTGTGCTGACAGCGGTTGTCCTCTCCGCTGTCGTCAGCTACGTGGCGCTCATGATCTGCAAGGTCACCACCGGCCTGCGCGTTCCCGAGCAGGAAGAGCGTGAGGGCCTCGATATCGGCTCCCATGGCGAGCGTGCCTACTCCTAGGTCAGGCCACACAAAACACGGCGGAAAAGCGCCCCTCCCGGGGCGCTTTTTCATGCGGGGTTTAACCCTGCTTTAACCATGACCCTTCAGACTGCCATTAACCATTTGTTATGGGCCTGTGGGATGATCTCCGGGCTGGCGGAGTAGTCCATGGCTTACAACCGTTCCTATGATACCGATGAAGGCGCAATTCCAGCCGCGCTGCGCCGTTTCATACGCCATCGCCTCTTTGAAATTTCCGGCGTGGCGCTCCTCGCCTCTCTCGCGGCGGTGGGCGTGGCCTTGGCCACCTGGTCGGTGGACGATCCATCGTTCAACCACGCAACCGACCAGATCGCCAGAAATTACCTGGGCTATCCCGGTGCTGTCATTGCCGATGAGCTCATGCAGCTTTTGGGCCTCGGTGTTCTGCCGTTGATCGGCATTCCCATGGCCTGGGTTGTGAACCTGTTGAGCCATGAAAGGCCTGAGCGGCCGTTCATGGTGATGCTGGCCTGGCTTGCCGCCACATTTCTTGCCTGCGGTGCCTTCGCAACTTTGCCTGCCCCCTCAAGCTGGTCACTCGCCGCCGGGCTTGGCGGCAACTCCGGCGACATCATCAGCGGCGGCATGCTTTCAATCCTTGCCTTGGCCCTCAAAGGCGCTTTCGCCGAGGTCTTCACCGGAGCCTTATGTGCGGGCACAGCCATATGGGCAGCGCTGCGCGCCACCGGGCTGACCAAATCCGAAACCACGGGCACCCTCGGAAACCTCGCCCGTGCCGCCGGTATTCTCCTGATTCGACTTCTTCGCTTCCTGCAGGCCAGTTTCATGCACTGGCGGGCTTACAGAGCGCAGGAAAAATTAGCCCGGGCTCTCCGTGCGGCGTCGGAAAATTCTTCCCGCGATATTATTTCACGATTGGCGCCCGCTAAAAAACTGCGCATCGAACCTTCATTGGGCCGGAGCAGCAATATCCAGGAACCCCGTCTCGCCATGCCGGAATTGGAAGAGGAAATGGAGGAAGATGAAGGCGCCGAGGATGAGCCGGACGAGTCGGATGATACTGCCGAAACGCCGTCCGTGCGGGTGACGCGTGAAACCAAGGAAATCAAGCTCGGGAAAAAAATCAAAAAGGATTCCCAGCTCAATTTGCGTTTTACCAAATCCAGCGAATTTGAATTTCCGCCGCTGACCCTGCTTGCTGAACCAAAACGCAGCACCAAGCAGTCAATTGATCTTTCCGACGAGGTGCTTGAGCAGAACGCCCGCATGCTGGAAGGCGTGCTTGAGGATTTCGGCGTGCGCGGCCAGATCATCAATGTGAAGCCGGGCCCGGTTGTAACGCTGTACGAATTGGAGCCCGCCCCCGGAATCAAATCCTCACGCGTGATCAGCCTTGCCGATGATATCGCCCGCTCGATGAGCGCCGTCTCTGCCCGTGTGGCCGTCGTGCAGGGCCGCAACGTCATCGGCATCGAGCTCCCCAACAGCAAGCG
Organism: uncultured Hyphomicrobiales bacterium; assembly: GCA_902826365.1. Lineage (GTDB taxonomy): Bacteria > Pseudomonadota > Alphaproteobacteria > Rhizobiales > Aestuariivirgaceae > Aestuariivirga. The sequence continues at coordinate 8,929 of CADEEO010000030.1, read as the reverse complement.
CGAGACGGTTTACCTCCGTGAAATGCTGGCCTCCGAGGCCTTTGAGAAAACCGGCCAGAACCTGGCCTTCGCCCTTGGCAAGAACATTGGCGGCGAACCCATCTTCGCCGATCTCGCCCGCATGCCCCATTTGCTGATTGCCGGTACCACGGGCTCCGGCAAATCCGTTGGCATCAACACCATGATCCTCTCCCTGCTCTACCGGCTGTCGCCCGAACGCTGCAAATTGATCATGATCGATCCCAAGATGCTGGAATTGTCGGTTTACGAAGGCATTCCGCACCTCCTCTCGCCCGTCGTGACCGATCCCCGGAAAGCCGTTGTCGCCCTGAAATGGGCAGTGCGCGAAATGGAAGACCGCTACCGCAAGATGTCGAAGCTTGGGGTGCGCAATATCGATGGTTACAACGCCAGGCTCAAGCAGACCCTGGCCAAGGGCGAGCAGATGTCGCGCACCGTGCAGACCGGCTTCAACGCCGAATCGGGCGAACCCATTTTCGAGCAGGAGCAGATGGACATGACGTCCATGCCTTATATCGTCGTCATCATCGACGAAATGGCGGACCTCATGATGGTGGCCGGCAAGGACATTGAAGGCACCGTGCAGCGCCTAGCCCAGATGGCCCGCGCCGCCGGCATCCATGTGGTCATGGCCACTCAGCGGCCTTCGGTTGATGTCATCACCGGCACCATCAAGGCCAATTTCCCGACCCGCATTTCCTTCCAGGTCACTTCGAAAATCGACAGTCGCACCATTTTGGGGGAGCAGGGGGCTGAACAGCTCCTGGGCCAGGGCGACATGCTTTACATGGCCGGCGGCGGCCGCATTTCCCGCCTGCACGGCCCCTTCGTGGCCGATGACGAGGTTGAAAAAATCGTGAACTTCCTGAAGGCGCAAGGGGCGCCCGAATATGTCGATGCGGTAACCGAGGAAGTCGAGGATGAAGCCTATGGCGATCCCGGCGCCATGGCTGGCGCCGAGGGCGGTGGCTCGGGCGATGACCTCTATGACCAGGCGGTGGCCGTTGTGCTGCGCGACAAGAAGGTTTCGACCAGCTATGTGCAACGGCGACTGCAAGTGGGCTATAACAAGGCCGCAAGCCTGATTGAACGCATGGAAAAGGAAGGGCTTATTTCGTCGGCAAACGGCACGGGAAAGCGGGAAATCCTGGTTCCCGGCGACAGCGCCCGGGTGTAGGCAGTTGCCCCAAAATGGTCGGCTTTTCAACTCAAATGATGTATAGATAGAAGCACAGGAAATCTAAGGTTTGGAACATAAAATGATGCGGTCCCTGAAAATTGCAGCACTGGCCCTCTCGGTCATTTTGGCCTCAGTAGTTGGCACAAGCGCCATAGCCGCGGCAGCCAAACCAATTTCACTCAGCCCGGAACAGGCTGAATCAATCAACAAGATTTCTGCCTACATGAATAGTTTCAAGACTCTTCAGGGCGAATTCACCCAAATTAGCCCCAAGGGGAATGTTTCGAAGGGCGTGATGTTCATCAGCAAGCCTGGCAAGCTGCGTTTTGAATATTCCCCGCCCAACCCTTTTCTTCTTGTCTCTGACGGGAAATGGGTAACTCTCAAGAACCGCGCCAAGGAAAAGGGCGACCAGTTCCCCCTTGCCGCAACGCCGCTCCGCTTGGTCGTTGCGCCAAAAATTGATCTGCTGCAGGAAGCCAACATTCTGGGTTTTGAGCAGGCCGATGGCATTACCTCGGTTGTTCTCGAAGACCGCAAGGGCACGATTGGCGGCCAGCTCGTCCTGATTTTCGACGAAACGCAAAATCAATTGCAGCAATGGATCATTGTCGACGGCAAGGGCCGCCGCACCACCGTGTCGCTTGCCAATCTCGAATCGGGCATGAAAATCGATCCCAAGCTCTTTGTCGTGAAGATTGATCGCCAGGAAAGAAGCAAATAGTACTACTTGCGTTTTGACCCTGACCTATGCTCATTCTTGAGCCATGACACTCAAGATTGCCACTTGGAATATCAATTCGGTTCGCCTGCGCATTGGTCTCGTTCAACAGGTTCTGAACCAGCTCAAGCCCGATGTGCTTTGCCTTCAGGAGACGAAATGCCCGCAAGGGCAGTTTCCCTCAGGACCTCTTCATGATCTGGGCTACACCCACATCGCTGAGTTTGGCCAGAAGGGCTATCACGGCGTTGCCATTGTTTCGCGCCTGCCTTTTACAGCCCAGAACAGCAGGGCTTTTTGCGGCAAGGAGGATTGCCGCCATGTTTCCATAAGCCTGACGGGCCCTAGGCCCATCACCATCCATAATCTCTATGTGCCTTCCGGGGGTGACGAGCCTGATCCCAAGATCAATGAAAAATTCGCCCATAAGCTGCAGTTCATCGATGAGCTGGAAAGCTGGTTTGCGAAGGGTTCGCTGCCCAAGGGCCAGGAGGGCATTGTCGTGGGTGATCTCAATGTTGCTCCCCTCGAACATGACGTTTGGTCCCATAAGGATTTGCTCAAGGTCGTCAGCCACACACCGGTTGAAACAGAGGGCCTCCTGCGGGTGATGAAGGCCGGCAAGTGGGTTGACCTGATGCGCCAGCACACGCCGGCCTGCGAAAAACTTTATACGTGGTGGAGCTACCGGGCCAAGGATTGGGCGCTGGCCAACCGCGGCCGCAGGCTTGACCACATCTGGTCAACGCCGGGGCTTTCGACGGCCTGCAAGGACATCACGATCCTGCGTGAGACAAGAGGCTGGACCCAAACCTCCGACCATGTGCCGGTAATGGCGACCTTCGCTCTATAGGGCGAGGAAAGGCTTGGCGCGGCTGAATTTCCCGCGCACGCTTTCGAAGTCCTGCATTGAATTTTCAAGCCGCCGCGCCAGCGCCTTGAAAACGCTTTGGCCGAATTCCGGATACTCATTTGCAACGCGCAGGAAAAGCTCGTGATCTATTCTTGCTGTGGAAACCGATCCCAAAGCCAGAGCGGTGATGGCATAGGTTGTTTTTCCGATCATCGCGACTTCCCCAAGAAAGGCTCCGGGTTCCGCCGTGGCAACCGACAGCCTTTGTGAACCTGTGGTCTGCTGGATGTCGGCGTTGCCGCTCAGCAGGAGAAAAGCTGATTTAGCCTTTTGCCCCTCGGAGACAATTGCCTCACCTGAAACAAAGTGCTGGCGCTCTGCGGCAAAGGCCAGGAGCTGCAAATGCACGGGTTCGCATTCCGCAAAAATCGGAATTTGCCGCAAGGTCTCGGCATCTGCCCTGACACTCATCTCACAAGCCCTGTTTCCCCTAGTTTCCCATTGCCATTCCCATACAACGATGGATAGGCTGCAAGATCAAGGGACGAGCTTGTAGCCGCCGCCCTCGGTGACCAGTATTTCCGCCTGGCTCGGATCGCGCTCGATTTTTTGCCGCAGGCGGTAGATGTGGGTTTCCAGCGTATGGGTGGTGACCCCCGCATTGTAGCCCCAGACATCGTGCAGCAGAACGTCGCGGCCAACGATGTGTTCGCCTGAGCGGTAAAGGAACTTGATGATTGCTGTTTCCTTTTCGGTGAGGCGCACCTTCTTGTTGTCATCCCTGACGAGGATTTTGGAGGCGGGCTTGAACGTGTAGGGGCCAACCTTGAACGTCGCGTCTTCGCTATGTTCATGCTGCCGCAAATGCGCCCTGATGCGGGCAAGCAGCACGCCAAAGCGGAATGGCTTGGTGATGTAGTCATTCGCGCCTGAATCGAGGCCGAGGATTGTATCTGAATCGGAACTCTGGCCAGTCAGCATGATGACCGGACCCTTGTAGCCGTTGCGCCGCATCAGCTTGCAGGCTTCCCTGCCGTCCATGTCCGGCAAGTTCACATCGAGGATCACCATGTCCGCATGATCGGCCTTGACGGCCTTGACACCGGCCGTTGCATTGGCAACATCCGTAACCGTGTATTCATCATGCAGGGAAAACTGGTCCTTCAACGTCTCGCGCAGGGTATCGTCGTCGTCGACGATGAGGATTTTTTTTGTATTGGTCATTGCCGTTCTTTCATCAAATTCAAGACATGGGACAATTCTAGAATGATCAATGGCCATTTGATAGCCCGGGGGCAAAACAACTGACCGTGAGGAAAACCGTCACATATCTTCACATTCGCGCGATCAGCGCGCGCGCCACCCGTGGCGTGTTGACCTGTGGCTCATTTACAGTGCCCTGCGCGCTGGGGCGGTCCGGCAGAAATTTCCTAAAAAAGGAAGGCGATGGCGCAAGCCCCGTTGGCTGCTGGTCCCTGCGCCAGATTTGCTACCGCAATGACCGCCTCGTCCGGCCCCAGTCGAATTTGCCGGTTTCACCAATCAAGGGTGGTTGGGGCTGGTGCGAAACGCCAGGCGACCGGAACTATAACCGCCGGGTGGGCTTGCCCTATGCCACTGCCCACGAGGATTTGAAGCGTTCTGATCATCTCTACGATATTGTGGTGGAGACCAGCCACAATCAGCGGCCCCGCATCCAGGGCCGTGGCAGCGCCATTTTCTTTCATCTGGCGCGGAAAAATTTTACTCCAACTGCAGGCTGCATCGCGGTGACTTTGAAAGACATGCAAAAAGTGCTGCGCTGCTGTTCCACCAGAACCCGCCTGGTGATCTGGCCGCCTAGCGGGGCTGCCCCTCACGTGTTCCGAAAATAGCCGAGCCAACCCTCACATGGGTTGCACCAAATTTGATTGCCGTTTCGAAGTCTCCGCTCATCCCCATGCTCAGGTTCGCAAGGTCATTGCGCCGGGCGATTTGGGCCAGAAGTTCAAAATGCCTGTCTGGCATTTCATTGACCGGCGGAATGCACATGAGGCCCGAAATTTGCAGCCTATGCTTGTTTCGGCACTCCGCGATAAAATTATCGGCGCTGCCGACGCTGACTCCGGCCTTCTGCTTTTCATCACCGGTATTGACCTGAATGAAAAGCTGCGCCTGCCGCGCCTGCTTTGCCATTTCTGCCGCAACCGCCTGGGCAATGCGTGGACGGTCTATCGTATGAATGGCATCAAACAGGCGGACAGCATCCGCCGCCTTGTTGCTTTGCAGGGACCCGATTAAATGCAGCTCCAGCCGGGTTGCGGATGACCTCAGGGCAGGCCACTTGCCCGCCGCTTCCTGCACCCGGTTTTCCCCAAAACCCGTTTGCCCGGCCTGCAGGACCGGCAGGATATCTTCCGCCCCGAAAGTCTTGCTCACCGCGATCAGCGTGATCTCGCTGGCCTCACGCCCAGCAGCTCGGGCGGCGGTTTCAATCCGTGCGCGGACGTCCTGAAGGGTCCCGTGATGCGGTAAATTCATGCTGTGCTTATGGCCAAGCTTGCGGGCCATTTCAAGGACTGGTAGTCCCTTGCCCCATGATTGAAGTTTGTTTAGGACCAGCACCGTGACATCTGAAAGATATAATTCCCGCGAGGCAGAACCCCGCTGGCAAAAATTTTGGTCCGAGAAACGCTGCTTCGAAGCGAAGGAGGATACGTCCAGGCCCAAATATTATGTTCTGGAAATGTTTCCTTACCCCTCCGGGCGCATCCACATGGGCCATGTGCGCAATTACACCATGGGCGACGTCATCGCGCGCTTCAAGCGAGCCTGCGGCTTCAATGTGCTTCATCCCATGGGCTGGGACGCCTTCGGCATGCCCGCCGAAAACGCCGCCATCGAGCGCGGCGTGCATCCCAAATCCTGGACCTATGAAAACATTGCCGCCATGCGCGGCCAGCTTAAGTCCATGGGTCTGTCGCTGGATTGGAGCCGCGAGATCGCCACCTGCGATCCCTCCTATTATCGTCACGAACAGGCCATGTTCATTGACTTCATGCAGGCCGGTTTGGTGGAGCGCAAGGTCTCCCTCGTCAACTGGGATCCTGTCGATCAAACGGTGCTGGCCAACGAACAGGTGATCGACGGGCGCGGCTGGCGCTCCGGAGCGATGGTTGAGAAGCGCGAACTCGCCCAGTGGTTTTTGAAGATCACCGATTTTTCCGAAGAGCTTTTGGACGCTTTAGATCATCTTGAAAAATGGCCCGAGAAAGTCCGCCTCATGCAGCGCAACTGGATCGGCCGCTCGGAAGGCATGCGCTTTTCATTTGTGCTGGAAGATGAAAAGGGCAATGAGCTGCCCGATAAATTGACGGTCTATACAACCCGCCACGACACGATTTTTGGCGCCAGCTTTTGCGCGATTTCGGCCGACCACGATCTTGCAAAAAAATATTCTGCCAAGGATCCTGGCCTCGCCGAATTTCGCCGCGAGGTTTCCGCTCTCGGCACCAGCGAGGAAACCATCGAGCGCGCCGAGAAGAAGGGCTATGCGCTGGGCATCTATGCGCGCCATCCCTTTCTGCCCAAGCTGAAGCTGCCTGTCTACGCCGCGAACTTCGTGCTCATGGGCTATGGCGAAGGAGCAATTTTCGGCTGCCCCGCCCACGATCAGCGCGACTTGGACTTTGCCCGGAAGTATGGCTTGCCGGTCATACCGGTGGTCGCACCAAAGGGAATTGATCCAGCAACGGTTACCATCGGTACGGAAGCCTATCTGGAGAAGGATGGAGCCGAAAGCCAACTCATCAATTCCGGGTTCCTCGATGGCCTGTCGGTTGCCGCAGCCAAGGAAGAAGTCGCGCGGCGTTTTGAAGCTTCAGGGACAGGCAAAAGGAAAGTGAATTTCCGTCTCCGCGATTGGGGCGTTTCGAGACAGAGGTATTGGGGCTGCCCGGTTCCAGTCATACATTGCCCTGTCTGCAAAATTGTTCCCGTGCCCAAGGCCGATCTGCCCGTGACGCTGCCGGAAGACGTGACTTTCGATAAGCCGGGAAATCCTCTGGTTCATCATCCCACCTGGAAGCACGTCAAGTGCCCCAAGTGCGGCGGTAGTGCCACGCGTGAAACCGACACTTTTGATACCTTCATCGATTCCTCCTGGTACTACGCGCGTTTTTGTTCCCCCAACGCCGACGTACCGGTGGAAGCGGATGCGGCGCGCTATTGGATGCCGGTGGACCAGTATATCGGCGGCGTCGAACATGCCATTTTGCATCTTCTCTATTCGCGCTTTTTTGCCCGCGCCATGGGCAAGACCCATCACCTCAATTGGGATGAACCCTTTGCCAGCCTGTTCACCCAAGGCATGGTCGTTCACGAGACCTTCCAGACCGGAAGCGGCGAGTGGGTGTTTCCCGTCGATGCCACCTTGCGTGATGGCAAATGGTTTCATGCCAAGACGGGCGAAGAGCTCACCATCGGCGGCATCGAGAAGATGTCGAAATCCAAGCGCAATGTGGTGGACCCCGAATCGATCATTGAAAGCTATGGGGCCGATACGGCCCGCTGGTTCATGCTGTCTGATTCACCGCCCGAGCGCGATATTGAATGGACCGAGGCCGGCGCCGAAGGAGCCTGGAAATTCACCCAAAGGCTCTGGCGCATTGTCGGGGATGCAAGTTCCCGCGAATCAGCGTCGGTTACCGGAGAATTTGGTCCGGCGGCCTTGGAACTGCGTCGCATTGCCCATCGGACGCTGGCCGCCGTTACTGATGATCTGTCGTCGCTCCGCTTCAACCGAGCAATTGCGCGGATTTATGAGCTTTCGAATGCCCTGAGCACGGCTTTGGCAATAGTCAGTCCCTCGCCTGATTTGGCCTTTGCGATCCGGGAAGCCGGTAATTTTCTGGTTCTGATGTTTGCGCCCATGATGCCGCATTTGGCCGAGGAATGCTGGACGCTGTTGGGCCACAAGCAGCCTGTTGTCGAAACCCCATGGCCTACCCCCATTTCCGCCCTCATTGTGGATGATGAAGTCACGATTGCGGTACAGGTCAATGGCAAGCGCCGCGATGAAATAAAGCTGCAAAAAGGCACGGCCAAGGATCAGGTCGAGGCCGCCGTCATGAAGCTTGAGGGGGTGAAACGCGCCCTGGACGGCAAGCCCGTGGTGAAGTTTATTGTCGTTCCAGACCGTATTGTGAATATCGTCGTAAGCGGATAAGAGTTTGCGGGTGGAAAAAGTCATCTATTGCCTGATCGTTTTGCTCAGCCTCACTGGCTGTGGCTTCAAGCCGCTTTACTCGTCGGGCAGCGATGGCCGTGGTGTTGTCGCTTCGCTGTCTTCGATTGCCATCCAGGAGACTGATACCAGGGCCGGGCAACTGGTGAGAAACAGCCTCCTGTCTTCCATACGGCCCGCCGGCACTGCTGGTGATAATCTCTACAAACTTGTTTTGAATCCGGAAGTGACCCAGTCGACATTGGTTGACCGGTCGATCCCCGGCATCAAGCGCATGAGACTGCGCCTGACTGTGACCTATCAATTGATGGAGACGGCTTCCGGTGCGGAAGTGAGCTCCGGAAAGACTTTTTCTGCCGTATCCTATGACATCATTCGCGAGCCCGTGGCCGACCTGCAGGCCGAAGCGAATGCCACGAGCCGGGCCGCCAAGGAAGTTGCCTCGGACATTCACACGCGCCTTGCGGCTTATATGGCGAGTTACGGAACCTGACGGACTCTGTATTCAAGGTGGGTAGATGAGATGGCGGTCGTAAAGGCAACGGAGCTGGTCAGCCATCTTTCAAACCCAAAGAAAGCGCCACGCGCTATTCTCGTTCATGGGGCAGACCGCAGCGCCGTCTATGAACTCTGCCAGCGCGTCACAAAGAAAGTCATCGAATCAGGCGATGAGACCCTGAATGTGTCCCGTTTGACCGAGGCTCAGGTCACCGGTTCACCCGGGCGACTTTTTGAGGAATTTTCATCCATTTCCATGTTTGGCGGAAACCGTGTCATTTGGGTTTCTGCCGTCGGGGATAACTTGGCAAAGTCACTTGACCCCATTCTGGCCAGTGAGGCTGGAGGAAATCTGATTTTGATTGATGCCGAAGCGTTGTCAAAAACCTCCCGCCTGCGCAAACTGTTTGAAACGCATCCATTTGCAGCCAG
>CADEEO010000029.1 GCA_902826365.1 uncultured Hyphomicrobiales bacterium | reverse complement strand
TTGAGGAGAGAAGGTGGAGGGGATGTCCCCGCCCCGGCTTCAAGCCTGCATATGCGTTGGTTAGGATTAAGAAGAATGGTCTGGCTTAAAGCCCGGCCTTGAGACGCAGCGGTTTTTGCCTCGGGGTCATTCTTGCAGAGCCCCAGATCGTACGGTGTCTGATGTTTGCCGCTGAGGTTGTTTAGCCATTCAAGGCGCGGGGACCATAGTGTCCCCGGGTCTTCCCTTCGGCTCCCGATGGAGCGGGGCGCTATCTTTCCCCTCTCCCGCAGGCGCTGCCCATGGAACCGGCAATTTCGAGACGCTGTCGACACTGTCCCCTCCTTTCCGGAACCATCAACAGTGCTTATAATCCTATAATAGGAACATGTCAAGGGGTCTAGGAAAATAATTCTTGGCGACCATATTCCCCTCACGGACTCTGGCAGCGGGCGCTAGCTTCCGCAGCATCCTATCGTTCAGGGATCGTCGCGCTGGCCGAAGAGTACCCAAATATTGACAGACGAGCGCCACATTGCTGTGGGATTGGAGGAAAGGCGGCGAAAGTAAGTATAGGAGTCGCCTATGAGTATCCCCAAAGCATTGTTTGTCCTTTTCGCTGCTGCGGCAACGCTGACCCTCGCGAGCTGTGCTAAAAAAACCCAATCGAGCGCTTCGACCTATGGCGCCCAGGCCACGGAGGCCGCGGTGGTCACCGCCCAGAACGGCATGACGCTTTATGTTTTTGACAAGGACAAGGGCGGCCGTTCCGCCTGCTACGACAAGTGTGCGGAGAATTGGCCCCCCTATATCGGCACAGCCGACGAAAACCTGCCGGCCAAGTGGAAACTTGTGGAGCGCACCGATGGGGCCACGCAATGGACCTATAACGGCAGGCCGGTCTATTTCTACAAGGAGGACCTGGCCGAAGGCGACGCAAACGGTGACGGGAAGGGTGGCGTCTGGCACGTCATCAACAAAGTATAGGACTGCCCAAGCGGCCGTTGCAATCCTCCCTGCTGCTGAAAGGCCATCGCCGGGCTAATTGTGCGGGCCCTTGGTTGAAAGCAACCACGTTTTGCTGTAGGATAATCCCTGACAGGGGAGTGTCACATGCATGTGTCTTTGACCCGGTTTTCCCTTTGCTTCGCCTTTATGAACGCTGTGCTGTGGCCAGCGCCCAGCCACGCATTCGATTGCACCATTCCCGCAGGCTATTACCGTGTTGTGGATTTTGGCACGGGCGAAGCTGTGCAGCTCAGGGCAAAGCCATCCCACAGTTCGATGCTCATGGGCACGCTTGACAATGACGACATCGTCTTTTCCGATGGCACACGTGAGCAAGGCAGTTTTCTGGCGTGGCAGCGGATCCGGCAAAACCAGGTCGAAGGCTGGGTTCAAGCCAGCCATCTCTGGCGGGCCTTGCCCATGACTCTTGCAAAGACCGAGCTTCCCGCAGCGGGATATTGCGGCGCTTCCTCGCCGCCGTGGGGCCTGCGATGGGACGAGCATTCTGTCCGCATGTCGCTGTTTCCGGGAAAGCACGAGTTTGCGGTCCAATCGGTGCAATCCGGCATGTCTCCGGGCTCCGCGCTTGTCACCGGCTCCGCTCCCGAAACTGCGATGTCCTTTGTTTACAGCGATGAAATTTGCCACGGGGCAGACAACGCAACGGTGAGCTGGGGCTCCGCCTATGTCGTCATTCGCCAAGGCGGTGTGGAAAGGCTCTATAAGGGCTGTTGCAACCCGCTCCGGACCGCCTTCACCAACCGCTAACGAAGGCGGCGGCCTCTGGTCCCAGTCATATCCCTGTCATAGGGTCGGATTAACCACGCCACACATCCGCCACATATATGTGTCCGATTCGTTTCCGTTCACTGGGACGGGTGTAAATAATTGTAACTATTGCGAAATTCCAAAGAACTCGGGGACGCGAAACAAGTTGGTGAGGAGTGTGTGGGATGAATCAATTACCGGCAAAGAACGGGCGGGACGCATTTGACGAGGCGCTTCCTGCTGATGGCGGCGAACAGCAATTGGGCGAACTCAGCCTTTCAGGCACTCTTGACCAGTCAGTGAATTTTCTCAATGCCGCCAGCCAGTTTGGCGCAAAGGTGGTTCAATTCGCCGTCAAGCCGGTCATCGAATATGACTCCAGAAAAATAAGCAAACGGGTTTTGGCTTCCATGGCGGGCGACCCTGATCCGGTCAAGACGCTGGCCGACATCCGCACCCTCCTCGTGGGGCCAACGCGCAGCCTGCATGATGCTATGTTCGAGGAAGTGATCGACATTCTCGAGGAATCCGACCGCGAGGTGCAGAGCGCCCTGCAGTCGCTGGAGAACAACTATTACAGGCTGTCCGACATCACCGAAAATCTGATCACCGCATCCGTGGAAAGCCGCGATCAAAGCCGCCAGCAGACTGAGCTGTTTCACGGGGAACTGCAAAAATCCGTCGCGGGCCAGCAGGAAATGCTGAACGAGATGTTCATGGCCATCGATGCGAAGATAGCGGATTTGACCGCCCGGATGGACCGGAAAATCGAAGGGCTGGCGAACAAGCTGGAAGCCGGCCTGCGCGAGGCCGCGATAGATCAGGAACGCGCCAACCAGGCGCTGGAGGCAAGATGCCTGGCAAGCACCAGCGAGGCCATCGACCTTCTGGAAACGCGGCTGCGCCATCTCGAAAGAACCTCGAGCACCGACCAGGCCGTCATCCGCGAGGTCTTCGCCGATGGCCTCCTGAACATCGCCGACCGCTTCAAGACGTTGCGGCAAAGCTGATTTGGGCTGAACTGAAAAATCGGCTGGCCGGGTCAAGCGCCCGGCCATGGAGAGTTGAAAAGCCTGCCTCAGTGCGCGGATTTTCAAGCCTCGTCAGCACCCCTTACCTTTTATTGGCCTTGCCAGCCCGCGGCCTTTGGTGAAAAACTCCGCCCGCAACACGATGTCCATTTTGAAGGCACGGTTGAAAAATCACGGGAGGATCCAAGATGACCAAATTCCGTTTCGGGCTTGCCGCCGCGGTGGCATTCGGCGTTTGCGTGGGCGCCGGCCCTGCCCTCGCCGAAGACCCGCCGCAAGCCGAGATCGACGCCATGCGCAAGGCGCTGGCCAAATATGAAGACCCCTACGTTGCGGTCCGCGACCTTTATCTGTCGACGGTGGGCTGCGTCCACTACGATGGCTCGACCATGGAGGGCCACCTGAATTACGCCAAGGGCGCCATGGGCATTCACTTCGTCAACCTCACGATCCAGGGCCCGCCCGATCCCGCCAAGCCCAATGTGCTGATCTATGAGCCGCTGGGCAAGGGAAAGCTCAAGCTGGTGGCGGCCGAATGGCTGGTGCCCCTGGCGGTGGCCAAGGAGCGCCCGGTGCTTCTGGGCCAGCCCTTCCAGGGGCCGATGGAAGGCCATGAGCCGCTCATCCCGCAGGGCTTCCACCATTATGACCTGCACGCCTGGCTGTTCAAGGACAACCCGAACGGCATGTTCACCCCCACCAATCCGAACGTGAGCTGCGAGCATGCCGAGTTTTCACTGATGGAAATGCCGACAAAGCTTGTGACGCCCTGACAGGGGCCAATTGAAAAGCCCGGCGTTGCAGCGCCGGGCCTTCAAACACAACGCGGAACTTTTTTACGCGCCGACTTCCTTGCCGTCCGTGCGCTGGATCGCCACCACCGCAGGCCTTGGAATGTTGTTGCCCTTGAAATCCGGCCAGCGGGTTTGAACCTTGTCCAGCGTTTCGGCATCTTCCGCCGGGTGCTGTACCGAGACAAACAGCGTTGTGCCATCAGGCGTGAAGCACGGCCCGGTAGCTTCCGCCCCATGCGGGCTGGTGAACAGCAATTTGGGAAGCCCGCGCGCCGGGCCTTCCGTGTCGACGCCGTAGATGCCGTCGGGCAGGTCGAAGTCATTGGCCCCGTCCGTGGCCACGAACATCCGGCCCTTGGGATCGAAGGTGAGATTGTCCGGGTTCACGAACCAGCCATCCTCTGATGTGGCGGGATGGAACTTGGCGCCGTGTTTCGGATCCTTCGGATTGCCGGCCAGCACGAAGAGATCCCAGGTGTAGGTCGCCGCCGTATGGTCCGCGTCCTTGCCGGCGCCGCCCGGCGGAATGAGCTCGACGATGTGGCCCGTGTTGTTCTCGGGCCGCGTGTTCACTGGATTGAGCTTGTCGGCGCTGATCTTCTTGTTCTTGGTCATCACCGCATAGACGCGGCCCGTGACCGGATTGGTCTCAATGTCTTCCGGGCGGTCCATCGGCGTTGCCCCCAGCGCATCGGCGGCAAGCCGCGTCTTGAGCAGCACGTCGGCCTGCGAGGCAAAGCCCTTGTCCGCGGTGAGCGGGCCTTGCCCATGCACCAGCGGCAGCCAGTTCATCGTGCCGTCCGCATTGACCTTGGCCACCGACAGCACGCCTTCATCGAGAATGTTCCGACCGGTCTCAAGGTTTGCCGGATCGAAGGCGGCGCTGGAGACGAAGCGGTACATGTATTCGAAATAATCGTCGTCACCCATATAGACCACCACCTTGCCATCCTTGTTGAGGACGACGGTTGCGGCTTCATGGGCCATGCGGCCCAGCGCGGTGCGCTTCACCGGCGTTGATGTGGGATCATAGGGATCGATCTCAACCACCCAGTCAAAGCGGTTGGCCTCATTGGGTTCTTTTTCCACATTGAAACGGTCATCAAAGCGGGCCCGGCCATAATAATCAGAGCCGTCATAGCCATAGCGCTCCAGCACGGCGGCAAAAGGGGACTTCGCGATGTCGCCGCCGAAGGTGTCGGAAGCGCCCTCCTCGCAGGTCAGCACTGTGGCCCACGGCGTTGTGCCGCCGCCGCAATTGTAATTGGTGCCGCGCACCATGCGGCCTTCCGAATCATAGGAGGTTTTCATCAGGTCATGCCCGGCGCAGGGGCCGGAGATGGCGAATTCGCTTTCCAGCGTGAGGCGGCGGTTCATGGCGCTGCCGGCCACGGTTTTCCACACGCCGCCCTCGCGCTTGATCTCGATGATCGAATGGCCGACCGCCATGTTGCACAGCGCCACCTGCTCCTTCGTCATGGCCGCTCCCATGCCGTCTTCCTTGAGGTTCTCGAACATGACATTGGCGGAGACATATTCATTGTTCACGCAAAGCAAGCCATTGTCGGAATTGCTGGAACCCTTGGGCAGCGGCATGAACGCCACGAAATCGCAATTGTAGCCGAAGCGCTCGGCTTGGGCAGCCGCATCGAGCTTGGCCACATCGAAGGCCTCCTGCGACGCCTGCATCGGATCACCCCAGGCCACAACCGCTTCCGCCTTGTAGCCATCGGCCACATGATGCTTATCGTCATAGACGCGCTTCAGTTCGGTAAAGCCAAGGCTTGAGGACACGTCCTGGGCCAGCGCCTCGCCGGAAAACAGCGAGCCGACAAAGCCTTGGGCGGCTACGGCGCCGAGGCCCGTGGCGCTGCCCAGCAGAAAGCCGCGGCGCGAGACGCGCTCGGCGATGATCTGGCGGATGGGGGGATGGGGGGAGTAGGTCGTTCGCATTTGTGCCTCCTGGGTGAAATGGAACCCGGACTCGTAAGAGCGCGCTGTGACATTCACATGAAGGAAAAAATAAAGCCCGGAAATTTCTTTCCGGGCTCTTTTGCATTACGTGGCTGGCGGTTCGCTCGGCGGCGGCGCGCTGCGTTCCGCCATGAAGCGGTCGAACTCATCCTGGTCCTTGGCCTTGAGCAGGCGCGCCAGATGCTCGCGGAACGCTTTCTGCTCGTCATCGAGTTTACGCCGCTCTTCTTCAAGACGGGCCAGCTGCGTGCGCTTGTAGTCATCAAAGGCGGCATTGCCTGACGAGGCAAAACCGTAACTCGCTGAGCGCCACTTATCGGTTGATGGCATTTTCCATCCGGCCCAGGGAGCGGCACCTTCCGTGGCGCCTTTCCACATTTCGCCATTCTTCATTTTGACGAACAGGGCCAGCAGGCCCAACGGCCAGAAAATGACAAAGCCTGCAACCATGGCGATGATTTCCGAAGCAGACCAATTCATTCTGCCCTTGCGGCAGCTTTTGCCTTCGCCCAAATTGCTCTCAAATGTGCCTGAAGCGGCCTGTGACATGAACGTCCTCCTCTATGCCTAACGCAATACTACGTAGGGAGGGGTTTCCGGGATTCAAGAAGGAAGTTTCAGGCCGGCGTATGCGGCTTGGCCAGCACGACGGCCGGTTCGCCCCAGCGTTCGTTGCGGTGGCGCTCGATGATCTGCTCGCTGAACTCGACGCCCAGGTGATTCTCCGAGCCCCACACCACCGTGCAGAAGCGCAACGTGGTTTCGCCATCCAGGCGCAGCCAGAACACGAAGGGCATTTCCTTGGCCAGCGGCACGTCCAGCAGCGCCCCGTCCTGCGATAGGTCGCGCACCATGCAGTCCACGTGCTGGTTCTGGTTGGGATAGAAAATGACGGCCGGCATGAGCGCCTCGCGCCGCGGCGACCGGCGTTGTTCCTTGCTTTTCACACTGCTTTTCATGGCGATGCCAATTCCGGGTACTTACAGGATGGCAAGCCTAGGACAGATGCTTAAAACTAGACTTATCAAATTCGCTAAAATTGTCATGGCATTGCATCGCTCCTGAATTCGCGCCAAAATGGCCGTTAAGCGCGATCCAGAAACACCCGCGCAGGGGAGAGAAACACCATGAAATTCAAGCATATTCCGGCATTTATAGCAGGCAGCGCATTTGCGCTCATGGCCAGCATTTCAGCCGCACAAGCGGAAAAACTCGTAATCGCCACCTGGGATGGTTACACCCCCAAGGACATGGTGGAGAAATTCAAGGCCGCCACGGGCATCGACCTTGAGCTCACCATGCACGCCACCAACGAGGAAATCATGGGCAAGGTGACGGCCTCGGGCGGCGAGGGCTACGACATCATTTTCGTCTCCTCGCCCTTCGCCGAGGCGCTGAAAAAGCTCGATATGCTGGCGCCCATCGATCATGCAAAAATTCCGAACTTCGCCAACCTCTATCCGGAAGCGAGCCAGCTGAAGCATGATCCCGGCAACACCTATTCCGTGCCCTACACCTGGGGCACCACCGGCCTGTGCTACCGTTCGGACCTGGTGAAGGCAGAACCTACAAGCTGGAACGACCTGCTCAAGCCAAGCGATGAGCTCAAGGGCAAGATCACCATGCTGGCCACCGACCGCTGGTTGATGGCGGCGGCCTTCCTGGCCGATGGCCTCTCGGTGAACACCGCCGACCAGGCAAACCTCGACAAGGTGCGCGACCAGCTCGTGGCCACCAAGAAGGACCTGCTCGCCTATGACGACACGACCTTCTATTCAAAGCTCGTCTCCGGCGAAGCCACGCTGGTTCATGCCTGGGACGGCTGGTGCAATTACGGCACCGCCGAGAACGCCAAGATCAAATACATGATCCCCAAGGAAGGCAGCGACCTCTGGGTTGACACGCTTGTCATCCCCAAGGCCGCGAAGAACCTGGACGCAGCGCACAAGTTCATCGACTTCATCTTCAACGCCGAGAACGGCAAGTGGGTGGTTGAGAACATCATGTACAAGGTGCCCAACAAGGCCGCCATGGACTCAGTCGACAAGGCCATGCTCACGTCCTATCCGAACATTGCCATTCCGCCCGCCGACCTTCTGAAATACGAGCAGTTGCGTGATTTGGGCGACGGCATGAAAGCCTTCTCCAAAACCGTTTCGGAAATCATGGCTGCGAAGTAAGCTGCGTCCTCACCCCGGAGGGCCGCGCGAAGCGGGTTTCCGGGGCGGGGGTAATAAGGAATGTCTTCACGCCTCATCTCATGGCTGCTCATGGCGCCGGGCCTTCTTTGGCTGACGGTGCTGATGATCGTGCCGTGCCTGCTTATTTTCGTGCTGATCTTTTTCGAGCGCGGCACCTATGGCGGCATCGACTGGTCAGTGGCCACACTTGGGAACTTCACCCGCGCCTTTGATCCGCTTTACCTGTCAATCCTGCTCGACAGCGCCCGCATCGCGCTCACGGCGACGATCATTGCCCTGCTCATCGACTACCCAGCCGCCTATGCCATCATGAAAGCCCCCGAGCGCTGGCAAACCTCGCTCCTCTTCCTCGCCATCCTGCCGTTCTGGACCAACTACCTCATCCGCACCTATGCCTGGATCGTGCTGCTCAATCCGGTGGGCGTGATCAACAATGTGCTCACCTATGTGGGCGCCATCTCGCAGCCCCTGCCACTGCTCTACAATGAATTCGCCGTCATTCTCGGCCTCGTCTACAACTACACACCCTTCGTCATCCTCGCCATTTATTCGGCCCTGCAGCGGCTTGATCCCTCCTATGCTGAAGCCTCGCGCGATCTGGGCGCCACCGCAGTGACGACTTTTTTCAAGATCACCTTGCCGCTGACCGCGGCCGGCGTATCGGCGGGCGCGGTCTTCGTCTTCGTGCTTTCCATCGGAAATTTTATCACGCCGGATCTCCTCGGTGGCGGCAAGATGCAAATGATCGGAAACCTGATCTATGACCAGTTCCTCACGGCGCGCGACTGGCCCTTCGGCGCAACGCTTTCCGGATTGCTGATTGCGCTGATGATGATTGCCTTGTTAATGCAGGCCGTAGCCTCAGGCCGGGCGAGGGGTGATCACCATGCCTAGGCTCTTAAAGGCCCATCTCGGCGTGACCTTCGCCTTCCTCTATATTCCGATTGCCGTGCTCATCGTGCTGTCCTTCAACCGGGCGGGCATGCCCACCGCCTGGTCCGGATTCTCTGTTGAGTGGTACGGCAAGCTGGCAAGCAATCCCAAGATCCTTGCCTCCGCCTGGAACTCGGTGATCGTGGCAACCATTTCGGCAACCATCGCAACCGTGCTGGGAACCCTGCTGGCCCTCGGCGTGGAACGGGCAAGACCCTCGCCCGCGCGCGACGCGCTGCTGTTCGCCCCCATGATCGTGCCCGATATCGTTCTGGCGATAGCACTTCTCTCCTTCTTCACGCTGCTCAAATTCACCCTCGGCCTGCACTCCATCATCCTGGCCCATGTGGTGTTCAACATTGCCTTTGTCTGCGCCGTGGTGCGCGCCAGATTGAAAGGCTTTGACTGGTCGCTCACCGAAGTCTCGCGCGATCTCGGCGCCGGACATTTCGTGACCTTCCGGAAGATCACCTTGCCCCTGATCCTGCCCTCGGTCATTGCCGCGGCGCTGCTGGCCTTTACGCTTTCCATCGACGAGTTCATCATCGCCTATTTCACCGCAGGCGCCGGGCAAGCCTCAACCACGCTTCCCATGCAAATCTATTCCATGATCCGCTTTGGCGTGACCCCAGAAATCAACGCCATGGCAAGCATTGTCATGGCGATCAGCTTTGCCCTGGTGCTTCTCGCCCAGCGCCTGAATCATGGCCGCATCCCGGGCGCTTGATTCAGCTGTTCGCCAGCCAGCCCACGATATTGCGCCACAGCGTGGTGTAGCCCGGCCATTCATAAAATGAAGCAGGCAGCCAATGCGGGCTGATATCGGAGGTCCAGGCCAGCGTGCGCCCCTTCCCGTGTTTGCCCGTGACCAGAAGCGGGTGCCCGCCCTGCTCCGCCGGAAGGCTTGCCAGCACTTCAACACCATCGATCTTCTTGAGCCTGACCTCGTTGGCCCCCAGCAACAGCGGCCATTCCCCCGTGATCCCCTTGAGAATCGCGTGGGACTTGGACCCGTGCACATCGGCGCTGAAGCCTTCGGGAATTTCAAGCCGGTCATCATGGGGCAGGCATTCCACCGGCAGGACCTCCTCAACCGGCGTGCGATGCCAGCGGGCCCGGCCGTCAATGCCCTGAAAACTGAAATAGCCGCCGATCATGGCCAGCCCGCCGCCGGCAGCGGTCCATTCCCGCAAGAGCTTGAGGCGGTTGGGCACAGGCTTGCCAAGCAGCCAGACATCTGGATGAAGCAACAGCGAATTTGCGCCGATATCCGACAGCAGGATCGCATCATAGGCTTGCAGGCCCGCAAGATCGAAGGGGAGTTTTTCAATCGCCTCGTGTGCGGGCATATGCGTCAGTTCAAACGCAGTTCCGGTCAGCGCCTTGACCAGCGGGTCCGCGCCGGAATGGAAAGTGACGCTGCCGAACTGGTCAAACCCCTTGTAATGCGAAGCTGAACTCATCCAGGTTTCACCGATGAGCAGAATTTTCTTGATAGCGTTTGCCAAGACCGATGCTCCCTGCTTGTGTTGGTAATACCACTTAAACCGATTACACTGGTTTTGGAAACTGGCGGCCAGGGAGTTCATTTTGCGACAGGCACTCATTACGGGCGGGGCCCGCGGCATCGGCTGGGGCATCGCAAGCGCCATGCTCGAGACAGGTTATGCCGTGACGGTGACAGGCCTGACGCCCGATGAAGTCAAAGCCGTTCCGCCACGCGAACATCTGAACGCGGCGCAACTCGATGTCACCAGCGATGCGCAGGTGGCGGCCTTGCTTGCGCGCTTCGATAGCCTGGATGTGCTGGTGAATTGCGCCGGCATCATCATGCGCGGAGCGGAATATGATATCGAAACCTTCAAGAAAGTCGTCGATGTGAACCTCACCGGCACCATGCGGATGTGCGTGGCCGCCAAACCGCTTCTCACCAAATCCGGGAACGCGGCCATCGTCAACACGGCCTCCATGCTTTCCTTTTTCGGCGGACCCCTGGCCCCCGCCTATGCAGCCTCCAAGGGCGGCATATCGCAACTCACCAAATCGCTGGCCATCGCCTGGGCGGCTGACGGCATTCGCGTCAATGCCATCGCACCGGGCTGGATCAGCACCGAACTGACCCGCGGCCTCACCAGCGACGCGGCGCGCTCGGCGGCAATCCTTGCCCGCACCCCCATGAAGCGCTGGGGCGAACCCGCCGATATCGGCGGCAGCATCGTTTATCTCTGCTCGGATGCTGCCCGTTTTGTAACCGGAATTGTGCTGCCCATCGATGGCGGCTACGCTGCAATGTGAAGGAGAGTAGAGATGGACAAGACCGTGGCTGATCAATCGCGCATCCCCTATCGGCACCCGCAGCCCAAGGAGTCATTTCCCGAACTCGTGGTGCCTGATGCCATTCCTCAGGACGAGCGCCTCTGGGTGCCCCAGCAGGAAAACGTCTGGTTCCGCCCGCTCTGCCTCTCAACCAGCCGCGGCTACTGGGTGAACCTTTTGCGGGTGCGCAAATCCGGAGTCCTGTCACGCCACCGGCATCCCCAGCCCGTGCATGGCTTCGTGTTGAAAGGAAGCTGGCACTACCTGGAGCATGACTGGACCGCAACTGAAGGTTCCTATGTCTACGAGGCTCCCGGTGAAACCCACACCCTGGTGGTCGAGCCCGACGTGCCCGAGATGATCACGCTGTTTCAAGTCAATGGTGCCATGATCTATGTCGATCCCGATGGCGCAGTTCAAGGCTATGAGGATGTGTTCACCAAGATCAACTTGTGCCGCAAGCACTACGCTGAGGTGGGACTCGGCGAAGGCTTCGTCGACCAGTTCCTGCGCTAGATCGAGCCCGCTTCCACCATGTAGTTGTTGGCCGTGCACATCCGCGCATCGTCGGAAGCAAGAAACAAAACCATGCGCGCTACATAGACGGGTTCGATCAAATCCGGCAGGCATTGGGCTTTGCGGTGCGCCTCAAGCGCCTCGGGCGTTGCCCACAGGGTTTTCTGCCGTTCAGTCATGATCCAGCCAGGAACAACTGTATTCACCCTAATGCGGTGCGGACCCAGATCGCGCGCCATGGTGCGGGTTAATCCATGTACGGCTGATTTCGCCGTGGCATAGGCGGGGAATCCGCCCACCGCCTCCCACCAGCTGTTGGAGCCCAGGTTGATGATCGATCCGCCGCCAGCGGCGATCATGCCCGGCGCCACCGCCTGCATGGCGAAAAAGAAATGGCGCAGATTGGTGTTCAGCCGGTCATCCCAATATTCCGGTGTTACATCTTTCCAGTTGTGACGGTCATCGCGCGCCGCATTATTCACCAGCACGGCGGCAGCGCCAAGCTTGCCCTGCAATACGGCGAACGCTTTCTTCAGCGCCTCAATATCGCGGAGGTCACAAATCTCATAGGCGGTTTCCCCGCCCAGCTCCCCGGCAAGTGCCGCGCTCGCCGGACGGTCCAGATCGATAAAACCAACCTTTGCGCCCTGGGCGGAGAAGGCCTTCACGATTTCGGCCCCGATGCCCGACGCGCCGCCGGTGACGAAGATAGCCTTACCGGCAAGGCTTGGATAATTGGCAAAAGTGGACTTCATGTTCTGGAGAACCTCAATTATT
The DNA here is from genome assembly GCA_902826365.1 of uncultured Hyphomicrobiales bacterium. GTDB lineage: Bacteria > Pseudomonadota > Alphaproteobacteria > Rhizobiales > Aestuariivirgaceae > Aestuariivirga. The sequence goes on along the minus strand of CADEEO010000029.1, from coordinate 14,789 downwards.
TTGTAAGCTCGGCAGCGATCCGCTGCCATTCGCTTGCGATGTCGGCGGCGCGCTTGGCGCCTACCCGCCGGTACCAGTAGCTGGCATTGGATTGGTCTCCCTCAATCCAATGCACCAGCGCATGCACGAGATCATAAGCGTGTTCGCCTTCCTGCATCTGGCAAATGTCATGGGCCTTCTGCCATTCCGGCCCCATGGCCAATTCACCCTTCTTCAGCCACCACAGCGCCTGCTGCGGCGGCGAAAGGCCCGGGGGCGGAGCATTTTCCGTAAAAGACCAGGGCTTGGAGTCAGTCATTTTGCGCCTTTTGAATCAGTATCGCTCATCTTTACACCAAGGTTCTGCCGCATGACTTGGGCCATTGCAAAAACTGACTGACTATTTTTGAATTCCATTTGATTTTATATTTGTCCCGTGCTTTCCTGAAAAAGCAAACAAAGAACAAAAAAATGGCTCTACGGGGAACGAACCAGGAATTTGGCAGGCCGTACAATCGGCGGATTGTGCTTGAGGCCATACGCCAGTACGGGCCCATTGCCCGGGCCGATATCGCCGGGCGCGTAGGCCTTACGGTGCAAACCGTCTCCAACATTATCCGCGAACTGGAAGAGCAGAACTATATCGCCGGGGTCCGCGATGCCCCCAAAAGCCGCGGCTATCCTGCGACCAGCCTTAGCATCAATCCGGAAGGCGGCTATGCCATCGGCATCAACATCACGCCGCTGGGGCTTGAGGCGGCGCTCATCAATCTCGCCGGACAAGTAGTGGCGCGCGAGCAGCGCAAGCTTTCGCATCCATCGCCCGAAGCAGCGTTCCGTGAAATCTTTGCGCTGGTGGAAGAATTCAAGAACGCCAAGCCCGGCCAGCGCATGCTCGGCATCGGCCTTGCCATGCCCGGCCCGTTCGACGTGGAATCCATGAGCTTTGTCGGCCCCACCACGCTGGAAGGCTGGCAAGGCGTGCGTGTGCAGCAGCGCCTGGCCGAAGGCGCAAATCTGCCGGCTTTCATCGAGGTGGACCATGCCGCCGCCGCCCTCGGCGAACGGCTTTACGGCGCCGGCCGGGATTTCCGCGACTTCTACTATCTCTATTTCGGCGTTGGCCTCGGCGGCTGCATGGTTCAGGACGGCATGCCCCTGCGCGGCAGCTTCCGCAACGCCGGCGAGATCGGCCATTTGCCGTTGGTTCCCGACGGCGAGCCCTGCCCCTGCGGAAACCGCGGCTGCCTCGAACGCTACCTGTCGCTGGAAGCCTATGAGCGGCGCACGAAACAGATCGGCGTTGAAGGCTGGATCACCGAAACCGTGCCGCTGTTTCGTTCCGCCATCGTGGCGATTGAAAATCTCTTCGATCCCGAAACGATTATCATCGGCGGATTGACTAACGAATCATTGCTGGCGCGCCTCGTGGCTGCCGCCCAGCCCCTGAACAACTCGATTTCAAAGCGCGAAAACCGGAAAGCGCCGCGCCTGATGCATTCGACAGTGGGCAATGACGCAGTCCTGCGTGGCGCCGCCGCCCTTGCGGTGGCCGGAGTTCTTTCACCACGCTTTGGCATCCAGTTCACGGAAGCCAGTGCCAGCCCGCCGCGTGATCCCATGCTGAAACGTGTGGAGGCCGCATGACCGACACAGCGCCACTGCTCAGCCTGCAAAACATCACGCGCAATTTCGGCGCCATCGAAGCGCTTCGCGGCGTGAGCTTTGAAATGAACCGCGGCGAAGTGGTGGCCCTCCTTGGCGACAATGGCGCGGGCAAATCGACCCTCGTGAAGATTATCGCCGGCGGCCTGGAAGCCACCTCGGGCAAAGTCCTATTTGAGGGCAATGAACGCAATTTCACTTCACCCGCCGAAGCGAAAGCCGCCGGCATTGAAACGGTCTACCAGGACCTCTCGCTCTGCACCAATGTTGACGTGGTGGCAAATTTCTTCATGGGCCGCGAAATCGTCAAGCGCTATTTCGGCATTCCCATTTTGCAGGAAGCGGAAATGTACGCCGCCACCGAAAAGGCCATCAGCAATGCCGGGACAAAAATTCCGTCCCTGCGTGTGAATGTCGAGCATCTCTCGGGCGGCCAGCGGCAGGCAATTGAATTGAATCGGTTTGTGCACTGGGGCGGAAAGCTTGTGCTCCTCGATGAACCCTTTGCCGCTCTTGGCGTTGAGCAAACGCGCCGTGGCCTTGAAATGATCAAGCGCATCGCCGCCCATGGCATCGGCGTTGTCATCATCACCCATATTATGGCCCAGGCCTTCCAGGTGGCCGACCGCATCGTGGTCATCCGCCAAGGAAAAGTCGCAGGCGACGTCGCCCGGGACAAGACAAGCCCGGATGAAGTTGTCCGCATGATTACCGGTGAAGCCTTCCAAGGCAAAGCCCAAGAAGCGAGGCCGAATGGCCCATAACCCGATTAACCTCAAAGGAGCCGTCCCATGAAACGAATACTCACGGCCATAGCTGGCGTGCTGGCGCTCACTGCGCTTGCGCTGCTGTCTCCGGCCTACGCCCAATCCAAAGGCAAAATCTACTACATGGTGCCAACGCTGCTTGACGAGTTCCAGACGGAATCCGTCAGCGCCCTCACCAAATTCCTGGCTGATGTTGGATATGAAGTCGTCACCCTCAATGCCGACAACAAGACCGATGTGCAGCAGAGCCAGATGAACGATACGATCACCTTGAAGCCCTCAGCCATCATCCTGGCCGCTGTCGACTTCAACGCGCTTCAGCCATCCATCGAAAAGGCCCGCGCGGCTGGCATTCCGGTCATGGAATTTGACCGGCAGATCACCGCTACCATGTCGGACTTCACTTCAGTCGCAGGCACCGTCGAGATCGGTTATGTCGCCGCCGGCGAAATCCAGCGCCTGCTCAAGGAAAAGAATGGCGATGTGAAGGGCAAGGTTCTCCAGGTTCTTGGCGACCCGGCGGACCCCTACACGCTCGACATCCAGAAAGGCTTCGAAGAGAAGATGAAGGAATTTGCCGGCGTGCAGATCATCTCGCTGCCCGCCATGGCCTGGGAAGCCTCGAACGCCGGAACCATTGTGTCCGACCAGCTCGTGGCCAACCCGGACATTGACCTGATCTTCGTGCATGCGGCCCATTTGGCCGTTGCCGCCGTTGCTTCGCTGGAAGCAAAGGGCAAGAAACCCGGCGATGTGCTGCTTGTCTCGTCGAACGGTGCGCCGGTTGGCCTTGATCTCATCCGCAAGGGGTGGGAACAGGTTGAAGTCGAGCAGCCGCTTTACGCCCAGGCCGCCGCAATCGCCATGTTTGCCGACAAGGTCGTGAACAAGCAGGAAATCAAGCCCGGCACCTATAAGGTCCTCGGCCTTGACTCGACGCTCACGATCGAGAAGTGGGGACCAAACATCAAGATCCCGGGTGCCGCAATCACCAAGGACAACATTGATGAGCCGCGCTTCTGGGGCAACCTGAAGGCGCCGACCGACAAGATCCTGCCGGTCGAATAATCAACCTATAATCTCCCGGGCCTCAATGGCCCGGGAAACCCAATTGGAATCCCCTTCATGATGAGTTCCCGCCAAAGAACCCTTATCGAGTTCGTTCTCGATAACCTTGTCTGGTTCCTGCTTGTGTTTGTGCTTGCCGTCTTTTCGGTAGCGATCCCGAACTTCTTCCAGATCGGCATTTTCGCCAACATCATCGAGCAATCGACCTTTGTCGGTGTCATGGCCATTGGCCTCGCCATCGTCATTATCGCCGGCCACATGGACTTGTCGGTCGAGTCCGTCGCCGCTCTCACCGCCATGGTGACCGGCATTCTCTTCTGCTCCCATGGCATTGGCCTCGGCTACACCCTTTCACCCGAATGGCTCATCGTGCCCGTGTCATTGCTTCTCGCCATGTGTGTGGGCGCTGCTATCGGCGCCATCAACGGCTGGCTGGTTGTCCGGCTGCAAATGAACGCGTTTATCGTAACACTCGCCGCCTATATCTGGGTGCGTGGCTTGGTCGTTGCCATTTCCGGCGGGCGCTCCGCCCAAGGCTTGCCGCCATCGCTGCGGTTCATCGGCATTGATACTGTGGCTTACATCCCGCTCATCGCCTGGATCGCCGTGGCCTGTTTCGCCCTCTTCACCTTCATCATGGCCAAGACCCCCTTTGGCCGCCATGTCACCATGATCGGCGGCAATGCGGTTGCCACCTTCCGCGCCGGCATCAAGGTGGACAAGCTTGTGGTTTTTTCGTTCATACTCGCGGGAGCCATCGCAGGCGTTGCCGGCTGGCTTCTGGCCATCCGCACCTCCGGCGCCACCGCCAACCTGGGCACCGGCATGCTGTTTAACGCCTTTGCCGCTGTGGTGATCGGCGGCGTCAGCCTCAAGGGCGGCGTTGGCCAGTTGCCCGGCGTTTATGCGGGTGTGCTTCTCCTCTCCTCCATCCACACCGCAATCAATCTCATGGGCCTGCCTGCGCACTACACCCAGATGATCCTCGGTGGCTTGGTGTTGGCCGCAGTCCTGCTCGATACGGTGAAACTGTCCATCCGGCAGAGACTGGCATGACCGACCGCCTCGCCAATCGAAGCGCCGTGGTGATCGGCGGCGCGCGCGGCATTGGCGCTGCAATTGCTGAATGCTTTTGTAAGGAAGGCGCGCGCATTGTTATCGCTGACACTGAAGTTGAAGCAGGCCGCGCCACCGCCGAGCGCCTCAAGGGGCGCTTCATTGCAACCGACATTTCCCGGAAGGTTGATGCGGAGCGCGCTGTGAACGAAGCCGTCTCCGCCTATGGCAGGCTCGACATCATTGTGCAGAATGCCGGCATCTATCCCTGGACGCTGATTGAAAACACCGAGCCTGAGGAATGGGACCAGGTGATGGCCGTCAACCTCAAGGGCACCTATCTAGCGGCCCGCGCCGCATTGCCGATCATGAAAGCACAAAAACAGGGCCGGATGATTTTCACTTCGTCCATCACCGGCCCCCGCGTCAGCAGCCCCGGCCATGGGCACTATTCGGCCTCCAAGGCGGGCATCAACGGCTTCATCAAGGCAGCGGCCCTGGAGTTTTCCGGCTATGGCATCACGGTGAACGGCATCGAGCCCGGCAACATCCTGACCGAAGGCATGAAGATGCACCGCTCGCCCGCCTTCATCAAAACCATGGAAGAAACTGTACCGCTCGGCCGCCTGGGAACGCCCCGCGACATCGCCAATGTCGCGCTCTTCCTTGCGTCCGACGATGCATCCTATATTACCGGCACGACGATTATCGTCGATGGCGGGCAGACCCTGCCGGAAGGCAAGGACTTCAGGCTCAATCCGGAGTGACCCCATGAACATTCTCGATCATTTCAATTTTGAAAATGTGGGGAGCCGCATCGAGGACCTGGAAACGCCGGTGCCGCTGGTGGACATCGGCATCGTCGAGCACAATCTCAAAAAATGGCAGGCCCGCAGCGACAAGCTGGGCATTGCCAACTGGCCCCATATCAAGACCCATAAACTGGTGGCCCTTGCCAAGGCTCAGATTGAGCTGGGGGCGCGCGGCATCACCGTGCAGAAACTTGGCGAGGCGGAGGTGATGGCTGATGCCGGCATCACCGACATGCTGCTGACCTTCAATGTAGTTGGCAGTCATAAGTTGGAACGCCTCGCCGCACTGGCCAAGCGCATCAACATCGCCGTCGTGGCTGACAGCAAGGAGGTTGTCGAAGGCTTGGCGCGCGCCGGGCAAATGGCGGGCCGCGATATTTCGGTGCTCGTCGAATGCGACACGGGCGCGGGGCGCAACGGCGTGCAATCGCCCGAGGCGGCGGTGGCTCTCGCAAAATTCATCCACACCTGCAAGGGGCTGAAGTACGGCGGCCTCATGACCTATCCCGGCACGCGCACGGACGCCGACAGGTTCCTTGCCCGTGCGCTGGGACTGTCGGCTCAGGCGGGCCTCAAGACCGAAGTGGTGAGTTCCGGCGGCTCCCCCGACATGTGGAAGGACGAAGGACTTGCCCATGTCACCGAATACCGCGTCGGCACCTATATCTATTTTGACCGCTCGCTGGCCGAGCGCGGCGTCTGCACCTATGACGAATGCGCCGTGAGCGTGCTGGCCACTGTCGTCAGCCGCCCCAACGACCAGCGCGCCCTGATTGATGCAGGTTCCAAGGCGCTCACCAGCGATCTGCTGGGCCTCAAAGGCTACGGCGTTGTCCGCGAGCTCGGCTTTGCCAAGGTCTATAACGTGAATGAAGAGCACGGCTATCTCGATATCGCCGATTGCAACGACAAGCCCAAGGTGGGCGATCTCGTGCGCGTGACGCCAAATCACGTCTGCCCGGTCATCAATCTTTTCGACAAGGTAGTTGTGGTGCGGAGCAAGGAAGTTCTGGGCGCAGTGAAGGTCGATGCGCGCGGCATGGTTCAGTGAGGATCGATGCGCTATGAAATGATGGTCCTGCCGCCCTTTTTCTACAGCGCCAACAGCTACGCGGTTTAACCGCCCGAGGGAAATAGCTCTCTGCAGCGGCTGCGCGTCAGTTTTTGCAATATCAATTTTTTGTTCACCACCAGATACCCTTCCCAAAAACAAAACCCCCGCCGGGTGAACGGCAGGGGCGACTAGCGTTGTTGTGGACAACAGAAGCGCTATTGCTTCCACAGTTACAGTAGCACAATCGGCCAACCTGCATCAATGCTTTCGCGCAACATCATAGGAACGCTCCGGCTCTGCCTGGACGCTAGAATGGATGATCCTGCCGGAAATGGCATCAAGCACCGAAGCTTGCCTCAGCTTCTAAAACGGCTTCTGACAGCAGTTTGTTTTAAGTCTGGCGCATAGGCATGGCCAGTTGATAGCTGCATTTTTCACGCTTTCTTCCATGGCAAAATGCTCTCTTGCCACGGCTACTGCCAAAATTCCCAAACTTAGTCCAATTTGATTTCGCGAATGCTCGCCGGCTTCTTCGAACCCCACTTCAGTTTTCTCACGGTTCAGTGAAAACAAAGTGGACAGACCACTTGTAAACGCATATCGTAAGTTCGATTTTTAAGAAGAGCCAGGAGAGCATGCAGCATTTGGTTGGCAAAGTGGCGGTCATCACTGGTGCAGGGCGAGGAATCGGGCAGCGAACGGCGGCACGCCTCGCCCGATTGAAAGTACCGACCGCCCTCATTTCGCGCACCGAAACCGAGCTTCGGGAAACAGCTGAATTGGTGTTGCAAGCTGGCGGCAGGCCGCTGGTCATTGCGGCTGATTTGAGCGATCCCAACTCGATCGGTTTGATTAAATCCCGCGTTCTGGATGAACTCGGACAACCCTCGATCCTTATCAATGCTGCCGGCATGTTCGGGCCTATAGGCCTTGTCTGGAACACAAGCCCAGCCGACTGGATCAAGACTCAGATGGTTAACTTCGTGGGCGCCTATCTCATTTGCCACGCATTCATCAGCGGGATGATGGCCCTTGGCTGGGGCCGCATCATCAATGTCACTTCGGCTGCCGCACTGCACGAGCCTGGCTCTATAAACAGTGCATATGGAACCAGCAAGGCCGCCCTCAACCAGTTTACCCGCCATCTTGCAGCGGAAATCTCAGGCAGTGGCGTAACGGCAAATCTCATTCATCCGGGCGACGTAAAAACCGATATGTGGGCCACCGTCCACGAAGCAGCGAAAAGCCTGGGCCCTGAGGCCAGCCGTTACAGTGAATGGGCGCGCTGGGTGGAAGAAACAGGGGGCGACGATCCGGAAAAGGCCAGTGACCTTATCGTTGCACTTCTGAGTGAGAGGTCGGCGGTTATTAACGGCCGCTTCCTCTGGATCAAGGACGGGCTGCAGCCGCCCATTCCGAGCTGGGGTCAATTTGTGCCAGACGAAGCGTGGCGTTGACTATTGATTTTGATGATGCTGATTGCGAGCAAAGGTTGAAGCGATATGACTAAAAAGACGAATGTTGAGTTTCTGCCGATAGAATTGGATTTGCAGTTCGGAGAAAAAAAGGGGGTTGCTCAATCGGTCGTGAATCGCGTTCTCGATCTCATTCGAACGGGCATGCTTCGGGCTGGCGACAGGCTTCCATCAGAACGCAATCTGATCGAGATTCTCGACATCAGCAGGCCCAGCCTCCGAGAGGCGCTCCGCGCCCTGTCCATTCTGGGCGTCGTTGACACCCGCCATGGTGGCGGCGCCTACGTAACCAACCTCGAAGCGCGCACACTTCTAGCGCCTCTCGATTTCTTTCTGGCCTTGTCGGAAGCGAATTTGGCTGACTCGTTTGACAGCCGTCGCCTTGTCGAACTTGAGATTGTGCGGAAAGCAGCAATGAAAGCCACCGCCAAGGATATTGACGACCTCAACGGCATGCTGCTGGCCCACGAAAAGGTTTTGAGTGACCCGGTAGCCTTTCGAATGCTCGATAGCCGATTTCATGCCCGACTCTCCGCCACCGCCGGCAACATGGTGCTCGAGCGTATTGCCTATGGCCTCTACAACATGGGTCTCGACGTGCGCCGCCGCGCAACCCAGGACCTTTCGCTGATTCTGCGAAGCCTTGGCGAGCACACGACAATTGTCCGCTCGATCGAAGCTCACGACCCGGTCAAGGCCGTCGCCGCTATGAGCCTTCATCTCGACCATATTGAGTCAAGCACGCGCCGCGTTATCGAAGAAGAGCGCACTTCATTGGGCAGTGCATCGTCCCGGCGCAGGACTAAAAGTGGCATCGCCGCCCGTCGCCGAAACAGCGAGGCCTGACAAGCGTGCTTAGAAACTTGACTTGAACAGTAAACCAAGCGTAAAAAAGTGGTCTGTCCACTTTCATAACGATGGACATAAAAGAATGCTTAAAAATGGGAGGAATGATCAATGCGTCCAATTACAAGAAGAACAGTCCTAAAGTCAGCCGCTGCCGGCACTTTTACCTTCCTCAGCCCTCTTGGAGCCCGTGCTGCTAACAATCCCCCGCAGATTGGCATTGTAGGCAAAATACGCATCCCATGGTTTGATAACGTGGAAAAAGGCGTGCTGAAAGCCGGCCAGGAACTCGGCGTAGACGCCACAATGATAATTCCGACTGAGGCCGATGCAGCCCAACAAGTCCGCGCTGTTGAAGATCTCATTGCTAAAAAAGTGGATGTCATCGGTGTTATACCCAATGACGGCGCGGCGCTGGAGCCAGTGTTCAAGCGCGCTCAAGATGCTGGCATCAAGGTCATTGTTCATGAACAGCCAGGCCAGAAGAACGCTGATTGGGATATCGAGCTCATTCAGGATAAGCAGTTCGGCGAAGCCCATCTCGAAGCATTCGCCGAAGCGATCGGCGGCGAGGGGAAATACGTGGTTTACGTGGGCGGCCTCACGGTCACGCTGCACAACGTCTGGGCTGACGCGGCGGTGGCGCTTCAGAAATCGAAATACCCGAATATGCAGCAGGTTGGCGACCGCTATGGCGTCTCCAACAGCGTGGAGGACAGCCAGAAGACTGCGGCTGACGTCATGCGCGCCAATCCAGACCTGAAGGGCTTCCTGATCTTCGGCGCCAACGGACCCATTGGCGCTGGCCAGGCGGTTTCCGATGCCGATAAGATTGGCAAAGTTATCGTCGTCGGCCCGTTCATCCCTAGCCAAGGCCAAAAACTGATGAAATCGGGTGCTATTACCAGGGGCTATCTGTGGAATCCAATCGACGCTGGCTATGCTATGGTCCAACTTGGCAATCTGCTTGCCACTGGCAAGACCCCTGTCGACGGAATGGACATACCGGGCCTCGGCCCGGTCCAGTTGGGGCCGGAGGAACGGACAATACGCGCAAACAAGATGCTCGACATCAACCCCCAAACGATCGACGAACTTGCAAAGCTGATCTAATGATCGGGTCGTGCCGCCGGGCATCAGACGTCGGCGGCAATAAAGGAAATCGCGCTCTGGCTTGCCTCCCGGCTGGAACGCGGTTTCCGCTTTCGTCGTTCAACTCTGCCTTGCCAATCAGACAAAGCTTATGACAGAACCGGTCCCTCCTACTGCTCCATTTCTCAAGCTTGAGAATATCGGCAAGCGTTTCGGCGGAACAGTCGCTCTCGACGGCGTCGACTGGTCGGTGAATCCCGGTGAGGTTCATTGTTTGGTGGGAGAGAATGGCTCTGGCAAGTCGACGCTCATCAAGATCGTCTCGGGCGTTCATCGGCCCGATGCAGGCGGCCGTATAGTGATCGGGGGAACGGCCTTCGATCACCTTTCCCCTCACCATGCCAAGAAGCTGGGCATCCAGGTTATCTATCAAGACCTCTCACTGTTTCCCAATCTCAGCGTATGGGAAAACATTGCAATCGACCAGGAGCTTGGCGCGCCGTTCCTGGCTGTTCGCCGCAAGACGATGCGGGCGACTGCGAAGGAGGTCCTGGCAAATCTCGATGCGCGCCTGCCCCTTGACGCAATCGTCGGTCAGCTGTCCGTGGCCGAAAGGCAACTTGTAGCCATTTGCCGCGGGCTTGCTGCCAAGGCGAAGCTTTTGATAATGGACGAGCCGACATCGTCGCTGACGCACCACGAGGTCGTGCGCCTGCTCGGGATTGTCCATCGCCTGAAGAGCATGGGTTTGGCGATCGTTTTTGTCAGCCACAGGCTGGAGGAAGTCATGGCCCTTGCCGAACGGGTTACGGTGCTTCGCGACGGACGCAAGGCCGCCACTCTTCCGGCGAAGCAGGTTGACTATCACAGATTGGCTGAACTGATGACAGGAAGCCGCATTGATCATGTTTTGAAGGCTCCGGGGCTGGAAACACGTGAATCAGTCCTGGAAGTCAGGGGCGGCGGCCGCAACGGTGAATTTGCCGATGTATCCTTTGCTTTGCATGCCGGTGAGGTGCTCGGAATCATCGGGTTAATGGGCTCCGGGAGAACTGAACTTGCCCTCGCCCTCTTTGGAATGACGAAGCTCGACCATGGCGAAGTATGGGTCGATGGCAAACCGCTCAAGCTCCACTCTAATCAGGATGCAATCCGGTCGGGCATTGCCTATGTTTCTGAAGACCGGCTGTTGCTTGGCCTGAACCTCCGGCAGTCAATTGCAGACAACGCCTCGATCACCACGCTCGACCGGCTGGCGAACAGCTTTGGGCTTGTTCCGCCACAACGGCGGAGCAAACTTGCTTTTGAATGGGTAAAGCGGCTTGGCATCAAGGCATCCAATACCGCCGCCGCCGTGCAGACCTTATCCGGCGGCAATCAGCAGCGCGTGGTCCTGGCCAAATGGCTGGCTACCAATCCAAAGATTCTGATACTCGACACGCCAACGGCAGGCGTCGACATTCGCAACAAACAGGGAATCTACGGCATTATTCACAAGCTCGCCAAGGAGGGGGTCGCAATCGTCGTGATTTCCGATGAGATCCCGGAGGTTTACTTCAACACCGACCGGATTCTGCACATGCGCGAAGGCCGCTTGGTCAAGGAATACCTGCCAGGCGCGACCAGCGAGAAGCTGTTGGCGGAGGCTGTCTTTGCGTAAGCTGTTAGCCCCGGTTTTCAACCGTTCAGAATCGTCCCTGGCGGTTGTGATCATCGTCGTAGTCCTGATCTTCTCCGTTTCATCGCCGTATTTTTTGACGCTCTCCAACACGGCTGACCTGATCGAATCCTACTCCGTTACCACGATCCTGGCGGCTGGCGTTTTCGTTGTGCTGGTATCCGGGGGCATTGATATCTCCTTTGCTGCCGTCGCCTCGGTGACGCAGTTCATCGCCGCCATGGCCGCCACGAAATATGGTGTTCCGGCTTTTCCCGCCATAGCGCTTGCCTGCGCCTTGGGCGCGCTCATGGGTTGCGTTAATGCGCTCCTGACTTATTATCTGAATGTCGTGTCGATCATCGTGACAATCGCCACATCAAGTATTTTCTATGCGCTTTTAATTTATTTCACTGGTGGCAGCGAAATCTACAATCTCCCGGACTGGTGGACCGATCGAGTCGTGTTCCTGCGCTTCGAAACCGCGAGCGGCGACTTCGCGCGCATCACTTTGCCCATGGTGATTATGGTCCTCGTGGTCGTTGTCACCCACTTGTTGATGTCACGAACCCATGCGGGCCGGCAAATCTACGCATTGGGGGGCAATCCGGAAGCAGCGAGCCGGGTTGGAATCCGTATTCTTCGCCTCCAGCTTCTCGTCTACGGATATCTCGGCTTCCTCGCCGGCCTTGCGGGTTTCGTGCAGGCGCACCGCGTTCATCAGGTGGTGCCGACAGCGATGTTCGGCACCGAGCTCAGCGTGCTGGCAGTCGCAATTCTCGGCGGCGCAAGCCTTGTCGGCGGGCTCGGCTCTATGGGCGGCGTGGTTCTCGGCGTGCTCCTTCTTGCCATTTTGCAGAACGGACTGAACCTTCTTGGTGTTTCGCCCTATTTCTTTGATGTCGTCATAGGTCTCGCCATTCTCATTTCGATAAGCGTGACCGCGGTCACCCAACGGCGCTTGCGCGCGAAGCGGGGCAATTCGGAGCTGCGCCATGAGTAACCCCGATCAACCATTGCTGCCGCCGCCGGCCGGCGCCAATGCTCCGCTTGACCGCATGGTTGCAGAGATCCGAAGGAGCGCCGGAACCAACCTGCTTGGCCTGTTGCTGTTGCTTCTGGGCCTGTTCACAGTATTCAGCATCCTCCTGCCAGGCGCCTTCCTGCAGCGGGGGACCATGCAGGCGATGATGTTCCAGCTGCCGGAACTGGGTTTGCTGTCGCTGGCGATGGCAATACCGCTTGTTTCCGGCGGCCTTAATCTTGCGATCATCGCAACAGCTAATCAGGCCGCGCTTTTGATGGCTTGGATCCTGACAACCCAGATGCCGCCGGATGCGGCGGGTGGCGACGTTTGGCTGTGGATATCAATCGCGCTCTCAGCGGGCTTTCTGCTTTGCGTGTTAATTGGATTGGTTACGGGTTTCATCGTTGCGGTGATCGGCGTGCATCCGATCCTGGTAACGCTGGGCACTCAAACTTTAATTACCGGCATCAGCATTTGGCTGACCCGTGGGCAGACCCTTTCGGGATTCCCTGACGCTCTTATACGCATCTCGAATGAAACTATCGCGGGCATCCCCATTTCATTTGGCATCTTCGCTATTGTCGCTTTGGGGGTGCATATTCTGCTCACCCGCTCGGTGCTCGGCATTGAGATTCATATGATTGGCTCCAATCTTGAGTCTACGCGCTTCTCGGGGGTCGATACACGGAGGGTGCAAATCTGGGTCTATGTGCTGTCGAGCCTGCTCTGCTGGCTGGCGGCGATCGTGATGATGGCCCGGTTTAACTCCGCCGGCGCCGATATCGCGCAGTCCTATTTACTTATCACCATACTTGCCGCGATCCTTGGTGGAATTGACCCTTACGGGGGATTCGGCCGGGTCACCGGTCTTGTGGTGGCGCTGTTGATCCTCCAGACGATCTCAAGTGGGTTCAACCTTCTCGGTTTCAGTCAACACTTGACCCTCGCCTTATGGGGCTTCACGCTCATTGCCGTAATGGCGGCCAAACGGTTCACCAGCGCAATGCTGGCCCGGTATCGATCGGCATCATTCCAAAGGCCGAAGTAGGGTCGTCCCGCCATAATTTTCTGAAAGCAATCTGAACGGCAGTTTTTGATTTCATTGGTGGGCGCAGCAGGACTCGAACCTGCGACCCGCTGATTAAGAGTCAGCTGCTCTACCACCTGAGCTATGCGCCCGCCCTGTGAAGGACGTATGGCCCTGCGATGCAGGGCCAACTGCGGCGTCTATACGTCCCCTGCCCGCCCTTGTCCAGCGCCTTTCACCCCCCGGTTTACGGGCGTTTCCACATAGGCTTTGGGCGGCGGCTTGAGCAGCGCGCCCTTGGCCGCATAGGGGCCGTAGAGCTGGTCAAATTCGCCCGCTTTCCAGCGCGCCGTCATCCTGGCGAATTGCGCCCTTTGGATCGCGGCAAGCTCGTTGATGCGCTCCATCCGTTCGCTGAGGCTGTCCGGGTCCATAACCGGGGGCACCGCATCAAGCTCCCGCTGGCGCGGATCGCGGCGCTGCCATTTTTTCTTCAGCGCCGGCGGAAAATGCGTACGCTGGCAGTAAAGATTGTCATGGGCCGCAAGGCACGCCTTGGCGCGGCGGCAGCGCGGGCTGGGGCACACCGGCAGCGGCACGTTGCGCTGGAAGTCATGCGCAGTGAAGCCTTTCCAGGGCTCGAGCGAGACGCGGGGGCGCGGCGCATCACGAGAAGTCTTGCTCCTCCGCATACGGATTTTCTTCAGCGTGGGTGCAGGGTGCATGGCGGCCCTCGGGATTTATGGAAGGAAGAAGGTGGAGGGGATGTCCCCGCCCTGGCTTCAAGCCTGCATATGCTGGAAGATATAGAAGGTAGGATATTTAGGCTTAAAGCCCGGCCGCCACTCACGCCGCCTGCGCTTTTCGGCGCAGGCGAGAAGCGTGCAGTGGCGCTTTTCGAGAGAGACGCAGCGGTTTTTGCCTCGGGGTCGTTCTTGCAGAGCCTCAGATCGCACGGTGTCCGGTGTTTGCCGCTGAGGTTGTTTAGCCATCCAAGGCGCGGGGGCCGTAGTGTCCCCGGGTCTTCCCTTCGGCTCCCGATGGAGCGGGGCGCTATCTTTCCCCTCTCCCGCAGGCGCTGCCCATGGAACCGGCAATTTCGAGACGCTGTCGACACTGTCCCCTCCTTTCCGGAACCATCGCAGACCATATATTCCTACAATAGGAACATGTCAAGGGGTCTAGGAAAATAAATATGAGGGCCTTCAGCCCTACTCTCCATGGCCGGGCAGGGATTGAAGCAGCCCCGCGTCCGCTGATGATT
>CADEEO010000028.1 GCA_902826365.1 uncultured Hyphomicrobiales bacterium | reverse complement strand
CCGCCTGGTTGATGATCTTGAAGTAGCCGCCGCCGGCCAGCTTCTTGAACTTCACCAGCGCGAAGTCCGGCTCGATGCCCGTGGTGTCGCAATCCATCACCAGTCCGATGGTGCCGGTGGGGGCAACAACGGTGGCCTGCGCATTGCGGTAGCCATGAGCTTCACCCAGTTCAACCGCCATGTCCCAGGCCTTGCGGGCATGGGCAATGAGATCGCCATCGGGGCAATCCGTTTCATCGAGCGGAACCGGTGCTATGCGCACCGCTTCGTAGCCCACGGCGGCGCCATAGGCGGCGCGGCGATGGTTGCGCATCACCCGCAGCATGTGGTCCTTGTTCTTGGCATAGCCGGGGAAGGGGCCAAGCTCCTTTGCCATCTCGGCCGAAGTGGCATAGGAAATGCCGGTCATGATCGCCGAGAGGGCACCGCAAATGGCGCGGCCCTCATGGCTGTCATAGGCAATGCCATTGGTCATCAGCAGCCCGCCGATATTGGCAAAGCCCAGGCCAAGGGTGCGGTACTCATACGAGAGCTTGGCGATTTCCTTGGAGGGGAACTGCGCCATCAGCACGCTGATTTCCAGAACGATGGTCCACAGCCGCACCGCATGCTCGTAAGACTCGACGTCAAACTTTGCCGTTGCCGCATCACGGAACTGCAACAGGTTGAGCGAAGCGAGATTGCACGCCGTGTCATCGAGGAACATGTATTCCGAGCAGGGGTTGGAAGCGCGGATTTCGCCCGATGCCAGGCAGGTGTGCCAGTCATTGATGGTTGTATGGTACTGGATGCCGGGGTCAGCCGAAGCCCAGGCCGCATGGCCGATCTTGTCCCAAAGCTCGCGGGCCTGCAGGGTCTTGGTCACCTTGTTGGACATGCGGGCATTGAGGTTCCATGGACCATTGGTTTCAACGGCGCGCAGGAACTCGTCGGTGACGCGCACCGAATTGTTGGAATTCTGCCCCGATACGGTGCGGTAGGCTTCGCCATCCCAATCCGTGTCATAGGCATCGAATTCAAGCTCCGTATAGCCCTGCCTGGCAAACTGGATGACCCGCTTGATGTAATTGTCAGGCACCATGTTGCGCCGTGCATCTTTCACCGCGCGCTTGAGGGCCGGGTTCTTTTCGATTTCATAGCAGTCATCGCCGGGACCCTGGCAATTGACGCAGGCCTTCATGATCGAGGCCAGGTGCTTCTTGACGATCTTGGAGCCGGTGACGAGGGCCGCCACCTTCTGCTCCTCCTTAACCTTCCAGTCGATGTATTCCTCGATGTCCGGATGGTCCACGTCAACCACCACCATCTTGGCGGCGCGCCGTGTCGTGCCGCCGGACTTGATGGCGCCCGCCGCACGGTCACCGATCTTCAGGAAGCTCATCAGGCCCGAGGATTTGCCGCCGCCTGACAGTCTTTCGTTTTCGCCGCGCAGGAACGAGAAGTTGGATCCCGTGCCGGAGCCATATTTGAACAGGCGTGCTTCCCGCACCCACAAGTCCATGATGCCGCCCTCATTGACGAGGTCGTCCGCCACGCCCTGGATGAAGCAGGCATGGGGCTGCGGATGTTCATAGGACGATTTTGATTTCGTGAGCTTGCCGGTCTCATGGTCCACATAGAAATGGCCCTGGCCCGGGCCATCAATGCCGTAAGCCCAGTGCAGCCCCGTGTTGAACCACTGGGGCGAGTTCGGCGCACACTTTTGTGTCGCCAGCATGAAGCACAATTCGTCGTTGAAAGCGCGCGCATCTTCTTCCGTGTTGAAATATCCGCCCTTCCAGCCCCAATAGGTCCATGTGCCGGCCAAACGGTTAAACACCTGCTTGGAGCTCATCTCACCAATAATGCGCTTCTTCTCCGGCAGGCCTTCCAAAGCTGCCTCATCGGCAACCGAGCGCCACAGCCAGGAGGGCATGCTCGTTTCTTCAACGCGCTTCAGCTTTGCCGGAACGCCCGCCTTGCGGAAATACTTCTGCGCCAGGATATCGGTGGCAACCTGGCTCCACGAGGCCGGAACCTCAATGTTTTCCAGGCGGAAAACGATCGACCCGTCAGGGTTTTTGATCTCGCTGGTGGCCTGGCGGAATTCGATCTCCGCGTAGGCATCCTGACCGGCTTTCGTGTATTTGCGCGCGACGTGCATTGCTGTCCCTCTTGTTTTTTCGTTTCATTGCCGGGAGCGCACAACAATGCACCCACGGAGCCTTCTTCACCCGTGTTCGACGACACAAACCCTGTCTGAGAAACCGCAATTCCTCAGATTTGTTAGCCTCTGATTTTGGTTTTTTACACTTGGGAGAAACGCCTGAACTGCCGTTTCTCCGTCCCCACGGCCTTGATGATTAAATTATTACACCGCTTACAGGACGTCAATAGCTAGTGTGTTAACGAAACCCTAACGCTATATGTTGTGTCCACAGCTTCATCCTCTCTGTGGATAACCCGATGATCGTCCGATTCTGGGGGCAAGCTCAAGTGCTAGTTGGGTTATTTGGCAGGCTCCTTGTGGAAAACCGGGGCGGAGCAAAACCGTCAAGGCGTTAACCATGTTTTCAATCAAAATAAATTTACGGCCGGACTCCGGTCGGCGCCTGCGGGGCAGGCACTCGAATCGGCCCCATGGCCAGCAGAACCACCAGCGCCAAGGCCGTAATGACGCCCATGACGAGCCAAGCCTCATTGATGGCCAAGGTAATGCTGGCCTGTTCGATGACATCCATGATTCCCATAAGACCTAAAGGGTCTTGTGGATCGGGCAGCGCATCCACGGTGAGACCGAGTACCGACGCTGCCTTCGCCGGATCCAGTTTGATAAGCTCCATGATCCGGTCCGCGTGTTCAGGCCCGCGCGAAAACACGATTGTATCGATGAGTGCTATGCCGATGGCCCCGCCGAGATTGCGTGACAGGTTGAACAGCCCGCTGGCGTCCGCAATATGCTCGCGCGGAATGAAGCCCAGGGCAAAACGGATGGGCGGCAGAATGCAAAGTGCAACGAAGGCGCCGCGGACCACCTGCGGCCAGAACATTTCGTCGTAGCCCGTGGCAATCGTTTGGAAGCCGCTCATCAGCAAACCGATGGCGAAGGCCGCAAAGCCAATCGCCGAAAGCAGGCGCGCATCCACATAGCGGTCCACCTGAACGGCAAATGGCGCTGTGACGAGCTGGGCAATGCCAGTCACAAGGATGACAAGGCCGATCTGGAGCGGGCCCATGCCATGCACAAAGGCGAGAAACAACGGCAGCAGATAGACCGAGCCAAACAGTCCGATGCCAAGGATGAAGCTGAGAATGCAGCCAAAGGCCAGATTGCGGTCGCGCAGCAGCGAGAAGGAAATGGCCGATGTCGGCCGGCGTATGGCGAGAAACACGAAAACCGCAAAGATGACAAAGCAGCCGGAAACCTGTGGTGCGAGCCAGCCCCGTTCGGGCGCTTCCTTGAGGCCGATCAAGAGGGCCGCAAGGCCAACCGCCACATAAATAAGTGAAATCCAGTCCAGCGTCTTGAACAATGACAGACGGGTATCATTCCGCGGCAGGCAAAAAATGCCGATCACCAGCGTCACAATGCCTGGTAAAACATTGATCAGGAACAGCCAGTGCCAGGTGTAGCTTTCCGTGATCCAGCCGCCGGTGAGCGGTCCAAGCGTGGGCGCAAGCACCGCGAGCAGCCCGCCGATGGTGGTTGCGATAGTTTGCTTCAGGCCCTTGCCAAAGAGCAGGAAGATGGCGGCAAACACGAGGGGAATGAGCACGCCCCCGGCAAAGCCCTGCAGTACCCTGAACACGATGAGCGAGATGAAGTCATAGCTGAAGGCACAGCCGATGGAGGCAAGCGTGAAGGTAAAAATGGCGCCGGCAAAAAGCCAACGGATAGTGAAGATGCGGATGAGCAGTCCGGTGAGGGGGATGGAGATGATTTCGGCGATGAGGTAGGTGGTCTGCACCCAGCTCATGCGGTCCGCGCCGATTTTCAGCGCGTCTTCAATGACGGCGAGCGACGTGACAACCACCTGGATATCCAGGATGGCCATGAACATGCCCACACACAGCGCGCCATACCCCAGCCAGAGCCAAACCGTTGCCGGAGGTGGCTGGGTTTTATTCGCTTCAAAATCTTCCATCGCCGGCCATGTTAGGGGATAATGTGATGAAATATCATCAGGCTTTGCTGGCCGCTTCAGGGCTTTCCCACAGAATCTTGCAATTTAATTTGTTGTAATCAAATAGTTCTAGACTTGGGCTGCGTCCTGGCCCCATTTGACCGCCAACCAGAGGACGACGACGAGCGCCAATCCACGATATGGACCATATCCAGCCTTTTCTCGACTATTTTGCCCAGAACCCCGAGTGGGCGATTGTAGTCGTTTTCCTGATCGCTTTTGGCGAGGCGCTTCTTATTATCGGGCTGTTTGTTCCTTCAACTGCCGTGCTGGTGGGGGCTGGTGTTCTGGTAGGGTCGGGGCACTTGCCATTCTGGCCCGTATTCCTCGCCACCTTGATCGGCGCGGTGGCCGGCGACCAGATTTCCTATTGGGCCGGCCGCTTCTTTGGCGAGCACCTGAAAGTCTTGTGGCCCTTGAACCGCTTTCCGCAACTGGTGGTCCGCGGCGAGGAGTTTGTCCGGAATCATGGCGGCAAAAGCATAGCCCTTGGCCGCTTTGTGCCGGGCGTGAAAGCCGTCGTGCCTGGCATTGTTGGCATGCTGGGCATGAGCCAACTCTACTTCGCCTCTGTCAATATTTCATCTGGCATCGTATGGACCGCCGCCCATGTCTTTCCCGGTATGTTGATCGGGCAGGGACTGGCCCTGGCCGGTGAACTCAGCGGCCACCTGGGCCTCGTGCTGCTTGCGCTGCTGGTTATCCTTGCGGTTGCCGGCTGGATCATCAGGCTTTCTGCCGCCGGCGTATCGCCCCACCTCGATCATATCCTGCAGCGAATTTCAAACTGGGCCAAAACCCGCAACAGCCGCTCCCTGCATCGTTTCGGACGCGCCGTTTCACCGGAAAACCCGCGCTCGCTGCTGATCATCTTCTTCATCGCCGCATTGCTGCTGGGGCTCATAGCCTTCCTTGTGCTGATGAGCGGCATGGCGGCCCGCAACGCCATTCCCAATGCCGATGTTTCGATTTTCAACCTGATGCGGGAAATCCGGAATGCCCCCGCCGATGAATTGATGATTCCCCTCACCATGCTGGGTGATGGCTTTGTGCTCACCGCCATGATGGCCACGATCGTCGGCTGGCTAGTGTGGCGCAAGGCCTGGCGCGCCGCCATTGCCTCAACAGTGGTATTCCTTGCAGGAAAGCTCTTTGCACTGCTTCTCAAATACGGCATTCACCGGCCCCGGCCGCTTGAACTCTACACTGGCGGAGACGCCTTCAGCTTCCCCTCGGGTCACGCCACCATGGCGGCGATTACCTTTGGCGTGCTCGCGGTGCTGGCGAGCCATGCCATGAACCGCTGGAGCCGGTCGCTGGTCTATGCCATCTGCGGATTGATCGTCATTACCATTGCCTATTCGCGAGTCTATCTCGGGGTCCATTGGCTATCCGATGTCGTGGGCGGTGTCGTGTTCGGGGGCATCATGGTGGCAGCCTTTGGTGTTGCCATCGAAGCGATCCCGCCGCGCCGTATCTTGCCGTTGGGATTGCTCGGCGCAACCTTCATTGCCTTCGTGGTGGCGGGCAGCCTGAATGTCTCGAATAATTTTGAGAAAGCGGAAAAATTCTACGCCGCCCCCGAACAATCCTATTCCATGGTGCCGGCCGAATGGGAATCTGCCGCATGGCTCGATTTGCCGGCGCGCCGCATCGATCTTGCTGGCAGGCCGGAAGAAACCTTTATCATGCAGTGGGCCGGCTCGCTTGAAGCGTTGCAGAAAATCCTCGAAGGCCAGGGTTGGGTCTATTCACCGAAGTGGACCTGGCGTGAGAGCATAGCCTATCTTGATCCCAATGCGGTTCTCGGCAGTGTTGCGCCGCGCCCGGCCCTTCACGAAGGCCTCAAGGCGAAACTCACAATGACCTTTGCCTTGAATGGCGAAAGCAACCGCCGCCTGGTCATGCGCGCCTACAAGACCAATGCCAATCTTAAATCAGCAAATCTTGGAACCCCTATCTTCCTTGTAAGCCTCACCCAGGAAAGCTTGCGCAAGAGCCTGCGGGCCTATGTTGTTCCTACCCTGGTGGCGGCAAGTGCCGCGCAAGTCGAGGAATTCGAGAGGGATATGGTGCTCCCGTCAAACACCCGGACGGTCACCGAACAGCGCCCCGGAGATGGCGGCGCGGTACGCTTGATCACCCTGCCATGACGGAAATTGCCAGCTTTACGAACGCCCGCCATTGAGCCATATTCCGGCCAAATTTCACAGGCTTCGGCAGGACCAATTATGCATTTTCTGAAACAGTTTTTTACCTGGTGGAGCGGCCAGACCTTGGGCACCCGCTTTTTCACCTGGCGCAAGGGCGAGCACGTCGGAACCGATCCGGCGGGCAACCATTATTACCGCGCCAAATCAGCCATGCCTGATTCCATTGCGGAGCGCCGCTGGGTCGTCTTCAATGGTTATTCGGAAGCCTCAAGCATTCCGCCGGGCTGGCATGGCTGGATGCATCACCGGGTTGATAAGGTTCCTTCTGCCTCCGACGTCCCGGACCGCGAATGGCAATTGCCGCACCAGCCCAATCTTACCGGCTCGGCTGGCGCCTACCGCCCGCCCGGCAGCATCATCGGCGCGGCGCGGCCGAAGAAATCCGAACCCGGTTATCAGGCCTGGCGGCCGGAATAATCATCGGCCTCAATGCGCCATATTTTCTCAGATGTTTCTGCTATTCTCGAAATCCTTGCATGCGCCTAGAATCAGGGTCGAACTGCCATGAACAATTCAACTGTTGAAACGCTTATCGGAGCCGTGGTCATCGTGATCGCCGGGGCCTTTCTGGCTTTTGCTTATAATACGCCGGGCATGGGCCAGAAAAGTGCGGGCTACACCCTCACCGCGGAATTCGACAATGTCGAGGGCGTCAATGTCGGCAGTGACATTCGCATGGCCGGCATCAAGATCGGCACGGTGACCGCCCAATCGCTCAATCCGGAAAATTTTCAGGCTCAAATCACCATGAGCATTGATCCGGCCGTGCAACTCACCGACGACACCTCGGCCAAGGTGACCTCGGAAGGCCTGCTGGGTTCCAAATTCATTTCACTCGAGCCCGGCGGCTCTGAAACCAAACTGGCGGCTGGCGGCGTCATCAATTACACTCAGGGGGCCGTTGATATCTGGTCGCTGATCAGCCAGGCCATGTTTGACAAGTCCGGCGCCAAACCCGCTGAAGCCGCTCCAGCCCCAACCGCTCCCGAAGTTCCGGAACAGGCGCAGTAAGCATGTTTCGGCTAAATGTTATGGCTGCGGTTGCAGCAGTCATGCTGCATGGCGCCGCCCACGCCGACCGCATCGCTAATCCTATCGCGGTTTTTACCGGGCTGGACAAGATAACCGGCGTGACCACCACATTCGAAACCAAGGTAGGTGAGGCCAAGCAATTCGGCGGCCTTATTGTGAAGGCCGATGTTTGCTATTCGCGTCCGGCCACCGAGGAACCCAAAACCACCTCCTTTGTCGAAGTCGATGAAGTGCAGCTCGATGATTCGCTGAAGCGGATCTTCTCCGGCTGGATGTTTGCCCAAAGCCCGGGGCTGAACGCAGTCGAGCACCCCATCTATGACGTCTGGCTGATCAATTGCCGCGATCCTGCGGCCCCACCGCCAGCCGTTGAGGAAATTCCCGATCTCTCTACCCTGCAGGAACAGATCGAAGAAGGCGAGCCGCTGGATTAAAGCGGTGACGCCAGTTCCAGCACGCGCACCGGATCATTGTCGTCCTTGAATCTGTTGAAATCCGCCGGCGCAACGATGGCCGATGGCAGCAGCTCCTTGTAGTCGGCCTTCGACATGACAATGGCGCCGAGCGTCTTGAGATGCGGGTTCATGAACTGGGCATCAAGCAGTTGAAAGCCGCCCGCGTTGAGCCGTGCCACCAGATGCACCAGGGCAACCTTGCTGGCGTCAGTTTCCCGCGAAAACATGCTCTCGCCAAAAAAAGCCGCACCGATTCTCACCCCGTAAAGCCCGCCAGCCAGCTTGCCGTTGCGCCAGCATTCCACCGAATGGCAATGGCCCATATTGTGGAGCTGGTTGTAGAGCGTGCGGATACGGGCGTTGATCCACGTCAGCTTGCGGGTTTTGGTTTTGGCGGCGCAGGCCTCGATCACATCGGAAAAAGCTGAATCAATGCGGATCTCGAAAATTTGCCGGCGCACCTGCTTCCGCAGCGAATGGGAAATGCGCAAGCCCCGTAAAGGTATGATCCCGCGCTCGTCCGGCTCCACCCAGTAGAGCGCGTTATCCTCGGCTGTCTCCGCCATCGGAAAAATCCCGACGGAATACGCCTGCAGCAGAATCTTTGGCGTTATAGTCGTCACTAGGCATCTCGCGCGAGATAATTCTCCAGCCAGTGAATGTCATAATGCCCGTCGATGATATCGGGTTCCGTCAACAAACGCTGGAACAGGGGAATTGTCGTTTCAATCCCTTCAATTACGAATTCGCCCATGGCCCGCTTCAAGCGCATCATGCATTCGGTGCGCGTCTTGCCGAAAACAATCAATTTGCCAATGAGGCTGTCGTAATAGGGCGGAATCCGGTAGCCTGCATAAAGGGCTGAATCAACGCGGACCCCAAGGCCGCCGGGAAAATGCACGGCGTCCACCCGGCCCGGGGAGGGCACGAAGGTTTTGGCATTCTCCGCATTGATGCGGCATTCGATGGCGTGTCCCGCAAAAGTAATGTCACTTTGCGCGTATTGCAGTTTCGCGCCGCTGGCCACGCGGATTTGCTCCTGGACCAGGTCAAGGCCGGTGATCATTTCGGTCACCGGATGCTCGACCTGCAGCCGCGTATTCATTTCGATGAAATAGAATTCGCCGTTCTCATAGAGGAATTCGATGGTGCCAACCCCTTCATAGGAAAGGTCGGCCATGGCCTTGGCGACACGCCCTCCGATTTGGTCGCGCTGGGTCGAGTTCAGGGCAGGCGAGTGGGCTTCTTCCCAGATTTTTTGATGCCGGCGCTGCAGGGAGCAATCGCGCTCGCCCAGATGCACCGCGTTGCCTTGCCCATCGCCCAGCACCTGGATTTCGATATGCCGCGGCAGCACGAGGTATTTCTCGATGTAAACTTCTTCATTGCCGAACGCCGCCTTGGCCTCGGTCTGCGCCGTGCTCAGGGCATTTTCCATCTCGGCATTGTTGCGGGCAACCTTCATGCCACGCCCGCCGCCGCCGGCCGTTGCCTTGATGATGACAGGATAGCCGATCTCACGGGCAATGCGCATGCCCTCGTCGACCGATGATACGCCGCCCTCGGAGCCCGGAACAACCGGTATGCCCAGCGCCTTGGCGGTGCGCTTGGCTTCAATCTTGTCGCCCATGGTGCGGATGTTTTCGGCCGAAGGGCCGATGAATTTTATTCCGTGTTCCGTGAGGATTTCCGCAAATTTCGCATTCTCGGATAGGAAGCCGTAGCCTGGGTGCACCGCTTCGGCGCCGGTAATTTCGCAGGCCGAAACAATGGCCGGAATGTTGAGATAGCTGTCGCGCGCCGGGGGCGGCCCGATGCACACGCTTTCATCCGCCAGCCGCACATGCATGGCGTCCGCGTCCGCCGTCGAATGGACGGCAACCGTCTGGATGCCCAGCTCACGGCAGGCCCGCAGCACCCGAAGCGCAATTTCGCCCCGGTTGGCGATGAGAATTTTGTCAAACATCTCTCACTCGATCGTCACAAGGGCCGCGCCATATTCAACCGGATCGCCATTGCCAACATGGATGCGGATGACCTTGCCCGACACTGGCGATGGAATCTGGTTCATGGTTTTCATGGCTTCGATGATCACCAGGGTCTGGCCCTGTTTGACCTCTGAGCCAATCTCGATGAAATTCGGATTGCCGGGGGCCGAGGCCATATAGACGGTCCCCACCATGGGTGACTTCACCGTTCCCGCATGATCTGCATCGGGTGCCTTGGCAACGGCAGGAGCGGCAACGGGCGCAGGCGCATGGTGGGCCGGAGGAGCCTGATGCGAAACCGTTGCAACCGCCGTCATGGTCCGCGACACCCGGACCCGCGACCCCTTTTGCTCCAATTCGATTTCAGAAAGCCCCGTTTCGTTCAAGATGTCTGCCAGGGTCCGGATGAGATCCAGTTCCGGGCTTGCAGGCTTTGGCTGGCCACGCGTTGCTGGCGTTTTTTTCGAGGGCATTCTGTTACCCCTTTCCGCTTGTTTTTAAGATTTGCACGATCCCGTCGAGGGCTAACTCATAGCTTTGCCCACCAAAGCCGCAAATCACCCCATGGGCAACAGGAGAAATGTAGCTGTGATGGCGGAATGGCTCGCGGGCGTAAACATTGGACAGGTGAACTTCAATAGTGGGAATGTTCACCGCCTTCAGCGCATCATGGAGCGCCACCGACGTGTGCGTATAGGCAGCGCCATTGATGATAATGCCGGCGGCCTTGCTTTGTGCCTCATGAATCCAGCCAATCAGCTCTCCCTCCGTGTTGGTTTGCCGGAAAACAATTTGCTGGCCAATCGCCTTGGCCTTGACCGAACAGCGCATTTCCAGGTCGCCGATGGTTTCCTGGCCATAGACCCTGGGCTCACGCAAGCCGAGGAGGTTGAGGTTGGGTCCGTTTAAGATGTAGATCGGTTTCATCGCCCTGCCATCAGAATCTATGCGGTTGACATGTTATAGGCGGTCACTGCCGGGCAGGGAAGCGCTTGGCATCAGCAGAGTGAACAGCCGCCTTTGGCGCGCACATCATTGATGGCGCTGGCAAGCTCGGCCTTGGGCAGATAGCCAGGAACCAGCTTGTCATCGATGATGAAGGCGGGTGTGCCGTTGATCGCAAGCGACTGGGCCAGGGTGCGATTGCGCTCCAGAATGCCCGCTGTCTCCGAGCTTTCCATGTCTTTCTTGAGCTGCGCCATGTCGAGGCCCTGAGAGGCGGCAATTTCATCGACGGCTTCCTTGGTGATTTTTCCCTCGTGACCCATCATCGCCACATGCAGCTGCCAGTACTTGCCCTGCTTGTTGGCGGCAATGGCCGCTTGCGCCGCATAATCGGAATCACCGCCGAAAATCGGGAACTCTTTCATCACGAATTTCAGGTCCTTGTCCTCCTCAATCAAGGACAGAACCTCGGGAAAACCCTTCTTGCACCAGCCGCAGTTGTAGTCGAAAAACTCAACCATGGTGACCTTGCCGTTGGGATTTCCAACCACAAAATCCGTGCCGTCGCGGAATATCTGGTTGGCATTCGAAACCAAGGCGCCTTTTCGCTGCTGCTCTTCGGCCAGCCTTTCTTTCTCTTCAAGACGCTGGCCCATTTCCCGAAGGAGGTCAGGATTAGCCAGCAAGTACTCCTTGATGATGGCTTCCATTTCCTTGCGCTGGCTCTCGCTGAATTCGGCGCCGCTCGCGGTGGAACCAACGCCCCACAACAGCAAAATCGAAAGCAACAACGTTCTTAACGCGGCGTGCATGGCAAATCCTTATGTTTCCGGTCTATTTGCCTGAAAGACCTGTTTCAGGTCAATCCTGCTCTTTGTTGGCAAAGTTCAGGATGTCGTTGGCCTTGATCCATTCCGGCGAACCGTGTTTGAACTGCCCGATTACGCGCTTTGCCTTTTCGGAAGCCAGCGCCGTATCACCCTGCATCATGGCTGTTTCGGCTGTCGCCAGTTCGGCCCGCGGCAGGTCATTCAGGTAGCCATAGGCCATCGCCGAATACTTATAGATATTAACGGAATCCCGCTCGGTTTTCTTGGCAAGCGTCAGGAGGTTCAGCGCTTGCTTGATGTTGGCGCGGTTTTCCGTGGCAATCAGCGCCTGGGCATAGAGAATTTGGATAAGCCCGCTGTTAGGCAGCAACTTGTTGGCCTGCCTGAGCGGGACGAGCGCCTTTGCCGGCATGCCGCCTTCAAGCAGGGCCTGCCCCTTGAGCTCCCAGAAATAAGGATCCTCCGGCATGTCCCTTATGAGGCTGTCGATGATCGGGATGGCGTTTTTGGTATCGCCCTTGCGGAACATCGAAATGGAGCGCGCATAGCGGGCGGGCAGGCTCGTGTCCGATGAGGGGTAACGTTGAAAAACAAACTGCGGCGATTCCATAAAACCCGCCAACTTGGCCTGCATCAGCTGGTGGCGCAACAGCAGTTGAGGCGCGTCTTCCTTGTCAAAAAACGAGGATTTTTCCGCCTCCAGTTCAAGATTGCGGATTCTTTCGAGCGGCATGGGATGCGAAAGCAGGTAGGGATCGGCGTTTTCCAGCGACGCCAGCGATTCATTGGCGAGCAACTGGAAAAGCGTCAGCATTCCTTTTGGCGATTGCCCCGTCGCCTTGAGGTATTTGAGGGCAGCCTGGTCGGCGGATGCCTCCATGCCGCGCTGGTAGGAGAGCAAATTCCTCTGCGCTATGCCTTGGGATCCCAACATGATCCCCTGTCCCGCCTTTGCCGCTCCTTTCTGCCCCGCGGCGGCCCCGCCAACTACGGCCGCGGCGCCAATCAAGGTGCCGATAATGGATTGCACACTGGCTCGGCTAAGCTCGACGCCCATGCGCGCCAGATGGCCGCCGGCAATGTGGCCCGTCTCATGGGCGAGAACGCCGATGATCTCATTCGGCGTTTTGGTCCGCGTCAGCAGCCCGGTGTGGATGAACATGCGCTGGCCGCCGGCCACGAAGGCGTTGATCTTGTCATTGTTGATGATGTAAACCCGC
This sequence comes from uncultured Hyphomicrobiales bacterium, assembly GCA_902826365.1. Lineage (GTDB taxonomy): Bacteria > Pseudomonadota > Alphaproteobacteria > Rhizobiales > Aestuariivirgaceae > Aestuariivirga. The sequence continues at coordinate 14,622 of CADEEO010000028.1, read as the reverse complement.
ACCGCTGAAGGATTCAGGCCCGCCGCCTTGAAAATGGGTTTCGAGTAGAGCCGCAACAACCCTTCGATTTCCGCATCGCGAATCAACGGGAGCGATGGCCCCCGGGGCTTCTTCTTAGTGGCTGCCATGCCATCGACCATCAGTCCCGAGAAAGTGACTGAGATGGCAAGGCAAACCGCTGTTAATTTACGAATCATGGCTCACTCGACAGACGGATTCCCGGCTGGAAACCCACCGCATTGGAAAAACGGTGTTTCTCCGTCAAATGCGGCGAGTTTGAGGCTCGGGGCCCTTAACCCCGTTTGCTCCACCAGCCGGCCTTGGGCTTTGCTACTTCGGCAGGCGTCACCGTTGCCGCAGGCGGTTGCCACTTGCGTGGCTCCGCGGGCTGGGCAACAATTTCCTGGATGGCGATGATAGGTAGCGCCTGCCTTTCCGGCTGGGGCTCGCGTGCTTCAACGGGGCTTGCCGCATGAACATGGCCATTGCTTTCGCCTTCGGGAGCGCCGCGTCCATTCCTGTTGCGTCCATTTCTATTGCGTCCCCAGCGATCGCGCCGGCGTGAAGGGCCGCGCTCGGAGCCTTCCTTTTCTGCGGGTTCATCGGAAGCCATTCCTGCATCCGACTCCGCGGGAGAGGCGGCATCATCACTTTCATCCGGCTGTCGAGGTGAATCAGCTCCGCCCTCTGCGTCGCCGGCAATCTTGTCCCGTGGCTCATCGCGTCCGCCGCGCCTGCCGCCCCGGCGTCCACGCCGGCGCCTTCTGCCGCGTTGCGAGTCGGAGCCTTCTTCTGTGCTTTCAGCTTCTGAAGATGACTCGGCTTGAACCTCCTCGGTCTCTTCCTCGGCCTCTGCTTCGATTTCTTCTTCCTCGGCGTCTTCGACGTAATTATCCATCTTGACCGGCACGATCTGGATCTTGCGCACCGCAACGGTCCGCTCGCTGGCCCGCTCGATCACCGCCTGTGATCCCTTGACCTCGTCGCTGGGAACGATGAACACGGAAATTCCGTAGTTCTGTTCAATTGCCAGAAGATTGTCGCGCTTCTCGTTGAGAACATAGAAGGCCACTTCGCGCGTGCATTTCACCGTGAGATGCTCGGCCTTGCGGCTAATCAGGTGTTCCTCGATGGCGCGCAGCACCGAAAGTCCGCACGACGAAATGGAGCGCACAATGCCGCGCCCTTCGCAATGCGGGCAGGGCCGCGACGAACCTTCAAGCAGCCCGGGCCGCAGCCTTTGCCGCGACATTTCCATCAGGCCGAAATGGCTGATCCGGCCCACCTGGATGCGGGCCCGGTCGTTCTTGAGGGCATCCTTCAGCCGCCGCTCCACCGCACGGTTATTGCGGTTCTCTTCCATGTCTATGAAGTCGATGACCACAAGGCCGGCAAGGTCGCGCAACCGCAACTGCCTGGCGATTTCATCGCAGGCTTCCAGATTGGTCTTCAGCGCCGTGTCTTCGATGTTGTGTTCGCGCGTCGCTTTGCCCGAGTTGATGTCAACAGAAACCAGGGCTTCCGTCTGGTTCATTACGATATAGCCGCCGGACGGCAGCGTAACTGTCGGTGAATAGAGAGCATCGAGCTGCGTTTCCGTCTGGTGCTTGGAAAAGAGCGGGCGCGTGTCCTTGTAGAGCTTCACGTTCTTGGCATGCGAAGGCATGAGCATCTTCATGAAGTCTTTGGCTTCGCGGTAAGCCGCTTCGCCTTCAACAAACACTTCGTCCACGTCCTTGGTGTAGAGATCGCGGATCGAACGCTTGATCAGGCTGCCTTCCTCATAAACCAGGGCAGGGGCCGTTGAATGCAGCGTCAAGTCCCGCACGTTTTCCCAAAGGCGCATGAGATAATCAAAATCGCGCTTGATTTCCGGCCGGGTGCGCTGCGCGCCTGCGGTGCGGACAATCACGCCCATGCCCTGTGGGACTTCCACGTCACGGGCAACTTCCTTGAGGCGCCGGCGGTCGCCGGCATCGGTAATCTTGCGGGAAATGCCGCCGCCCCGCGCCGTATTGGGCATGAGAACGCAATAGCGTCCGGCGAGCGAAAGATAGGTTGTGAGCGCTGCGCCCTTGTTGCCGCGCTCCTCCTTGACAACCTGCACCAGGATGATCTGGCGGCGCTTGATGACTTCCTGAATTTTGTACTGGCGGCGCGGCGCGCGGCGCTGGCGCTTCGGAACCTCTTCCAGCGCGTCTTCCGCCCCAATGGATTCGACCTTCCGGCTTTCCGCATCTTCTTCTACGGTCTCGACGCCAACGCCCGCCTCGCCAATGGCCGGCGCTTCCTGGGCCTGTATTTCCGAATCGGAAGCGGCTTCTTCGGCTGGGAGTTCTTCTTCGGAATCTTCTTCTACAACATCTGATGCGAGCTGCGGCTCCTCGGAAGCCTGCAAGGCCTGCGCCTCGCCTGAGGGTTCCGCCTCATCAGAGCTGTCGTCTTGATCGTTATCGTCTTCCTGTTCCTCGGCGTCGTCTTCCTCCTGCTCGCGCAGCAAGGCCTGACGGTCGGCCACCGGAATCTGGTAATAGTCGGGATGGATTTCCGAGAAGGCCAGGAAGCCATGGCGGTTGCCGCCATACTCCACGAAGGCCGCCTGCAGTGACGGCTCAACGCGCGTCACCTTAGCCAGGTAGATGTTGCCTTTTAGCTGCTTGCGGGCAGCGCTTTCAAAGTCGAATTCCTCGATGCGGTTTCCGCGAACCACGACAACCCGTGTTTCTTCGGCATGCGTGGCATCGACGAGCATTTTGCTGCCCATGGTCTTTTATCCTCTGCGGCAGCTGGCGGTGAGGCTTCGAAGGTCCCATGTCCGGACTTGAGAAACCAGACGGCCCGACGGGCCAGCCTGCGCGAAAGGGGCCTGATCCATGTCACGGCGTTTTGCGATGCGAACGGCTCTGCGCTGGCTGTGTTTCCAGCGGCTGGAGGCGCAATCGAAAAGTCCTGAATCATGGCCCTCATTGATCTTTGCTCAAACCACAATGGCCTGAACGGTTAAACTCATTGGCGTGTCCGGGCGGACGTCCTTTGCCCGTGAAGCCCACAAGGTTCCCGACTTGGGAACCTCACCTAGACGCGGCGTGAAGGGGTGAACCAGGCGGTTCTCCGGACCTCTCAGCCGCGAAATTTTTGCTCTTGCAACCCAAACGATTAAATCGAGTCTGCCGAAGAGACTCCTTATCTTTAGGGAGAAGAGGCCGGAATTGCAAGGTCGCTCGTGCCCGTTTGCCTAAATGCCCTCGCGGAAACCTTCGGTTAACCACGGCCCCGCTAACCTTTCCGCGATTGGGCCATGACACAATGATTGCACCGCACAACGCTTTGGGTTGGGAAACATGGGCGCGCAAACTGCGCTTCATGTTGCCCGCACTTGTGTTCATTTTAACATTGTTTTTCATAGACTTACAACCATCTCTTGCGGCAGGGGATGCAATTGCCACCGGAACCCGTGTTGGCGGCGACGAAAACCGCACCCGCTTCGTGGCGGATATTTCCAGGACCGTGAGCTACAGCGTTTACGTCCTTCCCGATCCCTACCGCGTAGTCATTGACTTGCCGGATGTAACCTTCGACCTGCCGCCGGGCATCGGACACAAGGTCCGCGGCCTGGTAGCCCAGTACCGTTACGGCCTGGTGGAAGAGGGAAAATCCCGCATCGTCATCGATACGCAGGGTCCCGTTCTGATTGAAAAGTCGTTTCTGGTTGACCCGCAGCCCGGCCAGCCGGCGCGCCTTGTGGTTGATATTGTAAAAACCACCGAGAAGGCCTTCGTCAAATCCTACAATTCCGAGCAGGCGAAAATCCAGCAGGACATCGCCGCTCTTTCGGCTGAACCCTTGACGCCCCCGGCCGCAGGGAAAAAAATCATCCTGCCGAACAAGCGCGGCAAGAAAATCATTGTCCTCGACCCGGGCCACGGCGGCATAGACCCGGGCGCCATAAGCCGGGCAGGCACGAAGGAAAAGGACGTTGTCCTCTCCTTCGCCGCGGTTCTGCGCAAGGCCTTGCTGGCCACCGGCAAATATGAAGTGGTGATGACTAGGAGCGATGACCGCTTTATCAGCCTGAAAAACCGGGTAACTGTTGCCAGGGATAAGAACGCCGACCTGTTCCTGGCAATCCACGCCGATACGGTGAGGGGCAGGGATGCCCGCGGTGTTACGCTCTACACGCTATCCGAAAAGGCCTCGGATGCCGAAGCGGAAGCCCTGGCCAAGCGCGAAAACCGTGCCGACATTATCGGTGGCCTGGATCTTGAAGCCGAAACCGAGGAAATCACCGACATCCTGATTGATCTCGCCCAGCGCGAATCAAAAAACCACGCCATGTTCTTTTCCAAGAAGGCGGTAACCCATCTGAGGCCATTGACGCTCATGACCGGCAAGCCCTTGCGTTCGGCCGGTTTCATGGTTCTGAAGGCGCCCGATGTTCCATCGGTTCTGCTTGAACTCGGTTTTCTTTCCAGCAGGTCCGATGAGAAATTGCTGACTTCAACCGCATGGCAGACAAAAATTGCCAAGGCCTTTGCCACCGCCTTCGACGCCTATTTTGCCACCGAAATGGCGTCGACTGTCAATTGAATTGAGCCGCCACGGGCCGCAGGAATGTACGCTCCTCGGACAGGATGAAGCGTTCGCGCTGCGCAAAAGCGAAATTGGCAAGGCTTTCCTTATCCACCCGAAGCTGCGCACGGTATGCTTCATAGGCGGCAAGGTTGTCACACGAAATCAAGGCCCAGGCGATATTGTTGGTTCCCTCATGCGGCATGAAGTAACCCAGAAGGTCACCGCCACAGCGCGGAATGATGCCGCTCCAGGCTTGGGCATATCGTTCGAATGCATCCCGCTTGAACGGATCAATGACATAGCGGATTTGAACAGTGACGGTCATCGCGGCTCTTCTTTCATGAGTTTGTTGATTTCACCGTATGGGAATGCATCCTTGGCAAAATTGAAGGTACCGAAGTCTTTCAACTCGCGGGCGCCTTTTGCGAATGCTGCAAGCGCTGCAAGGTTCAATGAGGAACCAACGCTCACCCGCTTTACGCCCGCATCCTCTAATTGCTTGAGCGTAAAATTGGCACTCGCAAGCACATTCACCGGACGGCTGACCGCCGCGCAAACCTCCTTGATGGCTTTCAGGCTTGGCAGGCCCGGCGCATACAGCACATCGGCCCCGGCCTTTTCGAAAGCTTGCAGGCGCTTGATGGTGTCGTCCAGATCAGGCCGCCCATGGAGAAAATTTTCGGCCCGCGCCGCCAGCACGAAGGGAATATCCTGGGCGCGCACCGCTTCCACGACTGTTGCAATGCGCTCAACCGCCAGGTTGAAATCATAGATCGGCTTGGCGCTGTCGCCGCTCGCATCTTCAATCGAACCGCCGGCGAGGCCAACTCCGATCGCAAGCCGGATTGTTTCAGCGGCCATTTCAGGAGCGTATCCAAAGCCGTTTTCAAGGTCCGCCGCGACCGGAAGATGGGTTGCCTGAACAATGGCCTTTGCGTTAGCCAGAGTTTCTTCACGGCCGGCAGCTCCATCGCTGCGGCCAAGCGAAAACGCCAGTCCCGCACTTGTTGTTGCCAGGGCTTCGAAGCCCAACTGTGTCAGGATTTTCGCGGTGCCCGCATCCCAGGGGTTGGGAATGACAAAGGCCCCGGGCCTGGTGTGCAGGGCGTGGAAGGCAATTGCTTTTTGTTTTTGGTCCGGCATTGGATATCTCCTTCGTGTTTTCTAGGCCCGGGACTGCTCAAATGCTACGGTTGCGGGCGTAGCATTTTCGCCGTTTGATATGCTACCAAAACGCCGGAGGCAGCAGATGGTTCATATTGTCAGCATAGCGGAAATAGGCGCCCTTGTCGGGGACCCGGCCCGGGCCAACATGCTGGAAGCCTTGATGGACCGCCGTGCGCTTACCGCAAAGGAGCTGGCCACGCGCGCAGGAATCGCCCCGCAAACCGCCAGTGGCCATCTCTCCAAACTGATCACCGCCGGTCTCATCACGATGGAGCAGCACGGCCGTCACCATTACCATGCGCTGGCCTCGTCCGAGATTGCCCGCATGCTTGAGGGCCTGCAGCAGGTTGCCTCCACCCAAAACATCAAGCAGGCCGGTCGCACCATTCGCACCGGCCCTCGCGATGCCGCCATGCGCGTGGCCCGCGGATGTTATGACCACATGGCCGGCCACTTGGCCGTGAGCGTCACCGATGCGATGCTGGATCGGGGCCAGATCGAATTTGATGGCGATGGCGGCAGCGTCACGGCATCTGGCAAGTTGTTTCTGGAGAAGTTCGGCGTTGATTTCGCCGCCGCCAAACACTCAAAACGGGTTTTCTGCAGACCTTGCTTGGATTGGAGTGAACGCCGCTTTCATCTTGCCGGCGCCGTGGGCGCTGGGCTGCTGCACCGGACACTGGATTTGAACTGGGTGAAGCGCCAGGACAATACCAGGGCGTTGGCCATTACGCGGGCCGGGGAGCAGGGCTTCCGGAAAACCTTTGGCATCGAAAAAATCACCTGAACAGGTCAATTTTACCTGCCTAGCCTTGGCCATATTCCAAGCCTAGCAAGTCTCCTATGGCATGTGCTATCGCCAGTAGGACGAAGTGACGGAATCGGATTAGTAAACCAGCGATGTTAAGGTTCTTAGGATGGCTCTTCGGAGCCGGGTTCATGATTTTCTTAGGCCTGTCCGGGGCCTTGGTTTACGTAGTTTGGGATGTGGCCAAGGGCCTACCGGATTACAAGCAACTGGCCTCCTACGAACCCCCGGTCATGACGCGCATTCATGCCGCCGATGGTTCGCTGCTTGCCGAATATGCCGATGAACGCCGCCTTTTCGTGCCCATAAATTCCGTGCCCAAGCGCCTGATTCAAGCCTACATTTCCGCCGAGGATAAAACTTTCTATACTCACGGCGGCCTCGATTGGCGTGGCATTGCCGCGGCGGGCATTCGCTATGTCCAGGTCAAGCTGACCGGCAAGGGGCAAATCGTCGGCGCCTCCACCATTACCCAGCAGGTGGCCAAGAACTTTCTTCTCAACAATGAGCAGACGATCGAGCGCAAGCTGCGCGAGGCCATTATCGTCCAGCGCATTGAAGCGGCTTTTTCGAAAGACCAGATTCTTGAACTGTATTTGAACGAAATTTTCCTCGGCCTGAATTCCTATGGCATTGCCGCCGCCTCGCTGAATTATTTCGGCAAATCGCTGAATGAACTTTCCTTGGATGAAATGGCCTATCTCGCCGCCTTGCCCAAGGGCCCCAATAACTACCATCCCTTCAAGCACAAGGACCGCGCCATCGAGCGGCGCAACTGGGTGCTCCTCCAGATGCTGGAAAACGACTACATTACCCAGGCTGAATACGATGAAGCCACCAAGAAGCCGCTGGTCGTCAACCCGCGCCCCTTTGGAGCCCAGCTCTTCGCCGCTGAATCCTTCGCCGAGGAAGTGCGCCGCGAATTGGCGCAGATGTACGGCAAGGACAAGCTCGGCAAGGGCGGCCTTTCGGTGCGCACTACGCTCGATCCAAAATTGCAGATCTACGCACGGCAGGCTTTGGCCAGGGGACTCATCGCCTTTGACCGCAGGCGCGGTTTCCGCGGACCCGTCAAGAAGGTGAAGATTCAGGGCGATTGGGGCCTTCTGCTTGACAAGCCGCGCCCCCCCGCCGACGTCGCCCCCTGGCGCTTGGCGGTTGTCACGGAGGTGAATGAACAGCAGGCGGCCATCGGCCTCCAGCCAAAACTGCTGCCCGGTGGCAAGCCGGAAGCCGCGCGCGAAACCGGTGTCATTCCCGTGGCGCTCATGGGCTGGGCCCGCGCCTATGTTGATGGCAAGAAACTTGGCCCAAAAATTGAAAAGGCCACCGATGTGCTGGCCGTGGGCGATGTTGTCTATGTGGCGCCAGGCGGCGATGCTGGCCAATGGCATCTCGTGCAAATGCCAGATGTGGAAGGCGCCCTCATTGCCATGGACCCCCATACGGGACGTGTTCTTTCATTGGTCGGCGGATTTTCCTACGGCAACAGTCAGTTCAATCGCGCCGTTCAGGCCATGCGCCAGCCCGGCTCGTCGTTCAAGCCGGTTGCCTACGCCGCGGCGCTCGACAATGGCTACACGCCGTCTTCGGTCGTGCTGGATGCGCCCGTTGAATACAACATGCCCAACGGCGAAGTCTGGAAGCCGAAGAATTACCAGGACAAGTTTTATGGCCCTTCGACCCTGCGTCGTGGCATTGAGCAATCCAGAAACGTGATGACCGTGCGCTTGGCCGACGATCTCGGAATGACGAAGATCGTGGACCTTGCCCAGCGCCTTGGCCTCTATGATAAAATGCCCTTGCAGCTTTCCATGGCGCTTGGCGCCGGCGAGACAACCCTCATGAAAATGACCACCGCCTACAGCATATTCGCAAACGGCGGCAAGAAGGTTCAGGCAACCCTCATAGATCGCGTGCAGGACCGCTATGGCCGCACGATTTTCCGCTTCGACAAAAGGGATTGCAGTTTCTGCAAGCAGGAAACCTATTCGGAAAACAGTGCCGAGCCCGAGCTCATGGACGTGCGCGAACAGGTCATGAGCCCCTATACGGCCTATCAGATCACTTCCATGATGGAAGGCGTCGTCCAGCGCGGAACCGGCAAGAAGCTTCAAATCGTGGGCAAGCCCGTGGCCGGCAAGACCGGCACCTCGAATGAGGAAAAAGATGCTTGGTTCATCGGCTATGCGCCCGATCTCGCCGTGGGCGTTTACGTGGGATACGACAATCCCAAGCCCATGGGCAAAGGCCGCACCGGCGGTGAGCTGGCCGCCCCCATTGTGGCCGACTTCATGCGTCTGGCGCTCCGCGAGCAGCCCGCCACGCCGTTTCGCGTGCCGCGCGCCATTGAGCTTATTCCCATTGATGCCAACACCGGGCAGAGGGCGGTCTTTGGCGATGAAGGCGTCATTCTGGAAGCCTTCAAGCCCGGCGAGGAGCCCGCCGACTCGACCAAAATCATCGGTGAGGATTTGGCCGCCGTCTCAAGCGAGTCCATCTATGGCGCAGGCCAGCAGCTTGTGCCGCCCGCCGACAGCGAACAGTCCGTCGAAGAAGGCGGGTTGACGACAGGCACCGGCGGCCTCTATTGAGCCTCCATCACCCAATCTGAAGGTTATCCATTTATGCGCGCCGAAATTGTCAAACTCGCGGAAGAGATGAAGCAGTCCATTGGATTGCTAAGGAGGCATCTTTGACTGGGATTCCGCCATTCGCCAGCTCGCCGAGCTGAACGCCAAATCCGAAGATCCCAATCTCTGGAACGATCCGCAGAAAGCCCAGGAGGTCATGCGCAAGCGCCAGGATTTGGACGCCCGCATATCCGCCGTCCTGCGCCTTGAGCAAACCATTGAAGACAATGTGGGCCTGATCGAGCTTGGTGAACTCGAAGGCGATCATGCCATTGTCGCCGAAGCCGAGAAAGCCCTGACCAAATTGCAGGTCGAAGTCGCCGAGCAGGAACTCGAAACGCTTCTTTCCGGCGAAGCCGATGGCAATGACAGCTACCTGCAGATCAACGCGGGTGCCGGCGGCACCGAAAGCCAGGACTGGGCCTCCATGCTGATGCGCATGTACACGCGCTGGGCCAACCAGAACAAGTTCAAGGTCTCCGTGCTTGATGAGCATAATGGTGAAGAAGCCGGCATCAAGTCCTGCACCCTCGAAATCAAGGGCCACAACGCCTATGGCAAATTGAAAACCGAATCCGGCGTTCATCGCCTGGTGCGCATTTCACCCTATGATTCCAATGCCAGAAGGCACACGTCCTTTGCCTCCGTCTGGGCCTATCCGGTGATCGATGACAACATCGATATCCAGATCAACGAAAGCGATTGCAAGATCGATACCTACCGTGCCTCGGGCGCTGGCGGCCAGCACGTCAACACAACTGACTCTGCGGTGCGCATCACCCACAATCCCACTGGCATTGTCGTGGCCTGCCAGGCCGAGCGCTCCCAGCACAAGAACCGGGCCACTGCCTGGAAAATGCTGAAGGCCCGCCTTTACGAGCGGGAATTGCAGTTGCAGCAGGAGAAGATCGATGCGGTTAACGCCAAAAAAACCGATATTGGCTGGGGCCACCAAATCCGTTCCTACGTCTTGCAGCCCTATCAGTTGATCAAGGATTTGCGCACCGGCTTCACCAGCACCAATCCCGCCGCTGTGCTCGATGGCGGCCTAGACGATTTTATCCAGGCGTCATTGGCTAAGCGCGTTCAGGGATTGGATTCCGGTGTCATTGAAGACATCGACTAGCGCCAGAATCAAACCGGCCTGACAACCTTGAGGGGCCGGAAAGCCTCGTCAGGGTTTTCGGCGAAGTAATTGACTTGGCCAAGGGCCAGATTGGGGGCAGGGCGCGCCTTGTCGTCAACCGGCGGTGGACTCTGGTGCACTTGCCCGTCAGCCAAAGGGTTTTCCGCCCGGCTGATCATTCCGTAGATATTGGCGCCATTCTCGATGGAGATGGTCTCGTTAAGGATATCGCCCTCAACCTGCGCGCCTGCGTAAAGATTGACATGGAGGCCGCGAATTGGCCCCATCACCCGGCCGCGGATGAAGATTTCCTCGGCCACCAGTTCACCCTGGACAAACCCGTTCATGTCGACAACGCAGGATTTCGCCCGCACCGAGCCAAACACCGTACCGTCAATATGAAGCTCGCCGGACGCCGTAATGTTGCCTTCGATAGTCACATCCTGGGCAACAATTGACGGCCCCGAATTGGAGGACGTTTCGGTTCCGTTAGTTGATGTTTTCGAGCGCTTGAAGATCATTTTGTGTTCGCCAAAAATTTTGAGGATCAATCACACGACCATTTACACGCGTTTCGTAGTGTAAATGAGGCCCCGTACTTCGCCCCGTGCTGCCCATCCAGCCAACCAGATCGCCGCGGCTGATTTTCTGGCCCAGCGAAACGTTAACGGACTTGAGATGACCATACCGGGTTGAGACGCCGTTGTCATGAAAGATTTCAACAAGGTTACCGTAGGGTCCATGGGGGCCAGCCCAAGTGACCTTGCCATTCGACGTGGCCAGAACCGGCTCCGCGTAATTTGACTTAAAATCGATGCCGCCATGGAACGCCAGCGACAGCCGCAAGGGATCCTTGCGGTAACCATAAGGGCTGGAAATTCCGGTGATCGCCGCCATGGGCTTAACCAGCGGCAAATCCGCCACCGCATTGCGCACCTTGCTTTCCTGTTCCAGCGTGGCATGCACGCTCTCGATGCCCGCGGAAATTTCGGATTCACGCTGAGTTTGCTCGGGGACGCTGAGAAATGGCCCGCCCATGCCCATGGCCGCAGCATCGCCCTTCACGGGAGTCACCGTCAGGGGAGGCTCGATGCCCAGCTTGGTGAGCAGAAGGCTCGTCATATCAAGCTTGCGCCGGGAATAGGCTTGCGCCTCTTTCAACAGTGCCAGCTGCTGGCCATGCAAATCGGCGAAGCCGCCATTGATTTCATCGAGCGGCTTGACCACCTCAAGACGTGATTGAAAATCAGCCGCATAACGCTCCGAGAAAGCATTTTCCAGCGCTCCTTCCACTTGAAGCTTTGGCGGCGCATCGGGTACCGCGTTCTGTTTCAGCGGAAACCAGCCCTCCTTGAAAAACCCTTCCATCATTTTCTGCTGTGCCGCCAGGCTGTTGAACTCGGCTTTCACCTCGTCCACTTTTTTCAGATAGCTCTTTTGGTCCAGCAGCAGTCGGTCGTTAACCCGCTCTACCGCGGCCCGGAGCTCCGACAGGCGATTCTCGTAATCCAGCCGCGCCTCGAACAGTTTTTGCTGCTTGAGTTCCAGCAACTGATCCTTGAACACGATATTGACGCTGGCAAAGGCCATCCACAGGAAGCCGATGAGGAAGATGATGAGGAGGAAAATCTGCGAGGTCGGCGAGACGGTGATGAACTGCACATCGCTTTTGCTGCGCACATAGATCTGGCGCGTCTGCAAAAGCCCGCGAAGCGGCGACTGCCGTTTCATAGACCGCCCGCTTTTACCCTGATGACGATGAGCCATCATTCTGGTCCCGACCATTAACGCACTACACTGTTTAGAATTATGCCTCGAACCCGTAAAGATGCCAGTTCTGCCGTCGAACGCAAGTCCAATGTGCTGTCAACGGCTTTCAAGGGCTGCCATTGTTTGGCCTATCTTTACTGGCCAATGACGCTAGGATTGCGCCACGGGTGCTATAATGCTGGTTCTAATTGGCTGATTCTGTTTGGAATAGACGGTATTTGGATTGATAAACTAGGGCAGTTAAGAATTGCGCCATCGGCTGGCTAAAATAACAGTGCTTGTGTTGCTTTCGGTTACCGCAATTCTGGTCATCGTCGGGGCAGCCTTTTTTTGGCGCCTGTCACAAGGCCCGGTTTCCCTGGATTTCATGACTGAGCGGATCGAAAGGGAAATCAACAAGTCACTTTCAGGAATGACGGTTAACGTGGCCGGGGCTGTTTTCGAAATGGACAGCAAGACCAATGTTCCCCATTTCCGGCTGAGGGACCTCGTGCTGCTGGATAAATCAGGCAACCTGATTGCGAAATCGCAGCGTGCCGCCATCAGCTTCGAAGGTTCATCGCTTTTTTTGGGGTCTCTCGTACCGCGCGGCCTTGAGCTTATTGGCACGCGCATTCTGGTCAAACGCCAGCTTGATGGCGGCCTGGTGCTCGGATTTGGCACGCCTCCCGCACCGGAAAACGAATCAGCCACGCTGGACGGCACAGCTGTCGATGCCGGCGATCCCAAGGCCAGCCGCGAAGAGCAGACGGCGGTGTTGCCGGAAGCGACGGCAAAGTCCTTGATTGATGTCTTGTCCGGCAATGGCGGCGAAAGTGGAACGTCGCTGGAGGACATCCGCATCACCGGCGCCTCAATCCAGCTTTTTGATGAGGCAAACCAGGCTAATTGGTTTGCCCCGCAAGCAGATCTGACCTTCAAGAAAATGCCTTATGGCTTTGTCGTCTTTGCCAAGGCTTCCGTGGCCAGCGGCGGAACCCCATGGCGCACCGAACTTTCGGCCACCTACCGCACCGAATCCCGCTCCTTCGCGATCAGCGCCCGCATTGAGGATCTGGTTCCGGCAAGCGTTTCCGATGAAATATTTGCCTTGGCCCAGTTTGCCAAGGTTGACGTGCCCCTTTCCGGTCACGCCGAGGTCGAAATCAGCGATGCTGGCGCCATCACCAGCGCCTCGGCGGAATTTGCCGCCGCCGCCGGAGTTGTGGGCCTGCCAGGCTATATCGCCCAACCCATCGTGATTGATGAAGGCGCCCTCCGGGTTGATTACGATGCGCCTACCGGCGGCTTCAAGATCGTCGACTCCATCATCCTCGTCGGCGGTTCCCGCGCCGAACTCACCGGGCGTCTTGATCCCGTGCGGGCCAGTGATGGTCGCCTGACCCATCTCAAAATTGATCTGAAGGCGACCAACGTCAGCGTCGATACGCAAGGCACGGTGAAAAACCCGGTTCTCGTCGACCGCATCGAATTTCTCGGCAAGGCCTCAGTCGAGGGCGCTGTTATGGATATTGAAGATCTTGTGGTGATGTCGGGTAACGCCGGCGTTCGCCTGCGTGGCACCATTACTGGCGGTGATGAGTCGGCAGGCATTCGGATGAGCGGCCGGGTACGCGATCTCTCGGCCGATTTTCTGAAAAAATTGTGGCCGCCCATTATTGTCCCCAAATCCCGGAAATGGGTGACGGACAATGTTCAAACTGGGCGCATAACCGAAGGCGCTTTCAATGTCGACATCCCGGTGAATGGCCTGGCCGAAGCGCTGCGCCAGAAGGTGCTGCCCAATGAAACCATCGATTTCCAGTTTTCCATGGCCGATGTTACCTCAACATACTTCAAGTCATTGCCGCCGCTGCTCGGAGCCTCGGGGCATGCGCGCTTGCAGGGCGACAGTTTTGAATTGACCATAGAGTCCGGCAAAGTGGTCTTGCCGTCGAATGGAACCGTGCAGGTGCGCGACACCACCTTCAAGGCTGAAAAGCTTTTGACCAATGGCGTGCCTGCCGTTTTCGCGCTTAATCTTTCTGCCAGCGCTTCCGACCTGCTGGAGCTTGCGGCACTGCCTGATCTCAATCTCCTGAAAAACGCCAATTTTGTTCCAGCCAGCATCGGCGGGCAGGCGGATGCCCAAATCGATTTCTCGATGCCCTTGGTGAAGAACCTCCCGCGTGACCAGGTCCAGACCGCCGCCAGGATCAAGATAACCGATGCCAGCATCAGGCAAGTCATTCCCAATGTGGATTTGTCGGAAGGTTCGCTCCTCGTGGCATTTGACCGGACTGGCATTACCGCCACCGGCCCTGTCAAAATAAACGGCTTCCCATCCAAAATTTCCTGGGAGCGCCCCTCGGGGCCGGATTCGAGGGCGACCGCGTCCATCGACACGCAACTTGACGACAAGGCGCGCGAAAAGCTCGGCATCAAGCTTGGCGATTATTTGCAGGGTCCGGTCAAGGTCCAGGCAGAGATAAATGGCGTGGGCGAGAAGAACGCCAGCATCAAGATCAAGGCCGATCTGGCAAAAGCCGAAATGTTTATCAACTCGA
>CADEEO010000027.1 GCA_902826365.1 uncultured Hyphomicrobiales bacterium | reverse complement strand
CCTTTGCGATTGCCAATCACTTCCCCGAAGTGGATGCCATGAAGCAAAGCTACGAGCGCCGCGCCCGCGCCCTGGTTGCCGGATTGAAAGGTGCCAAAAACATTTCCGCCCGCATGCCCGAAGGCGGCATGTTCGTCATGGTCGATGTGCGCAAGACAGGCTTGAGCGGCGAGGAGTTCGCGCGGAAACTGCTGGCTCAGGAAAACGTCGTCACCATGCCCGGCGAAAGCTTCGGCGCCGGCGGCGCCGGCCACGTGCGCGTGGCCCTGACGGTCGATGAAACGCAAATCACCGAAGCCTGCAAGAGGATCGCAAGGCTTGCAGCGGCTCTCTGAGCTAAATCACCTGATAGCCGAATTCTTCCGCCTTTTCCGTCAGCCATTCCCAGAAGCTTTCGGAGAAGCCACGGAACACCGAAAGCTCGAAGGCATCCCGCCCCACGCGCGTGAGATGCACGCCCACATGGGCCATCTGCGTGAGCGCACTTTTCCCGATCTCAAACCCGCTCTCATGCAGGTCAACCGGCGTACCCTTGCACAGCACCTGCCGCACCTTCGGTCCCTCAATCCGGATAATCACCCGGCCATGGCTCTGGTCGGAGCAGGAGGCAAGCCCTTCAAGTTTCTTCCGCACCTCGTCAAAAGGCTTGTCCAGAAGGAAATACTGCTCCGCCCCTGCCCACTGGACTGTGGCGCCGCGCCAGCTCTTCAGAGCATCGGCAAGCGCCTTCGCCTTGCCCTTGCGCGCAATCACTGTGGCGATAAGCACGGGATGCCGCACTGAAAGTGTCACACCCGGCGCACCGTGATCAGCGCCAAAACGTCCCTGAATGGCGATGTCGGCGAGCGGCGAAACTCTTTGAAAGTTATCAGGCATGGAGTTTTTTGTTCTCCCTGTCGTACTGCATGGGATCGCAGATCACGCCGAACATGTGGATCTTGCGGACGCCATCGAAAATCTTCACTACTTCGCCATGGCGCTCGCGGCCATTGGAGAGCAGCGCCAGCCCCAGCCACATGTTCAGCATGGGCGACCAAGCCACCGAAGAAATATAGCCCTGATCCGCCGCCATCGACGGCGCGTCTTCTTTTTTCAGGATATGCGAGCCCGCACGGATTTTGTCAGCCGCATCAAACGGCCTGATCCCAACAACGCATTGCCGGTTCTTGTCCGTCAGGCCTTCGCGCGCCGCCATCATCCGCCCGATGTAATCCTTCTTGGACGACATCATCTTGCCAAGGCCGAGATCGCCAGCCGTTGTCGTGCCGTTAAGCTCGCCCCCCGCCACATGGCCCTTCTCGATGCGCATGATCGACAGCGCTTCAATGCCATAGGGCGTAATGCCGAATTCCTCGCCCGCCTGCATGATGCTGCGCGCCACGAGGTTTCCGTAATCGGCGGGCACCGCCAGCTCATAGGCATGCTCGCCGGAGAATGAAATACGGAAGAGCCGCGCTGTCATGCCACCGAGAATGCTGATCTCCTTGGCGGCCAGATAAGGGAAGCCCGTGTCATCCAGCGTCACCTTGTCAACGATCTTCTGCAAGGTCGCCCGCGCTTTTGGCCCGGCAATCGCCATCTGGGCCCATTGTTCCGTCACCGAAACATACTGCACGTCCAGCTCCGGCCAATGTGCCTGATGGCAGAATTCCATGTGGCTCATGACACGGGCCGCATTGGCCGTGGTCGTCGTCATCAGGAAATGATCGGCAGCAAGCCGCGATGTCGTGCCATCGTCAAACACGATGCCGTCCTCGCGCAGCATCAGGCCATAGCGCGCCTTGCCTACATCAAGCGTGCTGAAGGTGTTGCAATAGAGCCGGTTCAAAAATTCCGCCGCGTCTTTCCCCTGCACATCGATCTTGCCAAGAGTGGACACATCGCAGAGGCCCACCCGTTCGCGCGTTGCCAGAACCTCCCGCGAGGCGCTGGCCAGCCAATCCTCGCCCGCTTGCGGGAACCACGACGAGCGCATCCACAATCCGGTTTCGACAAAAACCGCGCCAAGCTCGTCCGCCCAGTCATGCAGCGGCGTCTTGCGCACCGGCTGGAAATGATGCCCGACAAAGGGGCCCGCAATCGCGCCAAAGGAAACCGGCGTGTAGTAGGGGCGGAATGTCGTGGTGCCCACCTGGTCCATCGTCCGGCCCGTGGCTTCCGCAAGGATGGCGATGGCATTCACATTGCCGAGCTTGCCCTGGTCGGTCGCCATCCCCGCCGTGGTGTAGCGCTTGGCCAGCTCGATGTCGCGGTAGCCCTCCTGCGCCGCCAGAGGCAAATCCTTGGCCGTTGAATCATTCTGGTAATCGACAAAGGCCTTGCCCGTCGATTCCTTCACCCACCACAGGGGCGTGACGGCAAAGGCCTCATCCCGGCACTTCGGGATGGCCGGCGTCTTGCCCTTCAGCGTCCCGGCCCGCGCCCCGTCAGCCAGGCATTCCGACAGCAGCATCCGGCCCGCCGCCGAACCCGCAGCAACAAATCTATCCCCGACATCAGGCGGCACAAATCCGGCAATGCGCTCATCCCATTTCGGCTTGGCGCCGCGATGGCACATCAAATTGACGATGGGGCTCCAGCCGCCCGACATGGCAACAGCATCGCACGGGATCATGCGATGATCGGCAAGTTCAACCCCGCTCACCCGCTTGCCACCCCTGACATTGACGATCGCGCCGCCGCGAATGACCGGAACCCCGCCCGCATCCACGTTCGGCTCCTTGCGCGAGTCGATGATGACTTCCACATGAACGCCATGGGCGTTCATGTCGCGCGCCGTGCGGTAGCCTGAATTATTGTTGGTGAACACCACAACCGATTTGCCCGCCGCCGCTGCATAACGGTTGGCATAGGTGCGTAACGCGCCGGCTGTCATCACTCCCGGCACATCATTGCCGCCAAACACGATGGGGCGTTCCTCCGCTCCTGTCGCCATCACCGCGCGCTTGGCCATGATGCGCCAATAGCGCTGCCGCGGCTCGTATGGCGAAGGTTCCAGCACATGGTCATTCACCCGCTCGACGGCGCCGAAAATATTGTCGTCATACCAGCCGAAAATCGTGGTGCGCGGCATGAGCGTAACGTTGGACTTGGAACCAAGTTCACCAATTACACCGATGGCCCAGGCATGACCTGACATACCGCCGATCTCTTCATTTTCGTTCAGTAGCGATCCGCCCAGCGTTGAACTTTCATCCGCAAGAATGATGCGCGCCCCGGAGCGCGCCGCCATGAGCGCCGCTATCAGCCCCGCAGGACCGGAGCCCACAACCAGCAGATCGCAATGGGCATAAGCCTTTTCATATTTGTCCGGATCCGCTTCCTTGGAAGCATTTCCCAGCCCCGCGGCCTTGCGGATGATCGGTTCGTAGATTTTTTCCCAGAAACTTTTCGGCCACATAAAGGTCTTATAATAGAAGCCCGCCACAAACATGGCAGATGCCAACGAGTTCAGGGCACCAATATCAAATTCGAGGGATGGCCAGTGGTTCTGGCTCTTCGCAACCAGACCGTCATGGAGTTCGATCATCGTGGCGCGCGTATTTGCCTCCTTGCGCGCTCCTTCCCGCAACTCAACCAAGGCATTGGGTTCCGAACTTCCCGCTGAAATCACCCCGCGCGGCCGGTGATACTTGAACGAGCGCCCCATGAGATGCACATCATTGGAAATCAGGGCCGAGGCCAGCGTATCTCCGGCAAATCCCGTGAACGCCCTGCCATCAAAAGTAAAATACAGCGGCGCTTTGCGGTCGATCAAACCACCTTTGTCCAGGCGAAAGCCCGTCATGACGCCACCCGCTTCTTCGCGTAATCCCGCGCCGTCACCACGTTGAAGATTTCATGGGTTTGCGTATCGCGCGTCACCACCAGCCAGGCCCGGCAGCCGCTGGAATGATGTGCATATTCGTCAAAGCGGCCCTTGGGATTGTCACGCAGGTAAACATAGTCAAACCATTGATCCATCGTCGCAGGATCATTCGATGTGGGCCTTTGAATCGAAGCATCGCCGTTGAAGGTGAACTCTTCCACCGGCCGCGTTCCGCAATGGGGGCATTTGATCAGCATGGTTTTTCCATCAATGCAAATTGGGCGAAGCGCCCTGCCCCTTTTCATCGATCATGTAGCCCCGGCGGAAGCGGTCCAGGCGGTAGGCCGCGTTCAGCTTGTGCAGCTCATCGTGCGCAATCGTATGAGCGAAACACCAGCCGGACGCAGGCGTGGCCTTGAAGCCGCCATAGCACCAGCCTGCATTGAGATAGAGCCCGTCAATCGATGTCTTGTCGATGATCGGCGAGCCATCCATCGACATGTCCATGATCCCGCCCCATGAGCGCAGCACCCGCACCCGCGCCAGCCCCGGGATCATCGCAACCCCGGCCTCGATCACATGCTCCACCATCGGCAGGTTGCCGCGCCGCGCATAGGAATTGTAGCCGTCGATATCGCCGCCGAACACCAGCCCGCCCTTGTCGGATTGCGACACATAGAAATGCCCCGCGCCAAACGTCACCACGCCATCGATGTAAGGTTTAAGCCCTTCCGACACGAAGGCCTGCAGCACATGGCTTTCGATGGGCAGCTTCAGGCCCGCCATGGCGGCCACTTCCGAAGAATTGCCCGCCGCCGCAAGGCCGAGCTTCTTGCAGCCGATGAATCCCTTGTTGGTCCCAACCCCCACAACCTTGCCCTTCACCGTCTTGATGCCGGTGACCTCGCAGTTCTGGATGATGTCGACGCCGCGTGAGTCCGCGCCCCGCGCATAGCCCCAGGCCACCGCATCGTGGCGCACCGTGCCCCCGCGCCGCTGCAAAATGCCGCCCTTGATGGGAAAACGCGCATTGTTGAAATCAAGGAACGGATACATCTCGCGCACCCCCTCCGCATCGAGAAGTTCCGCATCCACCCCGTCAATCCGCATGGCATTGCCGCGCCGCGCGAAAGCATCGCGCTGCGGGTCCGTGTGGCAAAGATTTAGAACACCGCGCTGCGAAACCATGGCATTGAAGTTGAAATCCTGTTCCAGTCCCTCCCACAGCTTCATCGACCATTCATAGAACGGATTGTTCCCCGGCAGCATGTAGTTGGAGCGGATGATCGTGGTATTGCGTCCCACATTGCCGGAGCCCAGCCAGGATTTTTCCAGCACCGCCACATTGCTGATGCCATGGACCTTCGCCAGGTAATAGGCGGTCGCCAGTCCATGCCCGCCGCCCCCGATGATGACGACTTCATAGTCCTTCTTGGGCTGGGGATCGCGCCACGCCGCCGGCCACTTCTTGTGGCCAGACAGCGTGTTCTTCAACAATGAGAAAACTGAATACTTCATAGGCCCATTGGTTCTCTAAATTCTCTCCCACCCAATTCGTCACCCCGGCGAAAGCCGGGGTCCCCAACAGTTCGGTACGGGATTCCGGCTTTCGCCGGAATGACGATTTCGGGGGCTAACAATCCAGCGTCGTGTCCCTCTCCCATTGCGTGAGGTGACGGCAATACTGGTTCCACTCCGCATGCTTGAGCTTCAAATAGGCGGCGGAAATTTCCGAGCCAAGAGCCTCGCGCAAGTAGCTGTCCTTCTCGAAATTGCGCAGCGCATCGAGCAGGTTCAGCGGCAGCTTCTTGGCGTTCTTCACCGTATGGCCTTCCGCATACATGTCGATGTCAAGACGCTTGCCCGGGTCCATCTTCGCCTCGATGCCATGCATGCCCGCCGCCATGATGGAGGCCAGCATGAGATAGGGATTAGCCGCATTGTCCGGCAGGCGGAACTCGGTGCGCCCCGCATCGGGGATGCGCACCATGTGGGTGCGGTTGTTGCCGCCGAAGGTGACGGTATTGGGCGACCACGTGGCCCCCGAAACCGTGCGCGGCGCATTGATGCGCTTATAGGAGTTCACCGTGGGATTGGTGATCGCCACCAGCGATTCCGCATGATGGATAAGGCCGCCCAGGAAGTTATAGGCCATGGGCGAGAGGCCCATCTCGTCCTTGGCATCATCAAACAGGTTCTTCTTGCGGGCATTGTCCCACACCGAAAGATGCACATGGCAGCCGCTGCCCGTGAGGTTGATGAAGGGTTTTGGCATGAAAGTGGCGCGCAACCCATGCTTCTCGGCAATGGACTTCACCATGAACTTGAAAAACGCGAGTTGATCCGCCGTCGTCAGTGCATCATTGAAATTCCAGTTGATCTCGAACTGGCCATTGCCATCTTCATGATCATTCTGATAGGGCCCCCAGCCCAGTTGAACCATCGTCGAGCAAATTTCCGCGATTACGTCGAGACGGCGCATGATCGCCGCCTGGTCATAGCAGGGCTTTTCCTGCGTATCCCGGCCATCGGAAATCTGCGTGCCGTCCGCATTGGTCAGGAAAAATTCCGGCTCGACGCCGGCCATCAGTTTAAGATTGCTTTTGGCGGTTTTTTCCATGGCTTTCTTCAGCGCATAGCGCGGCGCCTGTTCCAATGGCTTGCCGCTCATCCATGGATCGCCCGCAACCCAGGCCACATCCGGCCGCCACGGCAAGGGAATGATCGCATCGGGGTCCGGCATCACCAGAATGTCCGGATGCGCCGGCGTCTGGTCAAGCCAGGTGGCAAAGCCTGCAAAGCCCGCACCCGCCTTCTGCATCCGCGTTGCGGCCTCCGCCGGCACCAGCTTGGCGCGCTGCGTGCCGAACAGGTCGGTGAAATTGAACAGGAAGAACTTTACCTTGTTCTTCCTGGCATATGCTTCGAGTTCCCCAGCCATCTATTTTCTCTCCCGGTTATCATTTTTAGGTTTCATCGTGTTGCAATCGCGAGCGCTGCCCCGCCCATAGCGGTGGCGCTTGTCCGGTTGGCAATGCGCACGGCGCGCGGGCTCTTGAGCCAGCGGCGGGCCTGCGCCGCAATCATCACCCAAGTGAGATCGACAGCCACAATCACCGCCACCATGGTGGCCGTAAGCTCCATCCAGCCCATCAACGAGATTCGCGCGAGGTCAACGATGGAAGGCAGCAGCGCCAGATAGAAAACCATGATCTTGGGATTGCCCAGCGTAATGGCCATGCCCGTCAGAAAAAGCCGCCATGAAGAATCCCCCGCTGGCAGCCCATCATCCCTGACTTCGGATGGGGCGGTCCACATCCGGTAGGCGAGATAAAGCAGATAGGCCACGCCAAGATATTTCAGGATCACGAAGGCCCAGTAAAAAGTCTGCGCCATGACGCTGAGGCCGAAAACCGCCGCCGTCAGCCACAAGGCTTCGCCAAGCCACATGGCGGCAAGGAGCGGCATGACACTGCGCCAGCCGCTGGTCAAAACCCGCGCCACCAATGCCGCAACACTCGGGCCAGGCGAACTGGAATTTATGAAAAGTGCCCCGGCGAAAATGGCTAGTACGGTGATTTCCAAAATGGTCTCCCTAAGAAATCCCCATCCTAATACCCGCCCCGGCCTGGAATCCAGTCTGTTCCCGCAAGGGGGACCTGCGCCATGGCCGCGGCTTCCACCGTGAGCGCGCACAGGTCTTCCGGCTCAAGGTTGTGGACGTGGCTCTTGCCATTGGCCCGCGCGATGGTCTGCGCCTCCAGCGTCATCACCTTCAGGTAATTGGAAAGCCTGCGCCCCGCCTTCACCGGGTCAAGCCGCTTGGCCAGCTCCGGATCCTGCGTGGTGATGCCCGCGGGATCGCGCCCCTCGTGCCAGTCGTCATAGGCGCCCGCCGTTGAGCCAAGCTCATTGTATTCAGCTTCATAATGCGGGTCATTGTCGCCCAGCGCCACAAGCGCCGCCGTGCCGATCGACACCGCGTCCACGCCAAGCGCCAGGGCCTTCGCCACATCGGCGCCGTTGCGGATACCGCCGGAGACGATGAGCTGCACCTTGCGGTGCATGCCTAGCTCTTGAAGAGCGCGAACCGCCGGGCGGATGCAGGCAAGCGTCGGCTGCCCCACATGCTCGATAAACACTTCCTGGGTGGCTGCCGTGCCGCCCTGCATGCCGTCCAGCACCACCACATCGGCCCCGGACTTCACCGCCAGCGCCACATCATAGTAAGGCCGCGCCCCGCCGATCTTCACATAAATCGGCTTTTCCCAATTGGTGATTTCGCGGAGTTCATGGATCTTGATTTCTAGGTCATCGGGCCCTGTCCAGTCCGGATGCCGGCAGGCCGAACGCTGGTCAATGCCTTTCGGCAGGCAGCGCATGGCGGCCACCCGGTCGGAAATTTTCTGGCCCAGCAGCATGCCGCCTCCGCCGGGCTTGGCCCCCTGGCCGATGACGATTTCGATGGCGTCAGCCTTGCGCAAATCATCGGGATTCATCCCGTAACGCGACGGCAGGTATTGATAGACCAGTGTCTTGGATTGCCCGCGCTCTTCCGGCGTCATGCCGCCATCGCCCGTCGTGGTGGAGGTTCCGGCAATGGTTGCCCCGCGCCCCAAGGCTTCCTTGGCCTGCGCCGAGAGCGAGCCGAAGCTCATGCCCGCAATGGTGATCGGAATTTTCAATTCAATCGGCTTCTTGGCAAAGCGTGTGCCAAGCACAACATTGGTGCCGCATTTTTCCCGGTAGCCCTCCAGCGGATAGCGCGAAATGGATGCTCCTAAAAACAGCAGGTCATCAAAATGCGGCAGCCTGCGCTTGGCGCCGGCCCCGCGGATGTCATAAATGCCGGTGCTTGCCGCCCGGCGGATTTCGGAAAGCGTGTAGTCGTCAAAGGTTGCTGATTTGCGCGGCAGCGTGCGGGGCGTTTTATCCATGTTGTCCTCAGTATGCGTCCGCGTGATCAACGCTGAAATTGTAAAGCTTGCGGGCCGAGCCATAGCGGCGGAAGTCCGATGGCTTCTCCTTGCGCTTGGCGGCCTTCAGCAGGCGCTCAAGATCGGCCAGGTGCTCCGCCCGCATTTCCTTCTCGATGCAGTCGGCCCCAAGGCTTGCAACCTTGCCCTTCACATAAAGCCGCGCTTCATAAATGGAATCGCCCAGCGCATCGCCTGCGTCGCCGCAGACAATCAGATTGCCACGCTGCGCCATGAAGGCCGACATGTGGCCGACCGAACCGCCCACCACGATATCGATGCCCTTCATCGAGATGCCGCAGCGTGACGAGGCATCACCCTCAATGACGAGAAGCCCGCCATTGCCCGTGGCACCCGCCGATTCCGACGAATTGCCTTTCACCCAGACCACGCCGGACATCATGTTTTCAGCGGTCCCCACGCCCGCGTGGCCATGGATCGTCAGCTCCGCATCCTTGTTCATGCCGCCGCAATAGAAGCCCACATGGCCGCGGATATCGATCTGCAGCGGCGCATCAAGGCCAACCGCAATTGAATGCTGGCCCCTGGGGTTCTGGATGACCCAATGCTTCTCATTGGTATTCTTGGGCAGGCTGTGAAGCTGCGAATTGATTCCCCGCACCCCAACCTTGTGAAGATCAAGCTCGTTCATGCGTGTCCGCCCCAAGTGTAAACGACAGTCGGTTCCGGTTCCCAGATTTTCGCCGTATCGGCTCCCGGCAAATGCGCAATGGCGCGGTATTCCGTCGCCATCGCCACCCAGTCATCGGTTTCCGCCATCACCGCATGCTTGCAGGCAATGGGATCGCGCACCACGGCAAAGCCTTCCGCCGTGCCGACAAGGAATGTGTAAAAGCCATCGAGATCGCGCAAACCATCTTCCAGCGCTTCCTTCAGCGTCGCGCCGCCGCGCAGCTTCCATGTCATGTAGGCGGCCGCCACTTCCGTATCATTCTCCGTCTGGAAATCCATGCCTTCCTTGCGGAGGTTTTCGCGCAGGCGGTTATGATTGGAGAGCGAGCCGTTGTGAACCAGACAAAGATCAGCTCCGGTGGCAAAGGGATGCGAGCCCGCCGTGGTCACGGCACTCTCGGTGGCCATGCGAGTGTGGCCGATAATGTGGGTTCCCTGCGCCTCATCCAGGTCAAACCGGTCATAGACTTCCGCAGGCAAACCCGTTTCCTTGAAAATCTCAATGGTGTGGCCGGTGCCCACTACCCGCACGCCAGGATGATGGGCCTTCAGCCAGGCGATCACCGCCGCTTCCTTGCCCGTCGTTACCAGAATGCAGTGGCTGTCGATCTTGGTGATCGTGCAAACGCACTTCAGGGCCTTTTCCAGACCCGTATCGATTTTCCTCCAGTCGTAGTTGGCGTCGTCATGGGCCAATGAAAACTTTGTCTGGGCCTTCTTCACCGGATTGCGGTACACCGCAACGCCAGTTGAATCCGGCCCGCGATTGGTCATCTCGATGAGCATGGGCTTGAACATTTTTCCCAGTTTGGACTTCAATTTGGGATTCTTGAGATAAAGACCGACAATGCCGCACATGACAAAAAACCTCTCCTGAAACAGCGCTGAAAGACTGTATCAGGGCATTACAGCATTATCAACTACTAGGAATTATTTTTTCACAAGAGGAATGAGAGGGTTAATCGTCCCGCCGGTAGCTGATCACGCTCAAATAGCGCGCCGGAAGCTTTTTCAGCTCTTCCGGCCCGTGCGGAACATCGGCATCGAAAAACAGCGTGTCGCCGGGGTGCATGTCATAGGTTTTGTCGCCATGGCGGTACACCACATTGCCCTCCAGCATATAGAGCATCTCAAGGCCGCCATGCTGGAAGGTGGGGAACACGTCCGATTGGGCCGTGAGCGTTATCATGTAGGGCTCAACCATCACCGCCCCGTGCGGGCTATGGCCCAGCAGTTGATACTGGTGGCCGGCCCTTGTGCCGCGCCGCTCAATGGTGAGGCCCTGTCCGGCCTTTACGAAAGACGCATCGCGGATTTCCTCAAAGCCGCGAAACAGCGAGGTGACCGGCACCTGCAAGGCCTTGCCCAAGGCCTGAAGTGAGCCAAGTGACGGCGAGGTAGCGCCGTTCTCGATCTTCGACAGCATGCCTGCCGACATGTCAGCAGCCTTGGCCAGTTCCGAAATCGTGATGCCGAGTTTTTCGCGGAATCCGCGCACTTCGCGCCCGATGGCTTCCTCCAGCAGCTTGCCCCGCGCCGCGGCGCCAAGATGCGGTTCCTGGTAGGGAAGTTTGGGCGCGCCCTTCTTAACCGTCGGTTTTTTTGGTGATGGATTTTTCATCAGCCCCCCTCTTTAAGCACTAACCCGAAGCCCATATCTGGGCAAGTCCCGCCTTGCCTTTGCGCAAAGACACCGCCATAAACCCGCCCGAACAAGGATAGCGTAATGCCGCAGGCCCCTGCCCTCAAGAAATTGACCCATCTCGAACGCCTCGAAGCGGAATCCATCCACATCATCCGCGAAGTCGCCGCCGAATGCGAAAAGCCCGTGATGCTCTATTCCGTGGGCAAGGATTCAGCCGTCATGCTGCACCTTGCCATGAAGGCCTTTTACCCGGCCAAGCCGCCCTTTCCCCTGATGCACGTGGATACCCGCTGGAAATTCCGCGACATGATCTCGCTCCGGGATGAAACCGCCAAGCGCCTCGGCCTCGACCTCATTGTCCACATCAACCCTGATGGCGTCGAGAAGAACGTAAACCCCTTCGACCATGGCTCGGCGCTGCACACCCAGATCATGAAAACCGATGGCCTGAAGCAGGCCCTCGACAAGTATGGCTTCGATGCGGCCTTCGGCGGGGCCCGCCGCGACGAGGAAAAATCCCGCGCCAAGGAGCGCATTTTTTCCTTCCGCGATACCAGGCACCGCTGGGACCCCAAGAACCAGCGCCCCGAATTGTGGAACCTCTATAACGCCCGCAAAAACAAGGGCGAATCGATCCGCGTATTCCCGCTCTCGAACTGGACCGAACTCGACATCTGGCAATATATCCACATCGAGAACATTCCCATTGTGCCGCTCTACTTCGCCGCGCCCCGCCCCATCGTCTGGCGTGATGGCCAGATGATCATGGTCGATGATGACCGCATGCGGCTCAACCCAGGCGAAAAACCGGAGATGCGCAGCATCCGCTTCCGCACCCTCGGCTGCTACCCGCTGACAGGAGCCATTGATTCAAACGCCACCACCCTTCTCGACATCATCGAGGAAATGCTGGTGGCCACCTCCTCCGAGCGCCAGGGCCGCGTCATCGATAAGGATCAGGCCGCCTCGATGGAGAAGAAGAAGCAGGAGGGATATTTCTGATGTCCCGTTTCATCGAATTTGAAGGTGGTGATGTCGAATCCTACCTGAAGACCCAGGAAAACAAGGACCTCTTGCGTTTCATCACCTGCGGCTCCGTCGACGATGGCAAATCTACCTTGATCGGCCGGCTCCTTTATGAAGCCAAGATGCTGTTTGAAGATCAGCTTCTCGCCTTGGAAGCCGATTCCAAGAAAATGGGGACGCAAGGCGGCAATCTCGATTTCGCTCTTCTCGTGGACGGCCTTGCTGCCGAGCGCGAACAGGGCATCACCATTGATGTGGCCTATAGGGCCTTCACCACCAACAAGCGCAAATTCATCGTGGCCGATACACCCGGCCATGAACAATACACCCGCAACATGGCCACCGGCGCCTCCACCGCCGATCTCGCCGTCATCCTGATCGATGCGCGCAAGGGTGTTCTCACCCAGACCCGCAGGCATACCTTCATCGCCACTCTCTTGGGAATCCGCCATCTCGTCGTCACCATCAACAAGATGGACCTGATGAACTACGACCAGAAAGTCTTTGAGGACATTGAAGCCAATTATCGCGCCTTCGCAAAAAGCATAGGCGCCGACAACATCACCTGCATTCCGCTGTCAGCCCTTGCCGGCGACAATGTCGTCGAACCCTCCGCCGCCATGCCCTGGTACCACGGTCCAACCCTCATGGCCCACCTCGAAACCGTGCCGGTTGACGATGACTTGGCGACAAAAGCCTTCCGCCTGCCCGTGCAATGGGTGAACCGCCCGGACCAGAATTTCCGAGGCTTTTCCGGCATCATTGCCAGCGGAGCCGTGCGCCCCGGCGATCAGATCAAGGTTCTCCCATCAGCCAGGACCGCCATCGTCGATCGCGTCGTGACTTACAATGGCGACTTGCCGGTCGGTGTTGCGGGCCAGTCGCTCACCATCACGCTCACCACGGAAATCGACGTCAGCCGCGGCGATGTAATCTGCAATGCGGCGAACCCTGTTGAAGTGTCGGACCAGTTTGAGGTGGAAGTGCTGTGGATGGGTGATGAGCCCATGCTGCCGGGCCGCCCCTATGTGATCAAGACCGGCAACCGCCAAGTTCCCGGCACACTCGATTCGCTCAAATACAAAGTGAACGTCAACACCATGGAGCATGTGGCGGCCAAGACGCTGACGCTCAATGAAATCGGCGTGTGCAATCTGGAGCTCGACAGCTCCATTGCCTTCACCGCCTATGCCCAAAACCGCCATCTCGGCAGCTTCATCATCATTGATCGCTTCACCAACTCAACCGTAGGCATGGGCCTCATCCACTTCGCGCTCCGCCGTGCCTCCAACATTCACTGGCAGGCTATGGACGTGAACAAGGTTTCGCGCGCCGGCCAAGCCAAGCAGAAGCCGACCGTGCTGTGGTTCACCGGCTTGTCCGGCTCCGGCAAATCCACCATCGCCAATCTCGTGGAAAAGAAACTCCATGCCCTCGGCCACATGACCTATCTGCTCGACGGCGACAACGTGCGCCACGGTCTCAACCGCGACCTTGGCTTCACCGATGCGGATCGCGTCGAAAACATCCGCCGCGTCGCCGAAGTTTCCAAGCTCATGGTCGATGCCGGGTTGATTGTGCTTGTCTCCTTCATCTCCCCCTTCCGTGCCGAGCGTTTGATGGCCCGCGAAAGTGTGGAGAAGGGCGAGTTCGTTGAAATCTTCGTGAACACCGCGCTGGCTGAAGCCGAAAAGCGCGACGTGAAGGGCCTCTACGCCAAGGCAAGGCGCGGCGAGATCAAGAATTTCACCGGCATTTCATCAGCCTACGAAACTCCGGAGAATCCCGAGCTTTCGCTGGATACTGCAAAGCTTTCAGCCGAACAGGCCGCCGAGACAATCGTCGACTATCTGGCAAATCAGAAAAGACTGACCAAGGCTTAAAAATCAGTCCTGCGTTTAGGACTTTGAATTGAGGCCTCGCAGGTTCATACTCGGCCCATGAGGATGCTTGCCATCATCGCCCTGCTTGCCACAGCGAATCCGGCCTTTTCCATGAATTGGGAAGGCCATGATGAAGACTGGAAGAGCGAATTTCCGCCAGCCAAGGCGTTTCTGGATGCCCTGCCCGAAGCCAAGCCGCTGCCGTCTCCCGATTGCCCCATGGGCCCTGTGGCCCGTGCCGATAATCCCTATGAACAGATCCCGCTGCCGCGCCACAACTGCCCCGCGCCGCCACCGGGCAAATCGCCCGGGAGCTAGCTGGTTCGTCTGAAGGGCAGCATCCGAAGCAGTATGTCATCCCGGGCGATGAAGTGATGCTTGAGGGCGGCAAGCACATGCAGCGCCAGCATCGCGATGCCGAGGTTCGCGCCGAGTTCATGAATGTCCTTCATGGGAAGGCCAAAGCTGGGCGCACCCGGTAACGGAAACGCGCCGAAAATCGTGAGGCCAGCCATTGCGCCTTCTTCGCGGAGGAACTTCGGCGTGGCTAGCCAGCCTGTGAGCGGCAATCCCATCAGCAACGCGTAGAAAAACAGATGCATCGCCTTTGCAGCCATCCGCTCCCATGACGCCATGCCGGCGGGATAGGCGGGCGGTGGATTGAAAAGGCGCCAGGCGAGTCGGATCAAACTGAGCACAAGAATGGTGCTGCCAATCGAAACATGCAGCGAAGGCCCAAACCTCTCAAACCCGTCTTCCTCTTCGATAAGATCTTCGCCAAAAAACAGCATGAAGATTAAGAGGACGGCAATAAGCCAGTGCAGGCTCATCGCAACAGCGTCATACCTGGTTTTCGCGGCGGCTGCCATCATTCGCTTCCGTTTCAGTGCCCGATGAGCATGTCCACAACATCCGTGGCCTTATCATGGCATTTGAGCAGCCTTCATCAACATGTCCTGCTCGCACCCAGTAACCTCCATATGGCTGAAGACTTTTCATCTTGAACAAACACGCGGGTAAGCTAATTCTTTGCCCGAAGAAAGGACTGTTTCCCATGAGTTTGGAGTCTGTCCGGGCATTTCTGGCCGAGAAAGCCCCCGACATCGTCATTGTCGAACTGGAGGCCAGCAGCGCCACCGTGGCGCTGGCCGCCGAAGGCCATGGCGTCACACACGGCCAGATCGCCAAAACCCTGTCTCTCCGGGTGGGCGAACGGAATTTGATAGTAGTCACCCGTGGTGATGCCCGGCTCGACAACAAAAAGGCCAAGGCGGCCTTCGGAGGCAAGGCCCGGATGCTCGGCCCCGAAGAGGTCCTGGCAGTGACAGGCCACCCAGTCGGCGGCGTCAGCCCCTTCGGCCTGGCAACGGCGATGCCAGTCTATTGCGATGTCTCGCTGAAAGCCTTTGATGAAGTGGTGCCCGCGGCAGGCTCAACCAACAGCGCGCTCCGCATTAATCCCATCCGCATGGCGGACCTTCTCGATGCGCAATGGGTCGACGTTTGCCAGACGGAGTCCGTCTCTACGGCTTGACGTCGTTCTTGCTGGCGGGTGATACGGCAGGATTGATTTTCTCCGACAGATTCTGCAGCCATACCAGCACGATAAGGGCGAGCCCCGTGGCGAGAACCGCAATGGAGAAGAAGCCAAATCCGCAGGCCACGCCAATGGCGCCGGCCAGCCACATGCTGGCCCCCGTCGTCAGGCCGGAGATTTGTGCCCGCGACTGGATGATGGTGCCCGCTGCAAGAAACGCCACGCCTGCGGTCACCGCTTCAATGGCGCGGATGGGGTCCGCCGAATGTCCTGTCTTTGCCAGGCCGGCGACAATCTCCAAAGTCGTGATGGAAAAAATCGAGGCCGCAAGGGCAATCAGCATGTGGGTACGCAAGCCCGCCGGACGGTTTTTGACCTCACGGTCAAAGCCGATGGCGCCTCCCAGAAAGAGTGCGATC
The DNA here is from genome assembly GCA_902826365.1 of uncultured Hyphomicrobiales bacterium. Lineage (GTDB taxonomy): Bacteria > Pseudomonadota > Alphaproteobacteria > Rhizobiales > Aestuariivirgaceae > Aestuariivirga. Next base: position 12,563 of record CADEEO010000027.1, on the reverse strand, counting down.
ACCAGCCTGCAAATGATTTGCCATTCCGGAATGGCGGTCCGCATAAGAAAGAAGTCCAGCGTATTCATCGTCCTCAGCTCCCGGATTCGAAAACTTCCAACGATTCCAGGGACCAAAAGGTTCCAACGGATCTTGCGGAACCATTGGCGCATTGCCCCGTTCTACCAGCGTCGCCGCTCCTGTTGCCCTTCAATCCGGGAACTGGCGCACTGTCCTGGTTCGCACCATGGGCAAGATTACGGCTGTTTCGCAGCCGGCAATCGGCCCCGTCGCTGAAAAGCGGCGGGGCTTTTTATTCCGCCGCCTTGGGAAGCGGCTTTGCGAAATGAATTTCCGGTTTGCTCTCTTCAAGTGTCGGCCCCGCATGTTTGCGCCCCATGATGCTATAGGCGCAGGGCACCACGAACAGCGTAAGCAGCGTGCCAAGCGTCATGCCGCCGACGATGACCCAGCCGATCTGCATGCGGCTCTCAGCGCCGGCTCCCGTTGCAATCACAAGCGGAATGGCGCCTAAAACCATGGCTGACGTGGTCATGAGAATGGGCCGCAGCCGCAGCGTGGCGCCCTCAACGATGGCCTCCGCGCGTGAACGGCCCTCCTCCTGCATCCGGTTGGCAAAATCAACAATGAGGATGCCATGCTTGGTGATGAGCCCGATCAGCGTCACCAGTCCGATCTGCGAATAGACATTCAACGTGCCGCCGGTGAAATAAAGCGCCGCAAGCGCCCCCGTCATGGAGAGCGGCACGCTGAACATGATCATCACCGGATCGCGGAAGCTTTCAAACTGGGCCGAGAGCACGAGGTAAATGAAGGCCAGCGCCAAAACGAAAACCAGCGCCAGGTTGGAGCTTGAATCGCGCAGCTCGCGCGCCTGCCCCGTGAGGTCCGTCACCACGCCGTCCGGCAAAACCTCCTGGGCCGCCGCATTGAAGGCGCTGATCGCCTCGCCCAGCGTATAGCCCGGCGAAAGATTGGCCTCGATGGTAATGGCCCGCAACTGGTTGAAGCGCTTGAGGTCGCGCGGCGCCACCGCCTCGCGCGCCGTCACCACGTTGGAAAGCTGCACCATCTCGCCCGAGGCGCTGCGCACGAAAATGCGCGAGAGGGTTTCCGTGGAGGTGCGGTCCGCCACCGGAAGCGCAACCGTCACGTCATACTGCTCGCTGCCGATTTCAAAGGTGCTGACGTCGCGCCCGCCGAGCAGCGTTTCGAGGGTGCGCCCGATCACCGTCACGTCAAGGCCAAGGTCGGCCGCCCGCGCCCGGTCAATTTCAATCTGCACTTCCGGCTTGTTGAGCCGCAGGTCGGTGTCGAGGTCGGTAAGGCCCGGATTGTCCTGGAGTTTTTCCACCAGGCTGTTGGCGATCCCGTTGAGCTCCTCATAGGTGGCGGAAGACTGGATGACGAATTGCATCGGCTTGCCGAAACCGCGCACCCCCAGAGAGGCCGGATTGGAGGCGGAAGCCTGGATGCCCGCGATGGCGCGGAGCTTGGGCAGCAGCTTCTGCACGATTTCCTGCTGGCTCACCGTGCGCTCGCTCCAGTCCTTGAGGCGGGCAAAGGAGTTCATCCGCGTCACTTCGCCGGAACCCACGATGACCAGCGCCGATTGGATGTCCGGGATTCCCTGGAGAATTTCCTCCACCTGTTTCGCATAGCGCTGGGTATAGGCAAAGCTCGCTCCTTCCGGCGCATTCCCCGAAACGATGATCGTGCCCCGGTCCTCCGTCGGCGAAAGCTCGGACTTGAGTTGGCTAAGCAGCAGCCCGCCGAGGCCTGCAATCCCGACAGCGGCCAGCATGACAATCCAGCGCAGCCCAAGCACCCGCCGCAAAGTTTTCTGATATCCCCGGTCGAGGCTTTTCAGCAATCCCTCGATGGTTCGGGAGAAAATGTTCTCGCGTTCCGAGTGCTTCAGCAGCTTCGACGACATCATCGGCGTGAGCGTGAGCGCGATGAAGCCGGACACCACCACGGCGCCCGCCAGCGTCACCGCAAATTCCATGAAAAGCCGCCCCGTGCGCCCCGGCGTGAAGGCGATGGGGGCATAGACCGCGGCGAGCGTCATCGTCATGGCGACGACGGCAAAGCCCACTTCCCGCGCCCCTCGCAGCGCCGCATCAAAAGGCTTCATGCCTTCTTCCACATGCCGGTAGATGTTCTCCAGCATGACAATGGCGTCATCCACCACCAGCCCGATGGCCAGCACGAAAGCGAGCAGCGTGAGCGTGTTGATGGTGAGGCCCGCCGCGTACATGATGGCAAAGGCGGTGATGAGCGATACCGGGATGGTGACGACGGGAATGATTGCCGCCCGGATTGAATGAAGGAACAGGAAGATGATGATGATGACGAGGCCGGTTGCTTCAAGGATTGTCGTGAACACGTTGTTGATCGAGCGGTCGATGAACACCGTCGAGTCAAAGCCGACTTCAATCGAAGTTCCCTCAGGCATCGATTCATTGATCGCTGGCAGCACACGGTTGACGGCAATCGCCACGTCAAGCGGATTGGCCACCGCCTGCTTCACAATGCCGATCGAAATGGCTGTCTGGCCGTCATAGCGGCTCTCGCGCCTGACATCCGCCGTGCCAAGCTCGACCCGCGCCACATCGCCCAGCGACACCTGCAAACCGCCCGCCGCCTTGAGCGTGATCTTTGCGAATTCCGCCGCCGTGCCAAGCGAGGTGCGCGACAGCACGGTGAATTCGCGGTCCGTGCTCTCCACCCGGCCAGCAGGGATTTCGGCATTCTGCGAACGGATCGCCGCCTCGACATCCTGCACGGTGATGCCGTAGCCCGCGAGCTTTCCCGGATCGAGCCACACCCGCATGGCGTAGCGCCGCTCGCCATACACCGAAACATCGGCCACGCCATCAAGATTCTTGAACCGGTCAACCACGAAACGGTCCACATAGTCTGTGAGCTCAAGCGCCGTCATGCCGGTGGAGCGCAGCACGAGGAAAATGATCGCTTGTGCGTCCGCCTCAACCTTGGAAATATTCGGCTCGTCGATTTCGTCGGGAAGCTGGCGGCGCACCCGGCTCACCCTGTCGCGCACATCGCTGGTCGCTGAATCGATGCTGATGCCCGTCCGGAAGCGGATGGTGATCCGGCTTGATTCGGCCCGCGAGGTGGATTCAATCGTGTCAATGCCCTCGATGCCCGCCAGCGAGCCTTCAAGCACCTGCGTGACCTGGGATTCGATGATTTCCGCCGATGCTCCGGAATACCCGGTGGACACCGAAACCTGCGGTTCGTCGATGTTGGGATATTCGCGGATCGTCAGCCGGCTGAAAGCCATGAGCCCGATCAGCACCAGAATAAGGCTCAGCACCGTTGCGAAAACCGGCCGCCGTATGCAGAGTTCGGGAAGCGTCATTGCCGCCTCAATTGCTTGGGGCGGAGACGATGGCGATGGATGCCCCGTCCGCCAGCCGCGTGTTGCCGGCGGTGACAACCTGTGTGCCCGCCGCCAGCCCTTCCAGAATTTCAACCGCGCCGTCAACGCGTTTTCCCGTACGCACTTTTGTTTCAGCCGCCTTTTCGCCCGTGGCGACAAAAACCACGGCGCCGTTGCTGCGCGGGACAATGGCCGCCTCCGGCACCATCACCGACGACCGCGAAGGCCCGCGCACGCTGATCCGTATCAGCATCCCCGGCCGCAGCTTGTCGGCCGAATTGTCCAGGTCGGCCCGCACCCGCAATGCCCGGCCATTGATATCGAGCAGCGGGTCGATAGCCGAAATTTTCGCCTCAAAAGTTTCACCCGGCAACGCATCGGCAGTCACCATGATGCTCTGGCGAAGGGCAATCTGCGAATAATTCAGCTCCGGAACGCTGAACGCCGCCTTCAGCAGATCGATTTTCTCCACATGCACCAGCGGCGCCCCCGCCTGCACATAGGCGCCTATCGACACGCGGCGAAATCCCGCCCGGCCGCTGAAGGGCGCGCGGATCGTCAGTTTGCCGAGTTGCACCTTGGCCAGCGCCAGGGCGCTTTCGGCAAGCGTCAGTTCGGTGTTGGATTGGTCGACGACGCTTTGCGCGATGTTCCTGGACTTGAGCAGGGCGGCATTGCGCTCGACAACGGTTTTCGCCAAGGCAAGCTTGGCCTCCGCATCGGTCACCACGGCTTGCACCAGCGTATCGTCGAGCCGGAACAACACATCGCCCGCATTGACTTGGGTGCCATCGGCAAACAGGATTTCCACAATCCGCCCGTTCGTCTCCGCCGAGATGTCCACTGATTCTTCCGAAACCAGCGACCCGATCGCCGCTATATCGTCGCTGAGCTGGCCTTCCGTTGCTGTTGCCACTTCAACCGAGGAGGCCGGGCGCCTGGCCCCGCCGCCTGCAGCAGCGGCAGGCTGTACTTGTGTCTCCGATGCCCCTGGCCACAAGGATTTAAGCCGCCCCTCGGCTTGCAGCCAATAGGCCGCGCCCCCTAGACCCAGGAGTAGAACCAATGCCGCCGCCGATTTTTTCAATTGACTAACACTCCCCGAGTACAATGCCACTTGCAGCATAACCTACTCAAGACGGATAACGCCCGGATTTCCGTTCAATTCTCACGAATTTGTGTATCCCAAATCCTGCCCCTCCGGCAAATAAAATCCAGGCCATCAAGCGCTGCGGCGCCCTTGCCTTTCCGCCTCCCAGCCCCTATTTGGACGCAATGTCATCCGCCATTTCAATCTCCAGCCTTTCAAAGACTTACAAGTCAGGCTTCGAAGCCCTGAAAGACATAAATCTTGAAATCAGGCAGGGCGAAATTTTCGCCCTTCTCGGCCCCAATGGCGCGGGGAAAACCACCCTCATCAGCATCATCTGCGGCATCGTTAACGCCAGCGCCGGGAAGGTTCTGGCCAACGGCCACGACATCGTTTCAGAATTCCGCGCCGCCCGCTCCCTCATCGGCCTGGTGCCCCAGGAGCTTACCACAGATGCCTTTGAAACCGTCTGGGCAACGGTTAACTTCAGCCGCGGCCTCTTTGGCCTTTCATCCAACCCTGCCCATATCGAGAAAACCCTCAAGGCGCTTTCCCTCTGGGACAAAAAGGACAGCAAGATCATGCAGCTCTCCGGCGGCATGAAGCGCCGGGTGCTGATCGCCAAGGCCCTGTCCCACGAACCCAAAATCCTTTTCCTCGATGAACCCACGGCAGGCGTGGACGTGGAGCTCCGCCGCGACATGTGGCAGCTCGTGCGCGATCTGAGAAAAACCGGCGTCACCATCATCCTCACCACCCACTACATTGACGAGGCCGAGGAAATGGCCGACCGCATCGGCGTCATCAACAAGGGCGAAATCATTCTGGTCGAGGACAAGAAGGCCCTGATGGCCAAGCTCGGCAAGAAGCAGATCACCCTGCATCTTGACCGCGCCATCAAGAGCATTCCGAAATCGCTGGCCAAATATGGGCTTGAGCTCAATGGCGAAGGCACCGAAATCACCCATACCTATGATTCACAGGGCAGCAAAACCGGCATCGCCGCCCTGCTTGAGGACCTGCACGCCGCAAAGGTCAAGTTCAAGGACATGGAGACCAAGCAAAGCTCGCTGGAGGAAATCTTCGTGAGCCTGGTGAGGAAGCCATCATGAATTTCAACGCCGTAAGGGCAATCTATGTCTTCGAAATGGCGCGCTTCTTCCGCACCCTGACCCAGAGCCTCGTCTCGCCGGTGATTTCAACCTCGCTCTATTTCGTGGTGTTTGGCGCCGCCATCGGCACGCGCATCCAGGAAATTGACGGCATCAGCTACGGCTCCTTCATCGTGCCGGGCCTGATCATGCTGTCGCTCTTGACCCAGAGCATCGCCAACGCCTCGTTCGGCATTTATTTCCCGCGCTTTGTCGGCACGATTTTCGAACTGCTCTCGGCTCCCGTATCCTATCTTGAAATCGTCATCGCCTATGTCGGGGCCGCAGCCACCAAGTCCATTGCCCTCGGCCTTGTCATTCTCGCAACCGCCGCCTTTTTCGTGCCACTGCAGATACTCCATCCCTTCTGGATGCTGGCGTTTCTCGTCTTGACCGCCGTGACCTTCAGCCTCTTCGGCTTCATCATCGGAATTTGGGCTGACGGCTTTGAAAAACTGCAGCTCATTCCCCTGCTGGTCATCACGCCCCTCACCTTTCTGGGCGGCAGTTTCTATTCGATCAACATGCTGCCGCCCATCTGGCAGAAAATCAGCCTGTTCAATCCCGTGGTCTATCTCGTCAGCGGATTTAGATGGAGCTTCTTCGGCCATTCCGATGTCAGTATCGGGTACAGCCTGCTGGCCATAGCAGGCTTCCTCGCCGCCTGCCTTGCCGTCATCGCCTGGATATTCCGGACCGGCTACCGCCTGAAGAACTAGGCGCAGCCGAGATCGCCGAGCAGCTTGGGCACGAGGGGTTGAAACTCTCCGCGCTCAATCATATCGGCAATGGCTTCAATATCCGTTGAAAATTCCCGGTCCTGCTCCCTGCTTGCCGACTTTGAACGCACCAGTTTATGCGTCTCTTCCAGCGCCTTAGATGACTTAAGCGGCCGCCGGAAATCTATGCCTTCCGCCGAGGCCATGAGCTCAATCGCCACGATGCGCGCCAGATTGGCGTTCATCGGCCCAAGCCTGCGCGCCCCGTGCGTTGCCATGGAAACATGATCTTCCTGATTGGCTGAGGTGGGTGCCGAATCAACCGAAGCCGGATGCGACATCTGCTTGTTCTCGCTCATCAGTGCTGCCGCCGTGCATTGCGGGATCATGAAGCCTGAATTGAGCCCCGGATTGCGGATGAGAAAGGGCGGCAGCAGCGAAATCGAGGAATCAATCAATGCCGCCATGCGCCGTTCCGAAAGCGAGCCCATTTCCGCAATGGCAATGGCAATCATGTCAGCGGCAAAGGCCACCGGCTCCGCATGGAAATTGCCGCCGGACAGCACCGCGCCGTCTTCCGCAAATACCAGCGGATTGTCGGAAACCCCATTGGCCTCGATCATCAAAGTGCGCGCCGCATTGGCCAGCATGTCGAGGCACGCCCCCATCACCTGCGGCTGGCAGCGGAAGGAATAGGGATCCTGCACCCGCTCGTCATCAACCAGATGCGAAGCGCGGATGGCGCTTCCAGCGAGCAAGCGGCGATAGTGGGAAGCGGCAAGAATTTGTCCGGGGTGCGGGCGAAGCGCATGGATGCGCGGATCAAACGGCGTATCGGATCCCATCACTGCGTCAATCGAAAGCGCACCCGCCAGAATGGCCGCCGCCGCGTTGCACTCCGCTGCAACCAATCCAGAAAGGGCAAGCGCCGTTGAAACCTGCGTACCGTTGAGAAGGGCAAGCCCTTCCTTGGGTCCCAAGGCAACAGATTTGACGCCCGCCGCCGCCAATCCTTTTGCACCATTCAAGCGCTTGCCCTTATGAAGTACTTCACCCTCGCCAATCAGCACCAGGCTCAAATGGGCCAGCGGCGCCAGATCTCCTGATGCGCCAACCGATCCCTGCCCCGGTACAACCGGCAAAACATCCGCATTCAGCAGCGCAACCAGCATTTCCATCGCCGCGAGCGAAATGCCCGAAGCTCCCTGCGAGAGGGCGTTGATCTTGAGCAGCATGATAAGCCGCACCACGTTTTCATCCAGCGGCGCGCCAACGCCCGCCGCATGGGAACGCACGATGTTGATCTGCAGCTTTGAAAGGTCTTCCGCCGCAATCCGCGTCTTGGCCAATTTTCCAAAGCCCGTGTTCACGCCGTAAATCGCATCGCCCGTCTTGAGCAGACGCGCCACCGTTTCAGCGCTTTTGACAATAAGCCCCCGCGCCTTGGGCGAAAGCAAAACAGTGATCGGCCCGGCCAATGCGGCCCGCGCATGGTCCAGCGTAATTGCGGTTTCCCCAATGATGATCTTCATGACAAACGCCTCACGGTTTCAGCAAATTTCTTTTGAACACGGTCTTCATCGATGTGCCGGCGATCCTTCACCACATGCTTGCCCCCGGCAATCACATCTTTTACTGCCACATTCCCGGCAGAAAAAATCCAGGTGTCGAGCGCCGCATCGCCTTCGCGCCCGGTCATGGCGGGATGCGTCTCATCGAGCACGGCAATGTCGCAGCGCTTGCCCACGGCAATCGCCCCCATGGGCTGGTCAAGGCAGGCCGCCCCGCCTTTGAGAACGGCCTCAAGCAAACTGCGTCCCGTCGAAGCCCCGGCCCCGGAGGCCAGCGCATTGCGCGTCCGGTCCCTGAGCCGTTGCGAATACTCCAGCATGCGCAGGTCTTCCGCCGGCGAGATGCTGATCTGGCTGTCACTGCCAATGGCAATGCCCCCGCCCTGCTTGATGAAAGTATCCGCCGGAAATATCCCATCGCCCAGATTTGCTTCCGTGGTGGGGCACAGGCCAGCAACCGCCCCGGACTTTGCAAGCCCTTGTGTTTCGCCCGCCGTCATATGGGTCGCATGGATGGCGCACCAGCGGCTGGAAACCTCAAACCGATCCAGCAGGAACTCAACCGTCCGCATGCCGGACCAGGCCACGCAGTCATCAACTTCCTTTGTCTGTTCCGCCACATGGATATGAACCCGGGCGTCATCCGCAATGCCGCCCAGCACGGTTTTCAAAAGTTCCGGCGTCACCGCCCGCAAACTATGGGGCGATATCCCAAGCCGCCGCAACGGGCTGGCTCCGCAGACGGCTTTCAGTGTTTGGTAGATTCCTAGGAAATGCTCCGCATCATTCACAAAACGCCGCTGCCCCGCAGTCGAAGCCTGCCCGCCAAATCCGGAATAATTATAGAGCGTCGGCAGTAGGGTAATGGCGATGCCCGCCTGCTCCGCCGCCGAAATGCAGCGCAGCGACATTTCCGCGGGTTCATCGTAAGGCGAGCCATCGGGCTGGTGGTGCAGATACTGGAATTCCCCCACGCAGGAAAAGCCCGCTTTCAGCATTTCCACATAGGCCTGCGCCGCCACAGCTTCGAGATCGTCGGGCGAAAGCTTGAGAGCAAAGCCATACATCGCTTCCCGCCAGGTCCAGAAACTGTCAGCCCCCGGACCCGCCCGTTCCGCCAGTCCCACCATCAGTCTTTGATGTGCATGCGAGTGAACATTGGCAACGGCGGGGATGGCAATGCCTGTAAGCAGTGTCCCGTCTTTCGCACCAGTCACAACACTTTCAATCATGCCGCTCTTATCGACGGAAACAACCACATCCTTCTGCCATCCGGAAGAAGTGAGGGCCAATGTGAAACGGAACTTGCCTTGGGTCATGCTTGCGAGTATACTGTATATACAACACTATACAAGTAGGGAATCCACGTGCTTCTCAGCAATCTTTCCATCGCCACCATGGTCAATGGCTACGGCCTTATCGAGAAGGGCGCGGTGCTGATCGAAAACGGAATCATAAGATCGGTAGGACCCGACACCCCCAAAGGCAATGCAATTGATTGCGGCGGCAGGCTTCTCACCCCCGGCCTCATCGATTGCCACACCCACCTGGTTTATGGTGGCAACCGCGCCGCCGAATTTGAGCAGCGCCTCAATGGCGCAACCTACGCCGACATCGCCAAGGCGGGCGGCGGCATCATGTCCACCGTGCGCGCCACCCGCGCAGCATCAGAAGCGGAGCTGCTCGAATCCGCATTGCATCGACTCGAATCTCTTTTGGCCGAGGGTGTCACCACTATCGAAATCAAGTCAGGCTACGGCCTGGATGTCGAGACCGAAATTAAAATGCTCAAGGTGGCCAGAAAGCTCGGCACCCTGCGCCCCGTGGATGTGAAAACCACCTTTCTGGGGGCCCACACCTTCCCGCAGGAGTTCAGGGAAGACCATGAGGCCTACCTGAAAATTGTCTGCGACCAGGCCCTTCCCCGGATTGCCGCCGAAGGCCTGGCCGATGCGGTTGATGCTTTCTGCGAAGGCATTGCCTTTTCCGTCGAGGAAACCAGAACCGTGTTCAAGGCGGCACGGGCCTTCAACCTGCCGGTGAAACTGCATGCCGAACAGCTCTCCAATCTGGGCGGGGCGAAAATGGCGGCCCGCTTCAAGGCCCTCTCCGTCGACCACATCGAATATCTGGATGAGGAAGGAGTCGAATCTATTTCCAAATCAGGCACCGTGGCTGTGCTGCTTCCCGGCGCCTTCTATTACCTGCGTGAAAAGCAGGCTCCGCCCGTGGCCGCCCTGCGCCAGCACAAGGTTTCCATCGCCATCGCCACCGATCTCAACCCCGGCTCCTCCCCTGTCCATTCCCTGCTCGCCACCATGAACATGGCCTGCGTCCTTTTCGGCCTCACCCCCGAAGAGGCGCTTTTGGGCGTCACCGCTCATGCCGCCACAGCCCTTGGCCTCAAGGACCGGGGTACCATCGCCATGGGCCAGAAAGCCGACCTCGCCCTCTGGGACGTGAAGCGCCCCGGCGACCTGGCCTATCCCCTGGGCTTCAATCCCCTAGCCGCCGTCATCCGGAACGGCGAACTCATCAAAGGAACCCTCCCGTGAGCCAGATGCAGCCCCTCTACATGCAGGTGAAGGAGCATATCCTGGATAATATCCAGTCCGGCGCCTGGGCTGCCGGCTCCCGCGTGCCTTCAGAAAACGAGCTCGTCGAAAGCTTCGGCATCAGCCGCATGACCGCCAACCGGGCGCTCCGCGAACTCTCCGCCGACGGCTACCTCGCCCGGGTTCCTGGCGTCGGCACCTTTGTGAAGGAGCAGACCGCCCGCACCAGCCTGATGGAGCTCCGCAACATCGCCGAGGAAATCGCCGCCCGCGGCCATAAGCATTCCTCGCGCCTGCTCACCCGGGAAAAGATTACCGCCAGCCCCATGCTCACCGAAGAGTTCGAATGGAAATCCCCCCAGAGCCTTTTCCACCTCGCCATAGTCCATGAAGAAAACGGCCTGCCGGTTCAGCTCGAAAACCGCTGGGTGAACCCCCACATTGCCCCCGACTTCCTCATCCAGAGCTTTACCAAGCAAACGCCCACCGCCTATCTCCTGAACACCGTTCCCGTTGATGAACTGGAACACTCCGTCAGGGCCATGCTGCCGGGTTCCGCCGAGCAGGAACTTCTGAACATAAAACCGCACGAACCCTGCCTGGCGCTTCACCGCCGGAGCTGGAACCAGGGCCAGGTCGTGACCGTGGCCACCCTCATCTATCCCGCCAGCCGCTATGGCTTGCACAGCCGCTACAAAACCAATGCCCAAGGAAAACCCTTATGAACAGCCGCCGCGACAACACCCGGATCATTCGTGCCGCCACCGGAACAACCCTCAGCGCCAAGTCCTGGCTTACCGAAGCCCCCTTGCGCATGCTGATGAACAACCTCGACCCCGGCGTGGCCGAAAGGCCGGAGGAATTGGTGGTGTATGGCGGCATCGGCAGGGCCGCGCGCAACTGGGAGTCCTACGACCGTATCATCGCCAGCCTGCGCTCACTTGAGGATGATGAAACGCTGCTGGTGCAGTCCGGCAAGCCCGTGGGCATCTTCCGCACCCATAAGGATGCGCCCCGCGTCCTCATCGCCAATTCTAACATCGTGCCCCACTGGGGCAACTGGGACCATTTCAACGATCTCGATAAAAAGGGCCTGATGATGTACGGCCAGATGACCGCCGGCTCGTGGATCTACATCGGCACCCAGGGCATCGTGCAGGGCACCTATGAAACCTTCGCCGAAGTGGGCCGCAAGCATTACGGCGGCAATCTCAAGGGCAAATGGTTTTTGACCGCGGGCCTCGGCGGCATGGGCGGCGCGCAACCCTTGGCTGCCACCATGGCCGGCGCCTCCATGATCGCCATCGAATGCCAGCCCTCGCGCATCGAAATGCGCCTTCGTACCCGCTACCTCGATACGCAAGCCAAGTCCGTTGACGAAGCCATCGAAATGATCAAGCGTACGCCGAAACCAATCTCGGTTGGCGTGCTTGGCAATGCCGCTGAAATTTTGCCTGATATGGTGAAGCGCGGCATCAGGCCCGATGCGGTCACCGACCAGACCTCCGCCCATGATCCGGTGAACGGCTATCTGCCAATTGGCTGGACCCTTGCCGAGTGGGAAGAAAAACGCGTCTCAAATCCGCAGGCCGTTAAAGCCGCCAGCATGGCCTCCATGAAAATCCATGTCCAGGCCATGCTGGATTTCCAGAAGGCCGGAGTTCCTACCCTCGACTACGGCAACAACATCCGCCAGATGGCCTTTGAAATGGGCCTGAAAGACGCCTTCGCCTTCCCCGGATTTGTGCCTGCCTATATCCGCCCCCTGTTTTGCCGTGGCATCGGCCCCTTCCGCTGGGCCGCGCTGTCCGGCAACCCCGAAGATATTTACAAGACCGACCAGCGCGTCAAGGAACTCATCCCCGACGACAAGCACCTGCACAACTGGCTCGACATGGCCCGCGAACGCATCGCCTTCCAGGGCCTCCCCGCCCGCATCTGCTGGGTTGGCCTCGGCCAGCGCCATCGCTTGGGATTAGCCTTCAATGAGATGGTGAAAAACGGTGAAGTGGAAGCCCCCATTGTTATCGGCCGCGACCATCTCGATTCAGGCTCCGTCGCCTCGCCTAAC
>CADEEO010000026.1:27448-29404 GCA_902826365.1 uncultured Hyphomicrobiales bacterium | reverse complement strand
GGTTTTGTCGCCGCCGAAGTCATACCAATAGGGCTGCTGGACATGGTGGAAGCCCGGGAATTCGGTTCCCACCTGCTCGTGCATGCCGGCCATGCCGCCGAGATTGGCGGCCACCATGGTGGAGCCATGATAGCCCCTCACCCGGCCAATGAAATGCTGGCGGTAAGGCTTGCCCTTCAGCTTCCAGTAATGGCGTACGAAACGCACGATCGTGTCGTTGGATTCCGAGCCGGAATTGGTGAAGAAAATGTGCTGGAAGCGCTTGGGCAAGACGGACGAAATCTTTGCCGCGAGCTCGGTTGTGGGCACCGTCGTGGTCTTGAAGAAGGTGTTGTAATAGGGCAGATCCAGCATCTGGCGGTAGGCCACCTCGGCCAGTTCCTTGCGGCCATAGCCCACGTTCACGCACCACAGGCCGGAAAAGCCGTCGAGAATCTTGTTGCCCTTGCCATCCCAGATATGGACGCCGTCGGCATGGGTGATCACCCGCGGGCCGCCGGCGGCATGGAAGGCCTTGTGATCGGTAAAGGGGTGAAAATGGTGGTCGATGTCGTGCTGGACGACTTCAGCGATATTGATGTTCTTTTGATGTGCGGACACAGGTTTTCTCCGAAATTGAATGAACGATAGCGGTCACAATTTGGAGGCGTGCTAGGGCTTGAAGCCGATGCGGGCGCAATTGACCATGACTTCGTCGTGCCGGTTCCGGGTCCAGATTGGCAGGACTTGGCCGGAGGATGTCATATGGCAGCACATGGCCGGACCCTACCGTTAACGGCCAATTTTTGCAACCTGACGGTGGATGCCGATGATTTGCTTGCGGAAGTTCAATTATTGCGTTCATATTGCAGCGCAAAAGCTGGGGGAACTGGCAGGACGATGAGCTTCAACGAGATGTTTGCGCCAAATGGCAGCGTGCGGGCTCCTTACGCCCGTGTGGAAAAATGGCTCGAAAATCTGGGTAATGAAGTCATCGAACGGGCCTTGCGGGACTCGGAGGCCAGGTTCCGCAGGCAGGGCATTACCTTTGCCGTCTATGGCGATGACAAGGCTTCGGAGCGGCTGATCCCCTTCGACATTGTGCCGCGCATTTTTTCCGCAACCGAATGGCGCCGGCTTTCGGCAGGGATCGAGCAACGGGTGCGGGCCATGAACGCATTCCTGCATGACCTCTACCACCGCCAGGAAATCCTCCGGGCCGGGCGCATTCCCTACGAGGTGATCATCCAGAACGAGGCCTTTGTGCCGGAAATGGTGGGCGTCAATCCGGTGAAGGGCATTTACGCCCATGTCATGGGCATTGATATCGTGCGCGTGAACGAAAATGAATTTTACGTTCTGGAAGACAATTGCCGCACTCCTTCCGGTGTTTCCTACATGCTCGAAGACCGGGAAGCGATGATGTTCCTTTTCCCGGAGCTTTTCGCCCAGCAGCGGGTGGCTCCGGTTGAAAATTATCCGGCCATGCTGCGCAAGACGCTTGACAGCGTGGCGCCAGCCACCACGAGGAGCGAGCCCACCGTCGTTTTGCTGACGCCCGGCATTCACAATTCGGCGTTTTTCGAGCACGCCTTCCTGGCCGATGAGATGGGCGTTGAACTGTGCGAGGGCAATGATCTTTTTGTCTCGGATGGCTGGCTCTATATGCGCACGACGCAGAAGCCGCGACGGGTGGATGTGGTGTACCGGCGCATCGATGATGCCTATCTCGACCCCCTCGCCTTCCGCCCGGATTCCAGCCTTGGGGTTCCGGGAATTTTCGACGTCTACCGGGCGGGCCATGTGACTCTGGTCAACGCGCCGGGCACCGGCGTGGCCGATGATAAGTCGATTTACACCTATATGCCGGAAATCATCCGGTTCTATACCGGGGAAAAACCGTTGCTCAACAATGTGCCGACCTGGCGCTGCTCCGACGCCAGCGATCTCAAATATGTCCTCGAGCATCTGCCTGAG
>CADEEO010000026.1:0-27438 GCA_902826365.1 uncultured Hyphomicrobiales bacterium | reverse complement strand
GCTGGTGGTGAAGGAGGTTCATGGCTCGGGCGGCTATGGAATGCTGGTGGGACCCACCTCCTCCAAGGCCGAGATTGAATTGTTCCGCGCCAAGATCAAGGCGCGGCCCACGAATTACATCGCCCAGCCCACGCTTGCCCTTTCGGCGGTTCCCACCTTCACCCAATCGGGCATCGCGGCGCGCCATGTGGACTTGCGGCCTTTCGTTTTGTCGGGGGACCAGATCCGCATTACGCCGGGCGGCCTTACCCGCGTGGCGCTCAAGGAAGGCTCGCTGGTGGTCAATTCCAGCCAGGGCGGCGGCACCAAAGACACCTGGGTTCTGGAGGATTAGGGCATGCTGGGACGCACCGCCGCATCGCTCTACTGGATGTCACGCTATGTGGAGCGGGCGGAAAACATGGCGCGCCTTCTGGAAGTTGGCTACCGCATTTCGCTGATGCCGGGGGCCATTGAGGGGCATCGGGACGAATGGCGCTCGACGCTGACCAGTGCCGCCTGCGAACACAGCTACACGGAAAAACACGGGGAAATCGACGGGGCGAAGGTCATTCATTTCCTGCTGTTCGATGAAAGCAATTCTTCGAGCGTGAAAGCCTGCTTGCGGACGGCGCGCAACAATGGCCGGGGGGTGCGCACGGCGCTTACCCGCGACGTGTGGGAAAGCCTCAATTCCACCTGGAACGAGCTGGCGCATATTCAGCCTGAGAACATCACTTCCGACCGGCTTCCGGAATTCCTCGAATGGATCAAGCAACACGCCATGGGATTTCGCGGGGCGCTTCTCGGCACCATGCTGCGTACCGACAATTATTATTTCAGCCAGCTCGGCAATTTCATCGAGCGGGCCGACAATACGGCGCGCATTCTCGACGTGAAATATTTCATTCTCCTGCCGCGGGCCAGTGACGTGGGCAGCGATCTCGACATGCAGCAATGGGCGCAAATACTGCGCTCGGTTTCGGCGCACCGGGCCTACCGCTGGTTTTACAAGGACAGCCGCTACAAGCCGTGGCTGGTTTCGGAATTCCTGATCCTCAAGGAGCAAATGCCGCGCTCCCTGCTCTTCACCTATAACTGGATAAACCTGGCGCTGGATGGCCTGGGCGAACTCTATGGCAGCCGCTATGCCTGCCATGACATTGCCAAGGAGACCCATGACCGGTTGAAGAATGGCAACATGGAGCAGATCTTCCAGAACGGCTTGCATGAATTCCTGCAGGAGTTCATGGCAGCCAACAACAACCTGTCGCAAAGCATAGCAACAACTTACAATTTCCCGTGACCTGATGCGCATCCACATCCGCCATGAAACATTCTATGCCTATGAAACGCCGCTCAGCTATTCGGTGCAGCGGCTCTACCTGACGCCGCAAAATTTCGCGGCGCAAAAGATTGTTGACTGGAAGATAACGGCTCCGGGAATTGAAGGGGCGCTCACCTATCTCGATGGCTTCGGGAACCGCATTCATCTCGTCACGATCCAGAACATTGATGGTCCCATGAGCATCGTGGCGGAAGGCATGGTGGATGTGGAGGATGCCGCAGGCGTCGTCAAAGGCCTTGCCTGCCCTGCCCCAGACGCCATCTTCCTGCGCCAGACGGCGGCGACGCGGCCCAGCCCCACCATTCTGGCCATGCTCGAAAAGCTCGACGTGAAGGGCCGCGGCAAGCTGGACCTGCTGCATGGCCTGATGGCGGAAATCAGGAATGCGGTCGCTTACCGGATCGGCGTCACCGGGGCCGATACAACGGCGGCGGAGGCCTTTGCGGCGGGGCAAGGCGTGTGCCAGGACCATGCCCATATTTTCAGCGGCGCGGCGCGGCATCTGGGCATTCCCTCACGCTATGTGACGGGCTATCTGGCGCTTGAAGGCGGGGAATCGGCCACCGCCAGCCACGCCTGGGCGGAGGCGCTTTTGCCGGATTTGGGCTGGGTTGGATTTGATCCGGCCAATGGCAAGTGCCCCACGGACCATTATGTGCGCGTGGCCGGCGGCATTGACGCGCACGGCATTACCCCCATAAGGGGCAGCCGCAAAGGCGGCAGCGCTGAAGAAATGAGGGTGGAAGTCAATGTCGGAATTGCGCAACAATAGCGCGAAGAGATTCGAATGGGATAGGCGATGACATATTGTGTTGGAATGCTGCTTGATGAAGGCCTGGTGATGGCCGCCGATACCCGGACCAATGCGGGTGTCGATAATGTCGGCAAGTTCAAGAAGCTTCACACCTGGCAGAAGCCCGGCGAAAGCCTGTTCGTGCTGTTGACCGCCGGCAATCTGGCGGTGACGCAAGCCGTTGTCAGCCTTCTCACCGAAGGCACAAAAGCCAAAAAGAAATCCGCCGAGGACAATCTCTTTGCCGCCAAGACCATGTTCCAGGCGGTGCGGATTGTGGGCCGGGCCATCCGCGAGGTCAAAAAAATCGAAGGCGAGGCGCTTTCGCCGACGAGCGACGCCTTTGCTTCGAGCTATATCTTTGGTGGGCAAATCGGACGGGAACGCCCAAGATTGTTCCAGCTCTATGCCGAGGGCAATTTTATCGAAGCGACCACTGATACGCCGTTCTTCCAGATCGGCGAGCACAAGTACGGCAAGCCGATCCTTGACCGGGTGGCCCAGACATCGATGAAACTGGGCGATGCGGCGAAGCTGGTTCTGCTGTCGTTTGATTCAACCCTGCGCTCAAACCTGAGCGTGGGGCTGCCCATCGACATGCTCACCTATGAGACCAATACGCTGAAGCTGGAGCATACCAAGCGCATCGGGCAGGATGATCCCTATTTCAAGATGCTGTCGGGAGAATGGTCGAAGGCCCTGCGGGCGGCGTTTCAGAATATCGAGGCGTTTGACATTTAGGCAAGTCTTTTAGTCCGTAGACGGACGGTTTCTGTCTCGGCTCCCTGCTACTATTCCCGATTAAAACCTGCCAACGCTTCAGCTTGTGTCCGGCTTCTCGGCCTCCCAGGCGAGGCCATGGCAGTCAGCAAGGATTTCATCGATTGGATGAATGTGCCTCTTCCTTCGGCCGGGCGGCGGACCGGGTCGGAGCGGTGATCTGAACACTGGCGTTTTAATGGCCTCCCGCCTCAGCCGCCAGCGGGCCATGCGCCGGGCCTGGCGCGGCAGGTCTTCGAGGGCTGACTTGAGGGCGTGGAGCCTCCGGCTGAGGCGTTCGGCATTGACAAGGCCATCGGGCGGCGGGGCGGGAGCGGCCACGGGAGAGGGTCTTGGCCAGAGGTCGTCCAGCCGGGAATCAGGCCCGAGGAAAAGGACACGCGGCGGATATTTGGCGTATCTCACCCGGCGCTGGCTGAGCTCAGGGAAGTATTTCCGGGTATCGTAGAGCTTAAAGGAGGGGAGCCTGCTTCCGCCACCCTTTGAAGTGATCTTATGCCCCTTGGACATGGGACGCGAGGGCGCCACCTTCACCACAACACCCCGGGCCGCAATCACAATGAGCCGCCTAACGGCGGATTCGGCCGGCCGCAGCACGCTCGATACGGCACTGTGGAGGGATTTCGGAATCCGAGAAACCGCGGCGTCACCAACCAGCCCCAGCATGGCGAACAGGGTTTCGATGATCCCCTTGAGCGCTTCGCTGTTGTGCTTGATGGCCAAGTCCCAGTTAAAGTCCCTCTTCCAGTTCATGTGGTTCCTATCGCTCAAAAAGAACAAAACAGGAACACACATGGCATGATAGGAATATAGTGTCAAGGACTTTCGTAGCAATTTTTTCTTGGCTCTTGGGAAAGTCTTTCGCCCTTGTGGGGATTGCGTCATTTTACCAGCAGCACGAATGGCTCTTCGGTGGCGTGTTTAAGGAACATCGTGTTCATTGGCGCTGTACTATCCCGCCCATCTCTCGAAACTCGACATTCGTGAAGCCATTGATTTCGATAAAATCCTTAAACTCATTTGTACAAAAATAAATCTGACGACGATCACGGATTCCAAAAAAATCACAACTAAGTAAATTCTCGTGGCGTACATACATGCCCTGTCCCGGCACTCGAGGAACCTTTGCTATAAAAGGCTCACCATTCCTCAATTCAGTCGGGAATTCCCGACTTTCAAATCCATAGATAGATTTAACACCATCCTCCTCGCGATACGTAGTAAGTGACCAATCCATATCAAGGTAATGCTTAATTGAAACCCTCTTGAAACAGAGATCAGATTTTTCAATTTTCTGATACGGCTTGCCCCGTTTTGTTACGATTTCTACGTCTTCAAAATCAATGCAGGGGAACTTTCTGCGAATTGTATCGGCAATTTTTTCACTGATGATGGCGTCTGTTCCCCCATGATACCAAACGAAGTCGGCGATATTTGACAGTTTCCCATCAAATGCAGCTTTTGGTTTTTTTGTCTCTTTCTTGAGACCTGATGATACTGTTGCGGTTTTTTCGATTTCCACTACGTGTGTGAAATCAGACTCAACTGGTTCACGCATCTCCCAAAGCGGAGCTTCTCCGCTAATCCTTGTCATAACTCAACCCCTTTGCACCAACATAAGTTACTTTCAGATCACGAATGAAGCTTTTGCCAATTTGTTTCTCCGGGGTGCCTCATAATTGTTGTGCCTATGTCGGAATCAATCCAATTCTTCAAAGAAGGGTCGAAATCCAAAATTTCATTTATACTCCAAACTGAAGCCTTACTCTCATCTTCCGCTTTGTATTTTCCGCAGGAAAATTGCCAGCCGCTATCTTCGGATGCAATCTTTTCAGATCTTGACCCTCGACAGATCTGAACTCCATCTTGATCAATATGTTGGCAGACAATTACAGCAAGTGACCCTTCAATTTTCCTCATGGAATTCGGTTCGATTTTTGGAGATTCTCTAGACTCGGCACCAATCTCTGCCAATCCAATGCAATCGAGTGACAACTCCTACGCAAAGGCGGCGGCCATCAGGCGCTTGGTGTAGTCCTCGCGCGGGTTTTCCAGGATTTCGTCGGGGGTGCCCTGCTCCACTAGGTGGCCATCCTTCATCACCATGATGTGGTCGGCCATGGCGCGGACCACGGCGAGATCGTGGCTGATGAAGAGGTAGGACAGGTTATTCCTGATCTGCAGGTCGCGCAGGAGCTCGATGATCTGGCCCTGCACCTGGCGGTCGAGGGCCGAGGTGGGTTCATCCAAGACGATGAGCCTGGGCTTCAGGATAATGGCCCGAGCGATGGCGATGCGCTGGCGCTGGCCGCCGGAAAATTCATGGGGGTAGCGGTTGCGCAGTTTTGGATCGAGCTGCACTTCCTGCAGGGCCTGCACCGCCCGGGCATCACGCTCCCGTGCGGTAATGGAGGGCTCATGCACCAGCAGGCCTTCAGTCACGATCTGGCCAGCTGTCATGCGCGGCGACAGGGAGCCAAAAGGATCCTGCAGCACAATCTGGATCTGCTTGCGGAGCGGGCGCATCTCTTCCTTGCCCAGCTTGGCAATGTTCCGGCCCTCGAAGGTGATGGCCCCCTCGCTGGGCAGGAGGCGCAGCAGGGCGCGGGCAAGGGTGGATTTTCCGGAACCGGATTCGCCCACGATGCCGATGGTTTGCCCCTGCTTCAGGACAACGGAGACGCGGTCAACGGCCTTGAGCAGCAGGGGCGGGCCGGCAAGAAATCCACCGCCGATCTCGAAGGTCACGGAGACATTGGTGCCATCGAGGATTTTCGGCGCCTTGGCGGCGGGAGGGGCCTTGCGGCCGGACGGCTCCGCATCAATCAGCGCCTTGGTGTAGGGATGGCTGGGATGCTTCAAAACCTTCTTCAGCTCACCCTCCTCCACCACTTCGCCATAACGCATCACCATGATGCGGTCAGCGATGAGGCGCAGGATATTGAGGTTATGGGTGATGAAGATCATGCTCATGCCGAGACGAAGCTGCAGGCCAACCATGAGCTCTAGAATTTCGAGCTGGATGGTGACGTCAAGCGCGGTCGTCGGCTCGTCGGCGATGAGGAGATCGGGGCCGTTGGCAAGGGCCATGGCGATCATCACCCGCTGGCGCTGGCCGCCAGACATTTCATGGGGGTAGGACTCCATGCGCCGCTTGGGCTCCGGAATCTTGACGAGGTTCAGCATTTCGATGGCGTGGGCCGTTGCCGCATCCCGGCCGATTTTCTGGTGCTGCATGATAGGTTCGATGAGCTGGTTGCCGATGGTATAGAGCGGATCAAGCGAAGTCATGGGCTCCTGGAAGATCATCGCAATCTTGCGCCCGCGAATGGTGTTAAGCTCCTGCTTGGGCAGGCCGATGAGATTTGTGCCCCGGTAATTCGCCTCGCCGGAGATGGTGCCGTTGGAGGCGAGCAATCCCATAGTGCCCATCATCAACTGGCTTTTGCCGGAGCCCGATTCGCCCACGATGGCGACGGTCTCGCCGGCCTTCACATCAAGGTTCACGCCTTTGACGGCCTCGACAATGCCATCGAGAGTTCTGAAGTTTACCCGGATGTCCTTGAGAGTGAGGATGCTTTCCTTCATGTCAGCGGTCCTTCGGGTCAAGGGCGTCACGCAGGCCATCGCCGATGAAATTCAGGGCGAAGAGCGTGGTGGTGAGGAAGAAGGAGGGAATGGCGATCAGCCAGTTGGCCGACGGCATGTTCTTGGCGCCTTGCGAAATCATCACGCCCCAGCTCGACATGGGCTCCTGCACGCCGAGGCCGAGATAGGACAGGAAGCTTTCGAGGATGATGACCTGGGGCACCAGCAGCGTCATGTAGATCACCACCGGCCCCAGGAGGTTCGGCACGATGTGGCGGATCAGGATGCCCCAGTGGTTCACGCCGAGCGCCTCGGCGGCCTGGACATATTCCTGGCGCTTGATGGAGAGCGCCTGGCCGCGCACGATGCGGGCCATGTCGAGCCAGAGCACGGCGCCTACAGCCAGAAACATCAGCACGAAATTGCGGCCGAAGAAAACCACCAGCATGATGACAAAGAAAATGAAGGGCAGCGCATAGAGGACATCCACAATCCGCATCATGACCTCATCGGTCTTGCCGCCGGTAAATCCGGCGGTGGCGCCGTAGAGGACGCCGATCACCACGGCCACAAGGCCGGCAAGAAGGCCGATTGCCAGCGAAACCCGCCCGGCCATCAGGGTGCGGGTGAGCATGTCTCGGCCGGAATTATCGGTTCCGAAGTAGAAATACTGCTTCTCGACCGAGGTGCTCATGACAAGCTTCAGGCTGTCAGCGGATTTACTCACGACCTGGGTTCCCTCGAACACGCTGGATCGGTCGATGTAGCGGGTCATGCGTTCATCGATGGGCTTGGCGGAGGTAATGGTAATGAGAATTTTTCCGTCTTTCTCCTCCCATCCGGCAAGCTGGACCCGCGAGCGCTGCACGGCGTCCTTGACGGCCAAGTCAATCATTTCAGGCTTCGGATAGGAGGAAAAACTGGGGGGGACCCGGTTATAATCCTGGTAGATGGTGGTGAATTCGTGCGGCGTGAACCAGGGGCCGAAGACGCAGAGCAAGGCCATAAAGACGAGATACCAGGCGCTCCACAGGGCGGCGCGGTTGGCCTTCAGGCGGGCCCAGGCATCGGCCCATAGCGAGCGGCCCTGCTCGGCGGGAACATGTGTCATCGGGACATCAGTCATAACGCACCCGCGGGTCGATGACGGCGTAGAGAATGTCGACGATGAGATTGAACAGGACGGTGAAGATAGCGATGAGCACCACGGTTCCCATCACCAGC
The DNA here is from genome assembly GCA_902826365.1 of uncultured Hyphomicrobiales bacterium. Lineage (GTDB taxonomy): Bacteria > Pseudomonadota > Alphaproteobacteria > Rhizobiales > Aestuariivirgaceae > Aestuariivirga. The sequence continues at coordinate 19,726 of CADEEO010000026.1, read as the reverse complement.
GTATAGTCGCGGTTGAGCGCCGCCTCGACAAAATAGCGCCCGACACCGGGAATTGAAAAAATGGTTTCGACAATGACGGAGCCGGTCAAGAGTGCGGCGGCGGCAGGCCCGGCATAGGATACAATGGGGAGCAGCGCTCCCCGGAGCGCATGCCTTATCACAACCGAATAGTCGGAGAGGCCCATGGCGCGGGCGGTGCGAATATGATGCGCGTGAAGCGATTCGATCATGCTTCCGCGCATGAGGCGCGCGACGATTGCAAGCTGCGGCAGCATAAGGGTGAGCACGGGGCCCACCTTGTTGACGAATGCGCCGCCGCCCCAGCCGCCCACCGGAAACCAGTGAAGAGTCAGGGCGAAGAAAAGCTGGAACAGAGGCGCTATCACGAAAGTCGGGATGGTGCTGCCGGCTGTCGCCACGGCTACTACTGCGTAGTCCGTTACCTGGTTTTGGCGCAGCGCCGCCCAAATGCCAAGGGCGCTGCCGATGACAAGCGCCAAGGTGAGCGCCATAGCGCCGAGCTGGAGGGAAACCGGAAGGCCCTCCGCGAAGAGCTCAGCGACGGTGAAATCCGGCAAATTGTAACTGGGGCCGAAATCGCCGCGCAGCAGGTTTTGCAGATAGTAAAGGTATTGACGCCACAGCGGCTCGTCGAGATGGAACACCCGCTCAAGATTGGCCTTGATGACGGGATTGAGGCCCTTTTCCTGGTTAAACGGGCCGCCCGGGGCCACGCGCATCAGGAAGAACGCAATCGTCACGATCACGAAGAGGGTTGGGATGGCGGTCAAGAGCCGCCGGAAGACGTAGCGCAGCATGGATAACCCCTAACGGGAGGAAACGGCCGCCCTGCTTTTTGGAGGCAGGGCGGCGCATCTCCGATAAGGCTATTCCTTGCTCAGGAAGCGGGTGGGATGGCGATCCATAACATTGTCCTCCCAGCCCTTCAGCTTGTTCGACACGACGGTGTGGAACCCGTAGTAAAGCAGCGGCATCACGCAGAGATCGCGCGCCACGCCGATAGCTTCCGCGTCGGAGAGCGCCTTCATGCGCTCTGCCGGATCGGCTGACGCTGCCGCCTTTGCCATCAAGTCATCGTATTCCTTGTTGGAGTAGACGGAATAGTTGTTGCCGGTGCCGGTCTTGCAAAGGGCCAGGAAATTTTCCGGATCCTTGTAATCGGCAATCCAGCCGGCGCGCGCGACATCCATGTCGCCGTGCTGCTCAAGATGGCCGTAGTGGGTTTTGGTGTCGGTATTGAGATAAGTAACTTCGACTCCCAGAGGCTTGAGCTGTTCCTGGATGGCAATCGCCGTATTCTTGTGGTTTTCCGAGGTGTTTGAGCGGATTTCCATTTTGAGCGGCTTTTCGGGGCTATAGCCCAGTTCAGCCAGAACCTTCTTGGCCGCGTCCTCACGGTCAATCTGGGACATTTCGGCATAATCCGTGGTTCTTGTTTCATATCCTGTGATGCCCGGAGGAACAAAAGAGTAGGACGGGATCATGGTGTTCTGCCAAACTTTTTCGGCGAGGTAATCGCGGTCAATGGCCTCAGAAATGGCCTGACGGAGCTTGACATTATCCCACGGCGCCTTGTCAGTCTTGAAGGCATAATAATAGGTGCCGAGATAAGGGCCAAGGCGGACCTGATCGCCAAACTTGGCTTTCAGATCGGCAAGCTGCTCGGTTGGAATGTCGTCGTTGGAATCAAGCTCGCCGGCCTCAAAACGTTTCATGGCGGTGGAACGGTCTTCGGTCGGGATGTAATTCACCACGTCGATCTTCACGTTTGCGGCGTCATAGAACTTGGGATTCTTCACCGCCTTGATGTGGTCATTGGGCACGAACTCGGCCAGCGTATAGGCGCCATTCGAAACCAGATTACCGGGCTTCACGAAGTCGGCCCCGAATTTTTCGATATTCGCCTTGTTCACCGGATAGGTGGCCTGGTGGGTGAGCATTTCGAGGAAGTACGGCGTTGGCGCATTGAGGGTAACCTCAAAGGTTGAATCATCGACCGCCTTCACGCCAAGTTCGCCGGGCTTCTTCTTGCCTGCCGTCACATCCTCGGCATTCACCACCGGGGCCAGCATATAGGCGTATTCCGCGGCGGTTGCCGGATCAACGACGCGCTGCCACGAGAAGACAAAGTCCTGCGCGGTGACAGGCGAGCCATCGGACCAGGTCGCCCCGGCGCGCAGCTTGAACGTGTAAACCTTCTTGTCATCACTCACGGTCCAGCTTTCAGCAGCGCCCGGGATGACTTCCGATTTCGCATCTTCCGTCGTCAGGCCCAGGAACAAGTCCCTCAGGATGTGGGCTTCATAGACGGTTGAGGTCTTGTGCGGGTCCAGCGATTCCGGATCGGCGGAATTTCCGCGGTTGAATACCACTTCGGCGAAGGCACCGGTGGCGGTCATGACCAGCATGGTGGTGCCGACAAGCCATGATTTGAAGTTCATGTTCATTATTGCTTACTCCCTTATTTACGATTCTATTTTTACGGTCTCGAATGCCAAAAATTTTTTGGCTCATGCAGCAAATGCTAGCACCAGTTTTTACGATTGTCGCCATTGACTTTCGTCGTAGCCTTTTCCGAACGGCTGTATTGGAAAGGCATTGCCGATTGGGTTTCAAGTGCCTAAAAGTGCATTTTGGCGCTGAAATTGCGAGTTTGCATGCCTGTTTCCACCCCGCTTCTGGACACCATCCACTTGCCTGCCGATTTGCGAAAATTGCCGCAAGGCGACCTCGCCCAGGTGGCTGCCGAACTGCGGGCGGAAACCATTGATGCGGCGGCAACCACCGGCGGGCATTTTGGCGCAGGCCTTGGCGTTGTGGAGCTCACGGTCGCCCTGCATTATGTCTTCAAGACGCCGGACGACCGGGTGATTTGGGACGTCAGCCATCAAACCTACCCGCACAAGATTCTCACGGGCCGCCGGGACCGCATCCGGAAAATCCGGCAGCGAGACGGGCTCTATGGCTTTGCCAAGCGGGGCGAGAGCAATTTCGACAGCTTCGGGGCGGCCCACAGCTCGACGTCAATTTCGGCGGGCCTTGGCATGGCGGTGGCGCGTGACCTGCGCGGGAATGAAAATCATGTGGTTTGCGTGATTGGCGATGGGTCGATGAGTGCGGGCATGGCCTATGAGGCGATGAACAACGCCGGGGCGCTGGATACGCGCCTCATCGTGATCCTTAATGACAATGGCATGTCGATTTCACCGGCGGTTGGGGCGCTGACCAACTATCTCTCGTGGCTGGTGTCATCGCGGCCCTTCCTGTCGCTGCGCGGCATTGCCAGGCAGATGGCAAAGAAATTTCCCAAGACCATGCAAACCGCGGCACGGCGGGCCGATGAATATGCCCGCGGCATGCTGACCGGCGGCACCCTGTTTGAGGAGCTTGGCTTTTATTATGTAGGCCCCGTCGATGGCCATGATCTCGCGACGATGGTGCCCATCCTGCAAAATGTCAGGGACGCCAAGCAACTGGGCCCGGTGCTGGTGCACGTGGTGACGGAAAAGGGCAAGGGCCATCCGTTTTCAAAGCCCGACAAAGAAAACTATCACGCCATATCAGGATTTGATCCTGAAACGCTGGCGATCAAGCAAGCCAAAACCAACGCGCCGACTTATACGAATGTCTTCGCCAAGGCGCTGATCGCCGAAGCCGAAAAGGACGAGAAGATTGTCGCCATCACGGCGGCCATGGCATCGGGCACGGGCCTGGATAAGTTCTCCAAGCACTTTCCCGAACGCATGTTTGACGTGGGCATTGCCGAGCAGCACGCGGTGACCTTTGCGGCGGGCCTCGCCACCGAAGGCTTCAAGCCCTTCTGCGCGATTTACTCCACCTTCCTGCAAAGGGCCTATGACCAGATCGTGCATGATGTGGCCTTGCAGAAACTGCCGGTGCGCTTTGCCATCGACCGGGCGGGACTGGTCGGCCAGGACGGCGCCACCCACGCAGGAAGTTATGACATTTCCTATCTCTCCTGCCTGCCGGGCATGGTTGTGATGGCGGCCTCCGACGAAGCGGAGCTGGTGCACATGGTGGCAACGGCGGCCTCGATCAATGACGGGCCTTGCGCCTTCCGTTATCCGCGCGGCGAAGGCGTGGGCGTGGATCTGCCGGAAGCTGGCATCCCCTTGGAGATCGGCAAGGGCCGCATCGTTCGGGAAGGAACAAGGGTCGCGCTTCTTTCACTCGGCGCGCGGTTGCAGGAATGCCTGAAGGCGGCCGATGAGCTTGCCACCCGCGGCCTTGCGATCACCGTGGCTGATGCCAGATTTGCCAAGCCTTTGGATGAAGCCCTCATCCGGCAACTCATCAGCGAGCATGAAGTTCTCATTACCATTGAGGAAGGCGCCATTGGCGGATTCGGCACGCAGGTTCTGCATTTCGCCGCCCGCCACAACCTGTTCTCCGGGCCTTGCAAAATCCGCACCATGTTCCTGCCCGACCGGTTTGTCGGCCATGCAAGCCCTGCCGAACAATATGAAGATGCGGCGATGACCTCAAAAGACATCGTCGCCGAAATCTTCACGGGGCTTGGCAGCGAGGCCCGCCTCGTCCAGTCGCGGGCCTGACGCGCGCCAGCCATCGGTCCAAGCGCAAATCTGCGGCACGACCGTCAGGTTGAAAACAGTTGCCACCGCCATAAGCATGATGAGCGTGCCGGTAAAGGATTCAAATTCCTGCAGATGCAGCAAGCGGATTGGCAGGACGATTGCTATGATCACCGCCATCGGCAGCAGAATGGCAAGCTCGGCAATTTTCGGCTGGCGTTTCCTGGCCACCAAGAGCAGCGCCGTCGTCACGCCAAACAATGAGGTCATGACCAGCGCGGGAAGCGTTGCCGGACTGACTGCCGTTGCCGTCGTCACGATAAAGGCCGCGTAGAGCGGCAGGAGCAGGAATGAAGATGCCACGACAATCAGCCAATCCACAATATTGCGCAAATAGGCGAGAGTGATGAGCAGCGTGAATATAAATCCAAATGCAAGGGCTGATTTGGAGCCTGATGCGAGGGACCGCAGTTCCGCCTGCTCGATCATCAGGGGTCCGAGAGCAATGGCATCCACCCTTTTCGTTGCATCGATAAAGGCAGCGGCCGATATCAGGCGCTTGGGCAAGGCCTCAACCCGCCACCTGTCGTTATCCGCCACGTAGAGCGCCCGCAGGTTTTGATCGAGATCCGGAAGTTGCGGGGCGGTCAGGCGCGACAGTGCGTCGGCGGTTTTTGTCAGTTCGCCAAAACCTGAAAACAGAAGCCGCTCGAGCTCCGCGGCGGTCGACTCGGGCTTCTCGCTGGTGCTGGCCAGAACGGCGAGAGAGCGGCGCAGGTCGTGGGCGCTGGCGCGCAGGCCATCATCGGTTCCCGCACCGTCGGAAATGACGCGCAATCCCGCTTCAATGCCGCGCAGATTCTCGAGCAGGTCGTAGGGGCCGACGGCGGCGCCATCGCTCACGCCTGGAATGGCCCCCACAAGGTCCTGCAGTATTTTGCGCTTCTGCTCGACTTGCTGCGGCATGAATGTTCCCATCCAGCGCACCGTTCCCACCTCCGGGATTTGCTGGAGATCGGCCACCAACTTCGCCGCGGCAGCCTCCCCTTCAACGGTGAACTGCAGCCCCCGCGATGCGCTGGAGGCTTCAACGCCGGGAATGCGTGACGCGCTAAAATTCAGGGATGAAAAAAACACGATGCAGAACAGCGACGCCGCGATCAACAGGAAAGTCAGGGGCGGCCGCAGCTTGTGCCAGATGGCGCGCAGGTTTTGGGCTGTCGCCTGATCGTAAAAATCCGCCGGCGGCTCTCCTTCCGGCTTTGAAATGAGCGAGGCGAGGGCCGGAACCAGCATCAGCGCCGCCGCCGACCCGGTGAAGGCGGCAAAAATGACAATGACGGAAAGCCGCGCAATGCTGGAAAAACCCATAACCGACCACAGCAGCCAGGCCGCGCAAACCATCCCGGCCAAGGTTAGAATGAGCGGTCCCATCTCCTGGGCCGCCAGCATGATGAGCGACGTGCCTGAACCTGCTTTCCCCGGCTTTCGCAAGGCCGCTGCCATGGTTATTGAGAGGCCCAAGACCGGCAGGAGGACCGCAAACAGCAGGGTTGCGATGGTTTGATCCAGCACGGGCGCCGCAAAGGAAGCTAGTGCAAATGCTGCGGTGATTGCGGCAATAGGCGGCACGAGGAAAAGCACGATGGAATACAGGTTGCGCAGCGAGGCAATGACCAGGGGAAGAAAAAGCAGAAGCGACAGGAGCAGGCACACAACAATCTGGCGCCCGCTGCTGCCGGAGGTGTTTGCTTTTGCCTCAGGCGGAAAGTCGCTGGTGATTTTCAGCTCGGGCCTTGATTTCAACACGGACGCGGTGAGCGCCTCGATGGCAATCCTGGCTTCCTGCAACCTGCCCGCCTGTGGCTGAACGACAGCCACCCATTCCTTGTTTTTTGTTTCAATCCGCAGCCCTGCCACACGTGCCCAGTCCAATGGAACTGGTTTATTCGACACCTGCTTTTTGATGGCGTCAGACATTTGCACGAAAAGGCTTTCAAGGCCTTGCGGCGAACGGCCTTTTTGAACGGCTTCGGCGACCTGGTTCACCAGGGTTGAAAGCCCGGCAAGATTTGGCGAGGCGGCAATGGCCTGAAACAGCGGCTTCAGGCGCTTGACGCGCTCCACCCGGGAGTTGATGTCGCCGGGGGGGAGATAGAGAAAACTGAAGCGGTCATAAAAGGCGCCAAGCCCCGGGATGAACACCTGCTCGATGTTGGCTTCATTCGCTTGCAGCTTCCGGGCAATGAATTGCGCCGCATTCTGGGACAGGGTGGAGTCCTCGGCTGAAACCCGCACGACCATGAGCGAGGCAACGGCGGGAAATTCAGCCTGGTAACGCGCCTTTGCTGCTTGGGCGGCCCGGTCGACCGGTATTTCAACGGGGCGGCCGAAATCAAAACCAGTGCCAAGCGCTGCCAAGGTAGCCGCAGCGGTCATGAGAAATGCCGCGATCAAGAGGACCGGCATTGACCTGGCAACGCAATACCGGGCCAATCTTGCAAAGATATTGGGCCGCAGCCGCGGGCGTGCCGGCGGCCGCCGTGCCGACCGCAGCCGCGTTGGAAACAACTCTCGCTGTTCCTCCCAATCCTGCATAACAGATGCCGCCTCTAGTCAGTTGCAGATTCGCCCAATGGCGGCCAACATAAAGCATAATTTGGTGGAATGCAGGAAGAGATCATGACGGTTAGCACAGGTAAAAACAGCGGCCCTTTGCATGAATCGACGGTTGCGGTTCACGGCGGCGAGTTTGTTGACCCGACAACGCGGGCATCGTCGCCAAACCTTGTGATGTCCGCCACTTTTGCGCCGACCGATGTCACCGGTTTTTCGGCCCGCGATGAGAAGGATTATGAGGGTTTCGTCTATGGCCGCGTCTCCAGCCCCACAACGCGCCAGCTTGAACAGAAATTGGCGGCCCTTGAGGGAGCCGAGTCAGCGCTGGCCTATGCCTCAGGCGTTGCCGCAAGCCATGCCTTGATTGCCGGGCGCTTAAGCAAAGGCGATCATCTGGTGATGCCCGATTCAAATTATGTGGGGGTTGCCGAACTGACGCGCGACACCCTGCCCCGCTTTGGCATCGAAGCGTCCTTCGCGGATATGACGGACGCAAAGGCCGTTGCGGCGGAAATCAGGCCCAACACCCGCATGCTGTGGCTGGAAACGCCGAGCAACCCCACCATGCAAATCTCCGACATCAAGACATTGGCGGCGCTTGCCCATGAAAAGGGAGTGCGCGATGTGGTGGTTGATTCAACCTACGCCACGCCGATCGCCACGAAACCCTTGAGCCTTGGCGCGGATTTCGTGGTCCATTCGCTCACAAAATATATCGGCGGCCATGGCGACGCCATGGGCGGGGCGGTGCTCGGCCGCAAGGCGGACCTCGATGCGCTCAACCTGGAAGCAACGGTGCATTTCGGCGGCGTGCTTTCGCCTTTCAATGCCTGGCTCATCATGCGCGGGGCCGCCACGCTGCCGCTGCGCATGAAGGCGCACCAGGAGGCGGCCATGTCGCTGGCAACGCGCCTTGAAGGCCATCCGGCCATCAAGCGGGTGTTCTATCCGGGGCTTGCCTCCCATCCGCAGCATGGGCTCGCCAAAGCCCAAATGAAAAATTTCTCCGGCATGATGACCTTTCAGACCCATGAGGCCGGCATGGCGGTTGCGCGGCGCATGGTGAAGCAGCTCGACATCATCCACTATGCCGTGTCGCTGGGCCATCTCCGCAGCCTCATCTATTGGATCGGGACCGATGATATAGAGCAGTCGACGTTCCGCCATGGCCCGGAAGCGGCGTCGCGGTTCCGCGGCTACATGGGCGACGGCGTGTTCCGCCTGTCGGCCGGCATCGAAGATGGCTATGACCTCTGGGCTGACCTGGTCAGGTGTCTTTAGCCTGGAGATCGCTGGCCTTGAACCTGCGATAGGACCGCATGCTGAAAGGGATGAGGGCCAGATAGGCCAACACCATCAAGGTGAGCGTTTCCCATGGGAAGGCGATAAGGCAGACGATGGCCAAGGCGCCGCCGCCCAGAATAGGAAGCACCAGATCGCGCGGCACGCGCGGGCGCATGGTCTTGCCCGAATAAGTCGGCACACGGCTCACCATGAGGAGAGCAACGGCCACCACATAGGGCGCAATGAATTCCGAATAGACATGGCCGTCATCAACGAAGCCAAGGAAACCGATGTACATGGGCAACATGGCAAGCCCCGCTCCCGCCGGCGCCGGAGCACCGCTGAAGAATCCCGCTGACCATTCGGGTTTATCCTTATCGTCCAGGGCCACATTGAAGCGGGCCAGCCGCAGCGCGCAGCACACCGCGAGGATGAGGGCCACCACCCAACCCATGGTGCGCAAGTCATTGAGCGACCAGAGATAGATCAGGATCGCGGGGGCCACGCCGAAATTCACAAAGTCGGCCAGGGAATCAAGTTCCGCCCCGAAACGCGAGGTGCCCTTGAGAAAGCGCGCCAGCCTGCCATCAAGGGCATCGAGCACAATGGAAACGATGACCGCACTCACGGCCAGTTCATAGCGACCTTCGATGCCGAGGCGAATAGCGGTGATGCCGCTGCACAGCGCCAGCAGGGTGATGAGGTTGGGCAGGAGGAAGCGGACAGGCACCTGCTTGAAGCGCCTGCCATTGTCCGGCTTCTTGGGAACGTCAATTTCGAGATCCGCGGCCACGGTCAGCTTTTCCTTGCCGGACGTTCGCCCTCGGGCGAGGCGAGGTCGGCGAGAACGGTTTCGCCGGCGATGGCGCACTGGCCGACTGCAACCAGCGGATTCCCGCCCTTGGGCAAATAAACATCAACGCGGCTGCCGAAACGGATGAGGCCAAGCCTTTGACCCGCAACCAGGCGCTCGCCTTCGTTCACAAATTTTACGATGCGGCGGGCGATCAGCCCGGCGATCTGCACAACGCCAAGCTTGCCGCCGCCGGCGAGCTCTAGCGTGAAGGCCTGGCGTTCATTGTCTTCGCTCGCCTTGTCCAGCTCGGCGTTCAGGAACACGCCCGGGATGTAAGTGATCCTGGCAATTTTCGCATCGATCGGCGAACGGTTCACATGCACATCAAAGACATTCATGAAAACCGAAATGCGGGTCGTGGGCTCGCGCTCCAGATCGAGCTCGGGCGGCGGAACGACCTTTTCGATGGCGCTGATGCGGCCATCGGCAGGTGAAATCACCAGCCCTGCCCGCTGCGGCGTCACCCGTTCCGGGTCGCGGAAGAAATAGGCGCACCAGGCGGTGGCGACAACACCGAGCCATGCCAGCGCTTTCACGTCCATCCAGAACAAGACAAGCGTAACGCCCGCAAAAATGGCGATGAAGCGATAGCCCTCGCGGTGAATGGGCACAAATGCCGAGGTTATGCTGTTAACGATTGACATGGGATTCATCTAGCGTGGATTTCGTTTTTTGGCAAAGTTAACAAGGTATTATGGTGTGTAAATGTTTTCCGGAGGCTTGAGCCGGCCGGGCGTGCGATCTTCAGATTCGTTAAGTTTTTCAGTCTCAGCTTGGGTGAGCAGGCGGCGCGCCTGATCGGCCTCGCGCTGGCGGTTCCACATGGCGGCATAAATCCCCTTCTTGCGCAGCAGCTTGTCATGGGTTCCGCGCTCGGCGATCTTGCCGCCATCAAGCACAATGATTTCATCGGCATCGACGACGGTGGACAGGCGGTGGGCAATCACCAGCGTGGTGCGGCCCTTCGAAACCTTGCGCAGCGCGGCCTGTATTTCCTGTTCGGTGAAGCTGTCGAGCGCCGAGGTTGCCTCATCGAGAACCAGAATGGGCGGCCCCTTCAAAATGGTCCGCGCAATGGAAACGCGCTGCTTCTCGCCGCCGGACAGCTTCAAGCCGCGCTCGCCCACCATGGAATCGTAGCCCTTGGGCAGGCTCAAAACGAATTTGTGGATTTGCGCCATCTTGGCGGCGGCTTCGACTTCGGCGTCGCTGGCATCGGGCCTGCCGTAGCGGATGTTGTAGCGGATTGTGTCGTTGAACAGCACCGTATCCTGCGGCACCATGCCGATGGCGGCGCGCAGGGATTTTTGCGTGATCCCGGCAATATCCTGCCCGTCAATGGTGATGCGGCCGGCGGTCACTTCGTAAAAGCGATAGAGCAAACGGGAGATGGTCGATTTGCCGGCGCCGGAGGGGCCAACGATGGCCACCGTATGCCCCGCAGGCACCGTGAAGGTCAGGCCACGGATGATCGGCCTTTCGTGATCATAGGCAAAGCTCACATTCTCGAAGGCGAGTTCACCCTTTGAGGCTTTGAGCGGAACGGCCCCTGGCTTGTCGGTGATCTCCGCATTGACCGAAAGCAGCGAGAACATGCCTTCCACGTCGATCAGGCCCTGCTTGATTTCACGGTAGGACGAGCCAATGAAATTCAATGGCATGTAGAGCTGCACCATCAACGCATTGATCATCACGAAGTCACCGATGGTGGCCTGGCCCTTGGTGATGGCGTAGGCCGACATGGCCATGACAATCGTTAAACCAGCGGCGAAAATCACGGTCTGGCCGGCGTTCAATACTGCAAGCGACACCCAGGTTTTCACCGCCGCCTTCTCGTATTGCAGCATGGACACGTCAAAGCGGGCGGCTTCGTGTTCCTCATTGCCGAAATATTTCACGGTCTCGAAATTCAGAAGGCTGTCGATGGCTTTGGTGTTGGCATCGGTGTCGGCTTCATTCATGTCGCGGCGGATGCTGATGCGCCATTCGGTGGCGGCATAGGTGAACCAGAGATAGAGCACCACGGTACCCAGTATGACAGCGGCGTAAATCCAGCCGAAGGACCAGGTGAGCGCCCCGGCCACAAGGGCGATTTCAAGGGCGGTGGGAAATGTATTGAAGAGCGAGAAGCGCAGCACGGTGTCTACGCCCGCGGTGCCGCGTGAAATGATCCGCGACAGGCCGCCAGTGCGGCGCTCGAGATGAAACTTGAGGGAGAGCGCGTGGAGATGGCGGAAGGTGCGGATGGAGAGTTCGCGCACGGCGCGCTGGCCGACCTTGGCGAATATGGCATCGCGGATCTGCGCCAGGGCCACCATGGAAATGCGGCCTACGCCATAGGCCAGGACAAAAAAGAACGGAACGCTGAAGGCGATAGCCGCAGCACTTCCCGACGCCGTCAAGGCATCGGTTGCATATTTGAAGCTATAGGGGGTGAGTACGGTTATGACCTTGGAAACGACCAGCGCGATCATTGCCAGGACCACACGGACTTTCAAATCCATGCGGCCTTCCGGCCATAAATAGGGCAACAGGCTCTTCAGGGTTTGCCATTGGTTCCCGTCGCCGCTGGCGAAGTTCGCAGGGCTGGTCGGCGATTTCCGGCTCATTAAGTCTGCGACCTTTTACTGCCCCGTTGCCGCGGCAGCTTCCGGCGTAAGGAAAATCTGGCCGGGGTAAATCAGCTCCGGCTTGCGAATCTGGTCCTTATTGGCCTCGTAGATCACCGTGTACATGATGCCCTTGCCATAAATCTGGCGGGACAGCTTCCACAGGTTGTTGCCGGGCTGGATGATGACCTGGGTGGGCTTGGCCGCGGCTTCCGCCGCAGGGTCTGCCGCAGCAGGAACCTGGGCTGCCACTACAGCAGGCTCATCGGCGGCGGGTTCAACGGCCGGGGCCGCTTCCGCCGGTGCGGCTGCGGCTGGCGCTTCGGCAGGGGCTGGGGCTGAAGCTTCGGGAGTGACGGCTTCGGCCACTTCGGCGGTTGTTGCCGGGGCCGGAATTTCCTGGGCAGTTGCCACCTCAACGGGCTTGGGCGCTTCAGGCGTAGCGGGGGCCGGAGGCGCCGTCGCCACCTTGGCAGGCTCTTCGCGGTAGAAGGGCATTTCGATGCGGCTCTTCACGGCCCCGTCGCTGCCAATTTCATCGGCGCGCAGGGCATGGGGGCCGACGGTCAGCGGCGAGGAACCGGCAAAGGACCAGGTGCCTTTGTCATTGATATCGGCCAGGCCATAGGCATTATTATCAACATAAAGCTGCACTTTGCTGCCCGCCGGGCCACGGCCGCCAAATACGATGTTTCCGGTTTGGTCATAATCAACCGTATCGAGATTGACGGTCTTGGAGGGCGGCAGGGCGGGCTTTGCCGGAACCTGGACAACCTGGGTAGGCTCATCGGGCTTCAGCACCGCCACCATGGGGGTATCAACGGCTCCGGCCTTCACATCGACGGCCACGGAGTCAGCCGAGGCAATGACCATTTCATTGCTCCTGGATTCAATCGACAAGGCCCCTGGGCCTGTCGGCAGTGGCTTGTCAGGGGTGACCACAAAGGCCCCATCCTCATTGGCAACCGCCGTTCCAACGGCGATGCCATTGAACTTGACGACCACTTCCGAGCCGGGCGCGGCCCGCCCGGCGATCAGGGCGTCGCCCGTTGGCTCGACCCGCACCGTGTCAAAAGTCGGGACTATCTCGGCCTTTTCGACGGGATCGGCGGCGGCTGGTGGTTCAACTACTGCTGCCGGGGGCTCTGCTGCGATCACGGGTTCAGCGGGCTTTGGCGGCTCAACCAGTGGCGGTTCCTCGACCTTCGCTACTTCCGTGGGAGGGGCTGGTGCAGGCTCGGCCACTGGGGCTGGTGCAGGGGCTGGCTCGGCAATCACGGGATCAGCGGGTTTAGGGGCTTCCGGAACCGCCAGCGGCTCAACCTTGGCGGTGGTGGTGAGCGGCTCATCGGAACCAGTGTTCCGTTCCACGTAAACAAGGGCACCGAATGTGGCCAGGGTGAGGCCGGTGAAGACTGCGAGAGGGTTCATTTTCATCGTGGGCCGTCCGTAATCATGAATATAAGATCATAGCCGCAACTGCGGCGAATAGGCTATTAGATAATAGGAATCGTCCACATTATTAAGACCAATGCGGCGAATCAGCAAAGGATTGCTGCAGCCAGCAAAATGAGGCGAGAAGTTTTGATAAAACCGACCCAAAATCTGTGTGTTTACTGCGGCTCAGGCCCCGGCAAAAATCCCGTCTATATGGCCGCGGCCAGAACCCTCGGGCTGGCCATGGTCGGGGCCGGCATTGGCCTGGTTTATGGCGGCGGCAGTCTCGGCCTCATGGGCGAAGTGGCCAAAACCGTGCTCCAGGCGGGCGGCCACGTAACCGGCATCATTCCGGAATTCCTGGGCACCAAGGAGCGCATGCTCACGGGTGTTAACGAACTGATCGTCACCAAGAGCATGCATGAGCGCAAGATGTCCATGTTCGAGCATTCCACCGGATTTGTGGCGCTGCCCGGCGGCATCGGCACGCTGGAAGAGCTCACCGAGATTTCCACCTGGGCGCAACTGGACCAGCACGCCAAGCCGATCATCCTGTGCAACATCGAGAACTACTGGGAGCCTTATCTCACGCTTTTGAAACACATGCGGGCGGAAAATTTCATCCGCGAGGGCATGGAGTTCAAGATGGATGTGGTGAAGACCGCCGACGATGTGGTGCCGGCGTTTGAATACCGCCTGGCCAACAGCCACCAGAAAGTGCCGCTGGAGCCGCTGCGCAAAATTCTCTAGACAAGAGTCTCCGCTTCGCGCCGGCGGTTTCTTTCGTCGCGCAGTGCCGACCAGGAATAGATCGCGAGGCCTATCCAGAGGATGACGAAGGACAGGAGCTTCCACTTGTCCATGGGCTCGCCGAAGATGAGCACTGCGGTGAGGAATACCAGGGTCGGCGAGATGTACTGCAGCAGGCCGGCGGTTGAATAGCGCAGCAATTTTATGGACAGGGCGAAGAACACCAGCGCCGATGTCGTCATTAGGCCCAGGCCCATTAGCAACAGGGTGTCGGGCAAGGTTCCGCCAAAATGGGATTCGCCGGTGTTCACAAGCCAGACCTGCGTGAGCAAAAGCGGGATGGCGATGATGCAGACTTCAATGAAGAAACCTTGGGTGGGGCCCACCGCAATGGTCTTGCGCAGGAAACCGTAGATGCAAAAACTCGTGGCCAGCATCAGGCCAAGCCAGGGAAATACGCCCGCCGCAAAGGTCTGGATGAGCACTGCAAACACGGCCAGAACAAGAGCCACGATCTGCAGGCGGGTGAAGCGTTCACCCAGAAACAGGTAGCCCATCACCACGTTCAGAAGCGGATTGATGTAGTAGCCGAGGCTGGCTTCCAGGGTGCGGCCCACCTCGATGGACCAGACATAGAAGCCCCAGTTGAAGACGATGATGGCGCCGGTGAGCGTGAGAATGGCAAGATTACGCTTCGAGGCAACGGCCTGCCAAACATCCTTGTACTGACCAAGCCACCAGATGATCAGGGCGGCGCAGGGAATGGCCCAGAGGCCCCGGTGCACGGCAATTTCCACGGGCGAGATATGGCGCATAAAACCGAAATAGACCGCCATGGCCCCCCAGGTGAGATGGGCGCAAATAGCGTAAAGAACGCCCTTTTCGGCAGAGGTCAGTCCGGCTTTGGGGGTCTGTTCGATGGCTGTCATGCCCCGGGGTTTAACGGCGCTATCCTGTTGCGGCAATCAGGGAACGGGCATGGGTCACATGAGCATCCCGCATGTCAGCTGTTGCCGGTAACACCTTCGCGCAGCAGTTTATAGATGATGGAATCCGACAGCGCCTGGAACGAGGCTTCGACGATATTGGGGGATACGCCCACGGTGAACCAGCGGTCGCCCTTGCCGTCACGGCTTTCGATCAGCACGCGGGTTGTGGCTCCGGTTCCGCCATTGAGGATACGCACCTTGTAGTCGACCAACTCGAGATCGTTGATATAGGGCTGGAACTTGCCGAGGTCCTTGCGCAGCGCCACGTCGAGCGCATTGACCGGGCCATTGCCCTCGCCCGCGTTGATGAATGTTTCGTCCTCCACCTTCACTTTCACCACGGCTTCGGAAATCATTTCGTTGCCGCGCTGCTCGACAATGACGCGGAAGGACAGAACATCGAAATAATGGGGCACGCTGCCCAGGGTGCGCCGCGCCAGAATTTCGAAAGAAGCATCGGCCGCATCATAGGCATAGCCCACGGCTTCGCGTTCCTTCACCTCACGCAGCAGCGCGTCGAGGCGCTTGTCATCCTTCGATACATTCAAGCCGACGCGGTGCAACTCGGAAATCAGGTTTGATTTTCCCGCCTGGTCAGACACCAGCATGCGGCGGCGGTTGCCAACGGTTTCCGGTTTCACATGCTCGTAAGTTTCCGGCTCCTTGACGATGGCCGAGGCGTGAATGCCGGCCTTGGTGGCAAAGGCGCTCTTGCCCACATAGGGTGCCTGCGCATTGGGGGCACGGTTCAGCAATTCGTCGAAGGCGCGGGCCACGTGGGTCAGATTCTGCAGGCGCTCGTCATCGACTGAGATGGTGAAGCGGTCGCGGTAGGATTTTTTCAGGCCGAGGGTGGCGATGATCGAAACCAGATTGGCATTGCCGCAGCGTTCACCGATGCCGTTCAGGGTGCCCTGCACATGGCGGCAGCCCGCATCGAGCGCTGCCAAGGAATTGGCCACGGCCTGATCGGTGTCATTATGGGCGTGGATGCCGAGATGGCTTCCGGGAACGGTTTTCGTCACGGCACGGACGACCTCGGAAATTTCGGTGGGCATGGTGCCGCCGTTGGTGTCGCAGAGCACCACCCAGCGCGCGCCGGAATCATGGGCCGCCCTGGCGCAGGCCAGTGCATAGTCCGGGTTGGCCTTGTAGCCATCGAAGAAATGTTCGCAATCAACCAGCACTTCCTTGCCGGCGAAAACGGCGGCTTCCACGGACTGGCGGATGGAGTCGAGATTTTCCTCATTGGTGCAGCCCAAAGCCACGCGCACATGGTAGTCCCAGGACTTCGCCACAAAGCAGATGGCCTTGGAATGAGCGCGGATTAAATCTTGCAGGCCGGTATCATTGGACACGGAGCGCCCTGCCCGCTTCACCATGCCGAAGGCGGTGAAGGTCGCCCTGGTTTTGCGCTCTTCGCTGTACAGCGCCGTATCCGTGGGGTTGGCGCCGGGATAGCCGCCCTCGATGTAATCAACGCCGAGCTTGTCTAGCAGGTCGATCACCACCAGCTTGTCGTCCAGCGAAAAATCCACGCCGGGCGTCTGCTGGCCATCACGCAGCGTGGTGTCGAAGAGGGAGATGTGCTCGCGGGTCATCGCTTGACCTCCCAACTCGTCGTGCCGTCCTTGTTGTCCTTGATCGAAACACCCATGGCGTCGAGTTCATCGCGGATGCGATCGCTTTCCGCCCAATCCTTCGCATTGCGGGCAGTATTGCGAGATTCTATAAGTAACTTTATCTGGCTTGCCTCAGTCTTGTCCTGGGTTAATTCAATCGCGCCATTGGGATGAAGCTTAACAGCCCCGCCCAACTCAGTTATCCTAGCTTTGAATTCCTCAACAGCTCCCGGTAGTCCATTGTGAATCTTTGCTCTGTAGCTCTGATACAAATCAAATGAATTTACCATTAGCTCCGGCGTTACCGCGCCGCCATACTCTCGCGAAATTAGACCAAGCTTTCGCCTATCTAGTAACCCCAAGAACTCGCAATCACACAAAAAAGACATTGCCGCTTCTGCACTACTTCCGTTGCTCTTTGCCTTGTGACGTAGAAACGAGATAGCTTCCGGAGTATTTAGATCGTCGCATAAAATTTCTACAAGTTCGGATGAGACTGGCAAAACAGATTTGCTTGCCCCAATGTTTGGACCAAACTTATCGTCAATTTTGAGCACCCACTCTTCCATCTCATTTTGTGCCGCGTTAGTCGTCGTGTTGGTCCAATCAATCGGCTGGCGGTAATGCGTTCGAAGCATGTTGAACCGCACAACTTCGCCCGGCCAGTCATTCAAAACTTCATTGATCGTCACAAAATTTCCCAAGCTCTTGGACATTTTCTGTCCTTCGACCTGGAGGAAGCCGTTGTGCATCCAGATGTTGGCCATTTTCTTTGTGCCGTGGGCGCAGCGGGATTGGGCGATTTCGTTTTCATGATGAGGGAAGATCAGATCAAGGCCGCCGCCGTGGATGTCGAAGACTTCGCCCAAATAGCTTTTGCTCATGGCGGAGCATTCGATGTGCCAGCCGGGACGGCCGCGCCCCCACGGGCTTTCCCAGCCCGGCTCTTCGGCGCTCGAGAGTTTCCACAGCACGAAGTCGCCGGGGTTTTTCTTGTGGGCTTCCACCGCCACGCGGGCGCCCGCCTGCTGGTCTTCCAGCTTGCGGTTGGAGAGCGCGCCGTAGTCTTTCATGGATTCCACGTTGAACAGCACTTCGCCGCCTGCCTGATAGGCGTGGCCCTTGGTGATGAGCGTGCTGATCATCGCGATCATCTGGTCGATGAATTCCGTGGCGCGAGGCTGCGCGGTGGGCTCAAGGCAGCCCAGGGCTTTCACGTCGGCCTGGAACTGGTTCGCGGTTTTTTCAGTGACGCGGCGGATGGCCTCGTTCAGCGGCAGTTCGGGAAAATCCCGCAGCGCCCTGGCGTTGATCTTGTCATCCACGTCAGTGATGTTGCGCACGTAGGTGACATGATCTGGCCCATAGAGATGGCGGAGCAGCCGGAACAGCACGTCAAACACGATGATGGGGCGGGCATTGCCGATATGGGCGAAATCATAGACCGTGGGGCCGCAGACATACATGCGCACGTTCAAAGCATCGAGGGGTTTGAAGTCCTCCTTCTGTCGGGTGAGCGTATTATAAAGGCGCAAGGTCATTGTTTTTCCACGGGTTTCAGCCGGCCCGGGAAACGCTTTAAGACAAATTTAAGTAAGCGGCGCCCTGCCAGCAGTTTTTCAACTAGCAAATAATAATTATGCCGCAAACGTTAACGGCATGATGGGGGGCGGTGTTCATGGCGCGCACCATGATGGAAACCCCCGAATCCGTCAAGCCCATCGTGGCAAGCAGGGTTGCCATGAGGTTTACGGGCCTTGCCGGAGCTACGGGGGAAATCCTATGAGGGCGCATGACATTGCAGGAGCAAAAGCAACATAGACTCGGCCTGATTCTGGTGGCGTTTGCCGCCCTGGCGTGGTCCTCAAGCGGCATTTTCGTCCGCCTCATCCCCAGTGAATTGATGGCCCTGCTGTTCTGGCGCGGAATATTTTCGGGCGCCGCAGTCTTCCTGTTCTTCTTTCTTTCGGAAGGGCGCCGGGCACTTGGCATCCTCGCCGGGCTGCGCTGGCCAGCCCTTGCGGTTGCCTGCCTGTCCTCGCTGGGCATGATCACGGGCATTGGCGCGCTGCGCTATACCAGCGTGGCGGATGCCATGGTGATTTACGCCACCGTGCCCTTTGTCACCGCGGGCCTCGCCTACCTGTTCATCGGCGAACGCCCCAGCCGCTCGACGCTGATCGCCAGTGCGGTGGCGCTTGCCGGCGTCACCATCATGCTTCTGGGTTCGCCTTGGGGCGGCAGCATGTTCGGCAAGTTCCTGGCGGTGATCATGTCGCTGTCGATGGCCTGCTTCACGGTGATCATGCGGCGGCACCGGGAGGTGGCGATGCTTCCCGCCATGGGGGCTTCCGCCTGGATCACCTCTTTCATCTGCTTCTGGTTTGCTGGCTCGCTTGCCGTCACGCCTTACGAGCTTGGGCTCATCGCGCTCTTCGGGGTGCTGCAGAATGCGGCGGGCCTGATCTTCTATGCCTATGGTTCGCGGCGCGTGCCGGCGGCGGAGGCCACGCTGGTTGCCGCCCTTGAAGTTCCGCTCACGCCATTCTGGGTGCTGGTGTTCATCAATGAAGTGCCAAGCGTGCCCACGCTCATCGGCGGCGGGGTCGTGCTGGTGGCGCTGTTCTCACATATCCTCGGCGAGTTCAGAAAGACCAGCCCGCACATAGCGCAGCCTTTCCAGGTTGCGCCTTAGAGAACATTGATAACTGCTGTTCTAACTCTCATCATGACCGCGCTTGACGCGGTCATCTCCTTGCTTAGGCCAGACTGAGAAACAGATCATTCCAGTCGGGGTTCATCTTCTCAATTAATTCAATCTTCCATTGCCGTGGCCAATGCTTGATGTTTTTCTCACGCTGAACCGCGTCCATGAAAAGTGGAAATTCCTCATAGTAGACAAGCCGCCGCAAACCATATCGGCTAGTAAAACCCTTCACGATTCCTTCGCGGTGTTCATATGCCCGCCTGCCAATGTCCGTGGTCA
>CADEEO010000025.1 GCA_902826365.1 uncultured Hyphomicrobiales bacterium | reverse complement strand
GGCGTCCGATTCGGGAGGCCGCTAGGAAATTGCGAAGCCGGTTTTGACGGACGGATTTTCAAAAGGAAGCCTGCCGAGCCGCTCGCGCGTGGCGCAGATTTCCGACACGCCGCTGGGTGCCATTGTGCCGGCGGATTTGACAAGTACCGTTTGCAAGAAGAAGCCGCCTGTTACGGCCGTGCGCGCCAAGGAGCTTGCGGGATGGGGCATCTCATTCGGCAATTATGAAACTTTGCAAAAAGCCGACATGGCGCTTCGCGGCCGGCTGATCAGCCCGGTGGGCATGGATGCACCGGGCAAGGCGGGTGTCGTGCGCATGCCCAACAAACAGGGCTTTGCCGCCATGCTCTGGAACATTGACCAGCCCACCAGCCAGGCCTTGTGCACTGACTACCGTTCGCAGAACGCGCCGTGCGATGTGATGACGCCCGGGGCCTTTGCCCAGATCGCGGCTGTTTCAAAGGATCCGGAGCCGAAACCTAAGGCGGAGGCTCCGGTGGCGCAGGGGTCAGACGGACAAAAACCAGGCAAGAAGAAAATCAAGAAAACGGCCAACTGAGCTTTGAAAAAATGATCAGCCGGATCAGGCTTGGAGTTGGTTGCGCCTTGGCGGCGGCCAGTATTTATGGCCTTGTCCCAAACTTTGTCCGGGGAGCTTTCGAAAACGGAATTCCGCCCGTTGAAGCGACATTCTTCCGAACTTCAGTTCTTGCAGTTGTCTTTGCGCTCATTGCCGTTGTGCAGGGTGAAAGCTTCCGGATTCCCCGCTCTGCGATGGCCGCATTTGCCGGACAGGCTATTGCCACCCTGGTGATCTCGGTGTCCTATCTGGCATCGGTCCAGTTCATTCCCATCGGCCTTGCGGTCATCATCTTTTTCACCTTCCCGGTTCTGATCATGCTGGCCTCGCCCGTGGTGGAAGGAAAGTTCCCCGGATTCTTACGGATCAGCATTGCGATTTTTGCCTTTGGCGGATTGGTGGTGGCCATTGGGCCGAGCTTCGGCGACCTTGATGTCCGCGGCATCGGACTCGCAACACTTGCCTCACTGGCCGGTGTGATGCAGTTTTTCTCCGGGCGCTCCATCTCAAAGTACCTTACGCCTGCTGTGTTTGGCAGCCTCGTGCACATCGTGATCTGGCCTGCCACCCTGCTGATTGCGCTTTATGTGAGCGGGGGAACCCTGCAAATGCTTCCCGGCGGGACCGGGACGGTGGCGGGGTTCCATTTCCTTCTGGGCGTTGCCGCTGTCTATGTCGCGGCCTATATGCTGCATATGTTGTCCCTGCGCTTTGCGCCTGCTTCAACCGTGGCGCCTTTCTACAACCTGGAGCCGATTGTCACCACGGCCTGTGCCGGATTGCTGTTTGGCGAGCGTCTGACCCTCAATCAATATGCCGGAGGCGGCATTGTTCTTGCCGCTCTTGTCGCATCAAGCCTTCTGGGAAAGCGGGAAAACAGGGCATGAACGGCCTTCCCCTTCCCGTTGCCATTCTCACCGGCTTTCTCGGCGCGGGCAAAACCTCGTTGCTCAATGCGCTGCTGAAGGACGAGATGCTGTCCAACGCGGCCATCATCATCAACGAGTTCGGCGAGGTGTCGCTCGATCATTTGCTGGTTGAAAAATCCGACGAGAACATCATCGAGCTGGCGTCAGGCTGCCTGTGCTGCACCATCCGCGGCGATCTCATCGACACGATGAATGACCTGCTGGGCAAGCGGGACCGGGGCGAGGTGAAAGCCTTTGACCGTATCGTCATTGAAACAACGGGTCTGGCGGACCCTGCTCCCGTGCTCCATTCGGTGATGAGCGAGCCGACGCTGCTTGAGCGCTGCCGCCTTGAAGGGGTTGTGACAGTCGTTGATGCCTTCAATGGCTGGGCCACGCTTGATGCGCACGCCGAAGCGGTCAAGCAGGTCTCCGTTGCCGACCGCATTGTACTTACAAAGGTCGATCTTCTCTCGGGCCGTGAGGGGGAAGACATGCTGTTTGCAATCATCGCCCGCCTGCGCAAGCTCAATCCAGCGGCACGATTGCTCACAACGCACCGCAATGAAGCAACGGCGCCACGACTTTTCAACATGGGCCTGTTTGATCCGGAAAAGAAAACCGCCGATGTGCGGAAATGGTTGGCGGCGGAAGCCTATGAGACGGCGGAGAAACGCCACCGCCACCATCACCATGACGTGTCGCGCCATGACGCGCATATCCGCTCGTTCAGCTTCACCGAGAAGCAAGCCATCAGCCCGGCTGGGCTTGAGCTTTTCATGGAGCTGTTGAAATCCTACCACGGGGCCAACATGCTGCGCATGAAGGCCATCGTGAAAATGACCGATGAGCCGGAGCGGCCAATAGTTCTGCACGGCGTGCAGCATGTCTTTCATCCGCCGGTGCGCCTGCCCAACTGGCCGGACGGGGATGACACCACGCGCATGGTGTTCATCGTCAGGGATATCGAGAAAGCCATGATCGAAGGCCTGTTCAAGGCCTTCACTGACCAGATCACGGGCGGTGCGGAGGCTTTCACCGACAAGACCCTTTCCCTCAACAGGTGAACAATGAAGCTGAAGGTTTTTGGATTGAAGAAATGTTCGACCTGTCAGAAGGCAGTAGCATGGCTTGATGAGAATGACCTCAAGCATAGTTTCTCTGACGTGAAGGAATCGCCTCTTGATTCCGCGCAAGTTTCCAAATGGTCCAGTGCGTTGGGTGGCTGGGAGAAGATGATCAATCGTGCCGGTTACACCTGGCGCGGTCTTTCACCAGCGGACACGGAGAATCTCACCGAAAAGAAAGCGGTTGCTCTCGCTCTGCGTAACCCGTCGCTCATCCGCCGTCCCTTGATTGAACATGCGGATGGTTCCGTAACGGTCGGCTTCTCGGAAAAAGTGCGCGGCCTGCTCAAGCCCTGACGAGGGGCCTGGTCATGCAGGTGGGGCCGCCCTCGCCCTTGCGGCAAATGTCATAGCCCTTGATCACTTCGACATTCACGCCGGCGGCTCGCATGCGCCTTTCGGTTTCGGGATTTCCCTCCACCATCATGGCGTGGCGGGGGCCAAGGGCCAGCACATTGCAGCCCATGGTTTCAAACTCATCGTCGGGCACCTCGATGAATTTGATGCTCCGCGACTCCAAAAATTCCACCAGCCGCGCCGCCATGAGGGGCAGATAAACAACGGCCAAATCCGCATCGAGCGGGCTGAGGCATGACATGAGATGGAAAACGTCGGACCTGCCTTTGTAATGGGGCATGTCGAAGGCAAGGATTTCCACATCGGGGCCGGCAAGCTTTGAAAGCTGGCGGATGCCCTCCTGATTGGTGCGGTAGCCAACGCCGGCCAGCAAGGTGTTGCGGTCGATCCAGACGAGATCGCCGCCCTCCAATTGGCCGGGTGCGGCGATTTCGCCAATGACGGGAATGCCCAAAGATTCGAGATGGGCGCCATTGACTTTGGGCTCGAGCCGGCGGGCGGGCTTGCCCATGTGGGGGCGCACAAGGCCCCGGGGGGTGATGACCAGCGCATCATGGGTATAGAGGGAATCAAGCGTCAGGCCATCGCCGTCGGGCAGCCGGATCACCTCAGCGCCGGTCTTGCCGAGGATTGCTTCAACCGCAATGAATTCCTGCTTTGCCTCAGCCAGGTCGGGCCTTGAATGGTAGTTGAGCTTTTCCCATTCGGCATCGATCCTGGTGTCGCTGTGAAAGGCCACGGCGGGGGTCCGGAGAGCCACCTTCTTGAGGGCGCCCCAATTGTTGAAACTGCCGAAATCGAAGGTCATTTGCGCTTGATCCTGAAGGTGAACACGTCGCCCTGTTTTGAATTGGTGAGAAGGGCATGGCCCTGTTCGTTGCAGAAGTGCGGCATGTCTATGGCGGACATGGGGTCGCTGGCAAGGACCTTCAGCACATTGCCGGACCGCATGGATTCCAGTCGTTTCCGGGCTTTCAGCACTGGCAGGGGGCAAAGAAGCCCCGTAAGGTCCATGAACTCTTCAAATTCAGCGTAAGACATGGCTATTGTATAGGCCAAAATCACAGGAATGGGAGCCACTCTTGCCGCAACTCTTGTCAAAAGCGCCATTTGTTGGCCGGACCCGAAAATTGCTTCTGGGCGGGGACCGCGAAGCGGGGCTGGAAAAAGCCGACGTGCCTCACCTTGAATTGCTTTTTTCCGGCATCAAGGGTGACATGCATGCGGGCCTGACGCGAAAGTCGGATATCCGCACGATCAAGCAGTATGCAAGGGATACGGACATCCGCAATGTGAGGCAGCTCACCATTGTGTCCGAAGAGGAGCTCGCCGAAATTGCCGGCCTCATGGGCATCCCGGAAATGAAAGCGGAATGGCTGGGAGCAAATATCGTAACCGCAGGCATTCCTGATCTCACGCTGCTGCCGCCATCCACCCGGCTGCAGTTTCCATCGGGCGCCACCATCGTTGTGGACATGGAAAATTTTCCCTGCCGCCAGGTGGCTGATGTGGTGGCGCAGCATCATCCTGAACCGAAAGCGGGGTTTGTTCCTTCCGGCATGCACAAGCGCGGCGTCACGGCCTGGGTTGAACGGGAAGGCATCATCACCGGCGGGGATGACATCACCCTATGGCTGCCGCCGCAGCGGCTCTATGCGCACATGGGATCATGAAAATCATTGGCGCCATCATTGCGGGGGGCCAGTCCAGCCGCATGGGGGGCCGCGAGAAAGCCTTTCTTGAACTGGCTTTCAAGCCTCTCGTTCTGCATGTGATCGAGCAGTTTGAACCGCAGGTCGACCAGCTTGTGATCAATGCCAATGGCGATTCCAACAGATTTTCAGAGTTTGGTTTGGACGTTATTCCTGATGTGTTGACCTCTTTGACGACGCCGCTGGCGGGTTTGCATGCGGCGCTCAAGTTTACGAAAAATGCTGAAGCGGGCGTACTGGTGACGGTCCCTTCCGATACGCCATTCCTGCCCTATAATCTCGTTGCAAAGCTCCTGGAGAAAGCTGTGGTCAGAGGTGCGGCCATTGCAGCTTCCGGTGATCAGGAGCACTACATCATCGGGGCGTGGAAAACGGAATTGCTGGATGATCTTCAGAGCGCCATAGCGAAAAACAATTTGTTCCGAGTGAAGGATTGGGCCCAAAGGGCAGCGGCGCAGAAAGTGGAATGGCCCGATAAACCCTATGATCCTTTTTTCAATGTGAACGCGCTGGAAGACCTGCGGATTGCCGCACAGATTTTGGGTGCGGCATGAAACAAAAAATCATCGGCGTGGCCGGGTTCAAGAACGCCGGCAAAACCACGCTGGTTGAAAAACTGGTGATTGATCTCACAGGCCGCGGGCTTCGCGTTTCGACGGTGAAGCATGCGCACCACTCCTTTGACATTGATCATGAAGGCCGCGACAGTTTCCGCCACCGCAAGGCGGGGGCAACGGAAGTGGCAGTTGTCTCAAGCGGGCGCTGGGCGATCATTCACGAACTGCGCAACGAGGCGGAACCCAGCCTTGATGACATCCTGCGAAAGCTGGAGCCGTGTGATCTTGTCATCGTCGAGGGCTACAAGCGCGACGGCCATGACAAGATCGAAGTTCGCAATCTGGCGCTTGACCATCCCCGTCTCGCCGGCGACGACCCCACCATTATTGCCATCGCGGCCACATCAGCCATTGCCGGCGCCCCGGTTCCGGTTTTCGACCGGGATGACGTGAGCGCGCTGAGTTCCTTCATTATCCGCCACATGGGGCTTGCGAAGAGCTAGCGCCCGTGTCGGATTCCGCCCTGCCCCCGTCGCTCCACTTCACGTCTGTTGAATTTCTCTCACTAATGTGGCCAAAATCGAGTTTCCAGGTCCAAAGGAATTTCCATGAAAACGCAGGCGCGGGTGGTTGTTATCGGTGGCGGTGTGGTTGGCGTTTCGACGCTGTACCATCTCGCCAAAAAAGGCTGGAGTGATGTTGTCCTGGTCGAACGCAAGGAGCTCACCTCCGGCTCCACCTGGCATGCGGCGGGGCTGCTGCCGCTTTTCAACCTGTCCTATTCGGTGGGCCAGATTCACAAGTATTCGGTGAAGCTCTATGGCGAGCTTGAAGCGGAAACCGGCCAGCATGTGGGCTTCCGGAAAGTTTCCAACATCCGTGTTGCGCGCACCAAGGACCGCTGGGACGAATTCATGTATTATGCGGGGATCGCCGAGACGATCGGCGTCAAGGTCAACAAGCTCACGCCGCAGCAGTTGAAGGAGCTTTGGCCGTTGTGCGAGATTGATGGGGTCCTCGGCGCCATCCAGCATCCCGATGACGGCTATATTCAGCCTGCCGATCTGACCCAGGCTTTGGCCAAGGGGGCGCGCAGCCGGGGGGCGGAGATTTACCGCAACACCACGGTGACGGCCATTGAGCAGCTTGCCTCGGGCGAATGGCTGGTCAAGACCGACAAGGGCGACATCACCTGCGAGCATGTCGTGTCCTGCTCCGGCAATTTCGCGCGCAAGACGGGGGCGATGGTGGGGCTTGATATTCCGGTCATTCCGGTCGAGCACCAGTATATCGTCACCGAACCCTCGCCCCTGATCAAGGAACGCCAGGCCAAGGGCCTGCCGGAAATGGGCGTGCTGCGTGAAGCGGATTCATCCTGGTATCTGCGCGAAGAGAATGGCGGCTTTGTTCTCGGCATTTATGAGAAGGGCGCGCCCTGCTGCTATGTGGATGGGCCTTCCGAGCAGAGCGAATATGAATTGTTCCAGGGCGAGTTGGACCGCCTGGAGCCTTATATTGAAACCTGCATCACGCGGGTCCCGGCTTTCGGTGAACTGGGCATCAAGAAAATTTACAACGGGGCCATTGCCTATACGCCGGACGGTTCGCCAATCATCGGCCCGGCCTGGGACCGGAAAAATTTCTGGCTGAACGAGGGCCATTCCTTTGGCGTAACGGCGGCGGGCGGCGCGGGCTGGCAATTGGCGGAATGGATCGTCGACGGCGAGCCCACCATCGACATGATGGGTGTCGATCCGCGCCGCTTTGGCCCCTATGCCACGAAAGGCTATTTGAAAGAGAAGAACGAAGAAGCTTACGCCAATGTTTTCACCATGCATTACCCGGAAGAAGAGCGCGCGGCGGCGCGGCCCTTGAAGCGCACGCCGTGTTATGACCGGATGAAGGATCTGGGCGCGGTGTTTGGTTCGGTTTATGGCTGGGAACGGCCGGGCTGGTTTGCGCCGAAGGGCTACTCGCTTTCGGACAAGGATCTCGACCGGCCAAATGTGCTGCTCAACCACAATCATGCGGCGCCGACCGATGACGGGCGCATTGTCGAGAAGTGGTCGTTCCGCCGCTCCAACGCATTCCGCTATGTGGGTGAAGAGTGCCGCAATGTGATGGAAAATGTGGCGCTTCAGGACATGTCGGCTTTTGCCAAGATGGAAGTGTCCGGGCCGGCCGCGCGGGAATGGCTGGATTCAATCCTCGCCAACCGCATTCCCAAGAAGATGGGGCGCATCGCGCTGTGCCACCTGCTGACGAAGCTTGGCGGGGTCCGGGCCGAATTCACGGTTTATGAATGGGCGCCGGGGCGTTTTTATCTCGTGTCCGCCGGCGCCTTTGAGCGCCATGACCATGATACGCTTTACAAGCTGCTGCCGAAAGATGGATCGGTGAAGCTGAACCCGATCACAACGCGGCTTGGCGTTCTGGTGCTGGCCGGCCCCAACGCGCGCAAAGTTTTGCAGAAGCTGACGGCAACGGATCTTTCCAACGAAGCCTTCCCCTGGCTTTCCGGCCAAGCCATTTCCGTTGGCCACACAAGCTGCCATGCGCTGCGCGTAAACTTCGTGGGTGAACTGGGTTTCGAATTCCACCACCCTATCGAGCAGCAGGTTGCGCTGTTTGACTTGCTGATGGAAGCGGGCCGCGAATTCGGCATCAAGCCCTATGGCATCAAGGCCATGTCGTCGCTCTCCATTGAAAAGAGCTACCGCCTGGTGCCGCGCGAACTTTCCATCGAGTACTCGGCTTACGAGTCGGGCCTTGACCGTTTCGTGCATCCCAACAAGGGCCAGTTCCTTGGGCGGGATGCGCTGGTGGCGGGCCGCGAGAAGGGGCTGAACTGGAATTTTGTCACCATGGAAGTTCATGGGGTCACCGATGCGGACTCGGATACGCGGGGATCGGAACCGATTTATTCCAAGGGCAAGCTGGCGGGCCGCGCCACCAACGGCGGCTTTGGCTGGCGGGTGAACAAGTCCCTGGCGCTCGGCATGGTGCGTCCCGAGTTTGCAACTCTGGATACTGAACTGGAAATCAAAATTCTTGATAAAATGTTCAAGGCTAGCGTTATCGCGGAAAGTCCCTATGATGCCGACAATCTGAAGTTGCGCGCCTGATTCTCTGAGCCGTAATTTTTGGTGTTCGGCGTGCGGTCTGACGTTGGCTAGAGTTGAACGGCGGCGAGGGCAATATTGGGGACATCTGAACAAAGTTACGGCACGGGCGTATTCTTTGTGTTTCTTGCCACCATTGGATGGAGCCTTTCAGGGGTTTTTGTCCGCATCATGCCGGGCCTCGACGGCTGGCAGCTCAATTGCTGGCGCGGCTATTGGATGGCCGTTGGCCTTATGGTTTACCTCGTCGCCGTCTATGGCCGCGGGGCTTTCCGGAAATTTCTCGACATACCAAGGGTAGCCCTATTCGCATCGGCCCTTTTCTTTGCATTGGGGTCAACGCTTTACGTATCTTCCCTGACGCTGGTGAGCACCGCCACGGTCTCTGTCATCGGGGCTACCTCGCCCCTGTTCGCCGCACTGCTCAGCCCATGGGTTACGGGCGAAAAGCCCGGCTTTGAGGCGTGGATTGCGGCGACCCTGGCGCTTCTCGGTGTCGGTGTCATCGCCTGGGACGGGCTTGAAGCCAACCTCTCCACATTAGGCCTGTTTCTTTCCATCTGTGTTCCCATGGCCTTTGCCGGGCAAACCCTGGCGCTGCGGAGGTACCGCAATGTGGACATGGTGCCGTCGATTTGCCTTGGCGGCATCATGTCGTTTTTCATCGCGGGATTTCTGGGATTTACAGCAGGGCATGCGGGCGGCGGTTTCGATGTGGGCCTGCGCGAAGTCCTTCTGCTGGCGGCCATGGCGACGCTCCAACTGGCCATCCCCCTGATTTTCTATATCAAGGGGGCCCATTCGGTTCCCGCCGTGACGCTCACGCTCATCGCCATGCTGGATGCGGTCATCAATCCGCTATGGCCGTGGATTTTTGTTGGCGAGCAGCCAAGAGAGGCCGCATTCTGGGGCGGCGGCATTATCGTGGGAGCCGTGTTGATCAGCGTGTTTTGGCGCAAGCTCCTCAATTCAAGAGCCGCTGCAAACCCCAACGCGGCTGAAGAACCGGCTTGATCGCAGCCAGCGGCTTGGCCATATTCCGGCGCGCTTCGCAATTTGAGGAATTTTCTTTGTCACGCAGAACTGCAACGCTGATCGGTTTCACGGCAGTTTTGATGTGGGCATTCCTGGCCCTGTTTACGTCGGCTTCCGGCAGCGTGCCGCCGTTCCAGCTTGCGGCCATGAGCTTTTTCATTGGCGGGCTCATGGGCGCCGCGACGTGGGCCGCCCGCCCTGCCGCACTGGCCACGCTCAGGCATCAGGAATGGCGGCTCTGGGCCCTGGGCATTGCCAGCCTTTTTGGCTACCACTTCATCTATTTTACCGCGATCCGGAATGCGCCGCCGGTCGAGGTCAGCCTTATCGCCTATCTCTGGCCGCTTTTCCTGGTGGTTTTCTCGGCATTTTTGCCTGGCGAAAAACTAAAGGCGCATCACATTCTGGGTGTCGTGCTGGGGTTGACCGGGGCGGTGCTGGTGATTACGCGCGGGCAAGGCTTAGGCTTGAGCGAAGGCCTTAAACTTGGCCATTTCCTCGCCCTTCCCTGCGCCATTATCTGGGCGGGCTACTCGGTGCTGGCCCGGCGCTTTGGCCATGTGCCAACCGATGTGATTTCAGGATTTTGCCTTGCCGCGGCGCTGCTGTCGCTGGGTTCTCATCTTCTGTTTGAGCAAACGGTGTGGCCGCAGAACCCCACCCAATGGCTGGCCGTCGCGGGCCTTGGCCTCCTGCCCCTGGGGGCCGCGTTTTATACCTGGGATTACGGCCTGAAGCATGGCGACATCATGGTTCTTGGCGCCTCTTCCTACGCCGCTCCCCTGCTTTCAACCCTTGTGCTTCTGCTCTTCGGTTATGCGGAATTTCATTGGTCCATTGCCGTGGCGTGCCTGCTCATTTCCGTGGGCGCCGCAATCGCCGCCAAGGACATGATTTTCCGGAAGAGCTGAACTTTACTTGAAACTGTTCTTCTGGTGGCGAAGCTCGGCGAACACCTCGGCGTCAGTGGCGGTTTCCATTTGGAGAAGCCGGCGGATATCAGGACTGTCGCAGCGCATGAAGGGATTGGTCCTCAGTTCATCGCCAATGGTCGAAGGGCAGGTCATTTCACCTTTGGCGCGCTGGGCCGCGACGACGATGGAGCGCTGCTGCAGGTCGCGGTTTGCCGGTTCAACGGAAAGGGCAAAGCGGCAGTTGGCTTCCGTATATTCATGGCCGCAATAGACATAGGTGACGGGCGGCAGGGTGCGGAACTGATTAACGGAATGCCACATCTCCTCCATGGTGCCTTCGTTGACGCGGCCGCAGCCCATGGCGAAAACCGTGTCGCCGGCAAAAAGCGCGTATTCCGATGGAATGTGGAAAGCGATGTGGCCCTTCGTGTGGCCGGGGCAATCGAAGACCTTCACATCACGGCCCGCCCAGCTGAATGTGTCGCCGCCTGCAACGGCGATATCAATGCCAGGAATCTTTGCAGCCTCGTTCTTGGGCCCGATGATCTTGCAGCCAAAGAGTTCCTTGAGCCGCAAGTTTCCGGCGACATGGTCCTCGTGGTGGTGGGTGGTGAAAACATGGGTGAGCTGCCTGCCAAATTTCCTGAGCTCCGCCTCCACCGCCTCGGCGTCGGGCGCGTCAATTGAGGCGGTGGCCCCGGTTTCGGAATCATGAACGATGACGCCATAGTTGTCGGAGCGGCACATGAATTGGCGCATATCGAGATGGGACATATAATTTGCTAACCCTGTTTTTCTTCGTTGATGACCGTTTGCGCGTTAAACGTTAAAACCTGCCATCATGGATGTTGTTGAACTGCGTGAATTCTACGCGAGTCCTTTGGGAAATGCTACTCGCCGCCTGCTTTCGGCGAAATTGAAGCCGCGGCTGGGTTCGCTCAGCGATGCCTGTGTCATGGGCATGGGTTTTGCCACACCCTATCTTGACGATCTCGCTTCCGAAACCAAACGGACCATTGCCTTCATGATGGCCCGCCAGGGGGTTATTCACTGGCCACGGGAGGGCGCTGTGCAATCGGCCCTGGTGGATGAATTTGACCTGCCGCTGCTGGAAAGCACGGTTGATCTGGCCCTTGTGGTTCATGGGCTGGAACTGACGGACAGCCCCATCGAGATGCTCCAGGAGGCCTGGCGGGTCATGGCTCCGCAGGGCCGGCTGGTTCTGGTGGTGCCGAACCGCCGGGGCCTGTGGGCGGCCTTCGATTCTTCGCCCTTTGGCTATGGCCAGCCGTTTTCGCGCACCCAGCTTTCGGGCCTGCTCAAGGAGGCGCAATTTTCAGCGGTTTCGTGGTCTCACGCGCTGCAAATGCCGCCTACAAAAAGGAGCTTTGTCCATTCTGGGGCCAGCGCCATTGAACGGGTAGGCGACCTGATCACTTCCCGGTTCTCAGGCGTCATTATCGTCGAGGCGGTGAAACAGGTTTATGCCTTTTCCTCGGGGAAACGGGTGCGGCGCCTGATGCCGCGCTTCAAGCCCGCCCTCCTGCCCGCCCCCGCCCGCTTCGATGGCGGGCAATAACGGGAAGCCTTTGCTTTTGCGGCGGCTCCAAGTATGAAGGTCCAATCCTGTTGGAGCGGCGCCTGCAGGGCTGCCGGAGTACGATAGAGATTGAAGACCATGAGTGAACCAGCTGGATCAGACCTTGAGCTTGAAGACATCCGCCGCGAAATGGATGCCATTGATGATGGCCTGGTAAACCTGCTTGAACGGCGCTTTGCCGCCACCGAGCATGTGCGGGCAATCAAGTCAAAAAATGGCGGCCTTGGCGGCTCGGCCTTCCGGCCGGCGCGCGAAGCGGCCATCCTGCGCCGGCTCCTGTCGCGGCAGGCAAGCCTTGTGCCGCCGGAACTTCTGGTGCGTCTTTGGCGAAACATCCTGGCGCGCTCGGCCCAAAGCCAGGCGGACATCACAGTTCACATCAGCAAGAAGCTCAACGCCTCGATGGGCTTGCGGCTGCGCATCCGGGACTATTTCGGCACCCTTCCGGTGGAGGAATACCGCGACGAAGCACAGGCCCTGATGCAGGTCAATGCGAGTCCGGGCGACATTTGCGTTGTTGAAACGGAATCGCCCTGGGTTGAAGCCTTTGCCGAGGGCAAGGCTGGCCAAGCCAAGGTTGTCGCATGTTTGCCGTTCCTGCGGGATGACACGGTTCCCAAGCTCCTGGTCTTCGGGCACTCGCCGTCGGAACCCACGGGCGATGATGAAACCCTGATCATCAGCGATGGCAAACTGCCACGGGATTTTTCGCCGGCGCCGCTGTGGCAAATCAAGCTGGGGCAGCGCCGTGTGTCCTGCCTGCCGGGCTTCCTGTCTGATCACGAGAGCCCGCTTGTCGGCCTCAACCGCTCCAATGCCCTGCTCGGCCTGAAAGTAGCGGGGCGCTATCCTTCGCCCTTTGAGATCAAATCATGAGCCTGAAGCCGGACGCCATTCACCCGCTTCCCAAGGCGGGCATTCTTGATATTTCGCCCTATGTGCCGGGCAAGAGTGCGGCCAGGGGCGCCAAGATTCACAAGCTTTCCTCCAACGAGTCGCCGTTTGGCGCGTCACCGAAAGCCATGGCGGCCTATGCGTCGAGGGGCAATCTGCTGGCGCTCTATCCCGATGGATCCGCCACGGAACTGCGCGAGGCAATTGCGGAGCGCTACGGATTGAATGCCGCATCCATCGTTTGCGGCGCGGGTTCGGATGAAGTGCTGCAGCTTCTGGCCCATGCCTATCTGGCTCCCGGCGACGAGGCGGTTTACTCGCAGTACGGGTTTCTGGTTTACCCTATCGCCATCGCCGCCAACGGGGCCAAGGCGGTTGTTGCGCCGGAAGTCGATCACACGACCAGCATCGATGAAATGCTGAAATGCGTGGGCCCACGGACCAAGATGGTGTTTCTTGCCAATCCGAATAATCCCACCGGCACCTACCTGCCCTTCAACGAAGTGAAGCGCCTGCATGCGGGGTTGCCGAAAACGACCTTGCTGGTGCTCGATGCGGCTTATGCGGAATATGTCAGGCGCAATGATTACGAGTCTGGTCTTGAGCTTGTGGCGACGTCCGGCAACGTGGTGATGACGCGCACCTTCTCGAAAATTTATGGCCTTGCGGGACTTCGCTTGGGCTGGGCCTATTGTCCCGCCCATGTGGCCGATGTGCTGAACCGCATTCGCGGGCCCTTCAATGTGAGCGCGGCGGCAATGGCGGCGGGCGTGGCCGCCATTGGCGACCAGAAATTTATTGAAACCGCTGTCGCGCATAATGAGAAGTGGCTTGGCCTGCTCACGGATCAGTTGCAGTCGCTGGGATTGAAAGTCACGCCGAGCGTGGGAAATTTCCTGCTTATTCATTTTGCTGCCAGCGGAAAGAAAACAGCGGCGATGGCCGATGTCTGGTTGAATGAGCACGGGATCATCCTGCGGCGCATGGAAGCTTACGGCCTGCCGCAATGCCTGCGCATGACCATCGGCGACGAAGAGGCCAACCGTGCCGTCGTCTCGGCACTCACGGATTTCCTGAAATGAGCGTGCAGTTTGAACGCGTGGCGCTTATCGGCATCGGCCTCATCGGCTCGTCGCTCGCCCATGTCATGCGGCGCGAAAAAATCGCCACGCACATTACCGGCTATGCGAAGAGCGAGGCGACGCGGAAGGCTGCCGTGCAGCTCGGTCTGGTGGACAGCATTTATGCAACGGCGGTTTCCGCCGTCAAAGATGCCGATCTGGTTATTCTCTGCGTGCCGGTTGGCGCCTGCGGGGCCATTGCGCAGGACATAGGTGCGGCGCTGAAGCCGGGCAGCATCGTCACGGACGTAGGTTCGGTCAAGGGTGCCGTGGTGCGCGATGTGGCGCCGCATCTGCCGGCGGGGGTTCACTTCGTTCCGGGACACCCCATTGCCGGCACGGAGCAATCGGGGCCTGCCTCCGGTTTTGCCGACCTGTTCCTCAAGCGGTGGTGCATCCTCACGCCGCTTCCCGACAGCAATGCCTCTGCCGTCACGCGGCTGGAAAAGTTCTGGCATTCCTGCGGTTCCGACGTGGAGTTGATGACGCCGGAGCATCATGATCTTGTATTGGCGATCACCAGCCATTTGCCGCATCTCATTGCCTACAACACGGTGGCCACTGCGGCGGACCTTGAAGAGGTGACCGATTCGGAAGTGATCAAGTATTCCGCCGGCGGCTTTCGCGATTTCACCCGCATTGCCGCCTCTGATCCCACCATGTGGCGCGACGTGTTCTTGAACAACCGTGAAGCGGTTTTGGAAATGCTGGGGCGGTTTTCGGAAGACCTGTCGGCGCTGCAGCGAGCCATCCGCTGGGGCGACGGCGAAACGCTTTTCAATCTCTTCAGCCGGGCCCGCGAAGTGCGGCGGAACATCATCGCCGCCGGACAGGAAACGGCAGCACCGGACTTTGGCCGCGATCCCAAGCACCGTTAATAGAGCGGCGTGAGGTCAGCGAGCTTGAACAGGCCCCAGTAGAGCGCGCCGTCTTTTGCGCTGAAATCCGCTTTTGTGGTGTTCGTCGCGGGGTCCTTGCCCGTCAGGGTTACGAGATTTTTTATCGTCGCGCTGTCCTGTTCGTTCAAGGCGAAGATGGGTTCAATGAATTTCATCACGCCGTCGATGTCGTTGGTCTGGCTGGAGAGCTTGCCTGCCAGCCGGTGCTGGGGATCGAGTGAAACAGTGCCAGTGGCGGCGAAATCAACCGGGCCTTGGGAAATTTTAAGCGAACTTATGTCGAGGGAATGTCCGGCCAGGCGCCGTTGCGCGAGGAGCGCGGCGCTGGTGTGGCCGACCAACTCCGCACTTGAAACGGTGATGGGCGGATTGTCCGGCTGGATCACGGTGAGCTCTTTGGTGTCGGCTGCGAGATCGAGCCTGCCGTTTACTTTTCTGGCGAAGAGTTTCAGTTGGTCGGCGGTAAACAGGCCGTTGGCGTTCACTCTAGCCGTCTCCAAACTTGCATCCCAATCCCTGTCGAGACCAACCGTCACGGAAATCAGGGCCCGGTCATGGATGACCGTTGCCTGGTCAATGGAGGTGGGGCCGTCGACGAGCAGAATGACATGGAGGGGATTATAGGCTTGGGCGATGGCGAGGATTTTTGTTGACTCGATTTTGCGCGTTTCATCGTTGTGAGTTAATTGCAGGGAGGCAATGTCACACTGGAATTCGAAGCGGAAGGGAAAGCCGCCCCAGCTTTCGCGGGCGCAGGCGAGCGCCATGCCCCGGTCCGCGAATTCGAGGCGCTTTGCCTGTATGAGTTCTTTAGCTCCGGAAAAGGCAATGAACCAGTAGCCGCACCAGACGATGCTCAAGAGGATCATTCCGGCGAGCGGATAGAACATGTACCATGGGCGTTTTGCCGACGAAGCCATATGATTTTTTGATTCCCTTGGGTTAGATTGAAGCATGCAACAGCGCTGGATATTTGGCTATGGGTCGCTCATGTGGCGGCCGGGTTTTGAATTTGAATCGCAGGCCCATGGACGCATCCGCGGCTTTCACCGCAGCCTGTGCGTTTATTCGCTGCACCACCGGGGCACTGAAGCCCTGCCCGGCCTTGTGCTGGGCCTTGACCGGGGTGGCTCGTGCGTGGGCGTGGCCTTTCAGATCAAGCCTTCAAAATGGGAAGCGACTCTTGCCTATCTGCGCGCGCGCGAACAGGTGAGCCAAGTCTATCTGGAAGTGACCCAGACGGTTGAACTTCTCGGTGGCGATGAAAAAGTCGAGGCGGTGGTGTACATCGTCGACCGGGCCCATGAGCAGTATGCGGGCAAGCTGTCGCATGCGGAGCTGATGAAGCATGTCATGCAGGGCGAAGGGAAGATGGGCCACTGCCGGGACTATGTCATGAACACGCTGGTGCACCTCCGGCAGATGAGCATTCACGACAAGACGCTGGAAGCCATCGGCGCGGAGTTAAATCTTTAAGCGGCCAGGCTCACAGCCTCGCGGGTTTCGACAAAGGCCGCCTGGAGATCGCTCAGCACGGCGTTGGCCGCCGCATTGTCGCGGGCTAAGAGATGAACATGAATCTCATCGGCGTCCACCCCGGCCAGTTCGGACGACGCGCCGTCCCAGAAGGGTGAAAAGCGGCCCATGGCGACAACGGTCCGCAAGTGGCCAATGCGCCGGACGGCCACAAAGATGGCGCCGGGAAGCGGCGGGCAGGCATCGCCTGCGTAGACGGAGTGGATGTATTTCTTGCCGGAACGCCCACGCCAGTACCAGAAACGCTCGTTGTCCTGGGAGCCGTGGGGGAAGTTTATCGCGATGGGTGAACCGTGTATCAGCATAGGAACAAACATAGAACAAATTTGATTCAAATGCAAGCCCTTTTTAGCTGCACTTAGAAAACCCGCAGGAGAGGCAGGTGGCGCAGCCCTCCTGGAAGACCAGCGCGGGCTCGCCGCAGCGCGGACAGGAGGCCCTTTTGGTGCTTGCGGTGGCCACGAACTCAAGTTTCTGCCGGGGCTCGAGGAAGCCGATTTCAATCATGTGCTTTTCAATGACACCGCCGATGGCCGCGAGCAGGCTTGGCACATAGTGACCTTCCATCCACTGCCCGCCGCGCGGATCGAACACCGCCTTCAACTCCTCGACGACAAAGGACACATCGCCGCCGCGCCGGAAGACGGCGGAAATCATCCGGGTGAGGGCCACGGTCCAGGCGAAGTGCTCCATGTTTTTTGAATTGATGAAGATCTCGAAGGGGCGGCGCTTTCCGTCCTTCACGATGTCGTTCATGGTGATGTAGATGGCGTGGTCGGTTTCGGGCCACTTCAATTTATAGGTGATGCCGTTGAGCGCCGGGTCGCGCTCCATGACGGTCACATCCTTGTCTTCGGTCACCGAGGCGGTGGACAGCACGGAGCCGGTCACGTCATTGGGGCGGAAGGTGGTGCAGCCCTTGAGGCCGAGGTCATAGGCCTCGCTGTAGACATCCTTGAAGGTTTCGAAATCGCAGTCCTCGGGCACGTTGATGGTTTTCGATATGGAACTGTCGATATGCTTCTGAACCGCCGCCTGCATGACGAGGTGTTCATGCGGGGTGAGATCATCGGCGGTGATGAAAGCCGGCGGCAGCGGTGTGTCGGCGCCTTTGAGATGCCACCAGAGCCGCGCGGCATAGTCATCGACGCGCAGCGTCATGCGGCTGTTGTCGGCGAGCCGCACCTTGCGCTCGTAGCTCACGCTGAAAATGGGCTCGATGCCGCTCGAGACGTTTCCGGCGAAAAGCGAAATGGTGCCGGTAGGCGCAATCGAGGTGAGCAGGCCGTTGCGCAGGCCCGATGAAGCAATGTCCTGGCGAATGGCTTTGGGAAGTGTTGCGGCATGGCCGCCTTTCAAATAGGCCTCCGCATTGAAGAGCGGGAATGAGCCCTTCTCGGCGGCAAGCTTCGAACTCATTTTATAGGCGGCGTTCTCGATGATTTTCGCCCAGGCGTTTGCGGCTTCGGCGGCAGCGGCCGAACCATAGCGCAGGCCGCACATGGCCAGCGCGTCGGCAAGGCCGGTCATTCCCAAACCAAGCCGGCGCTTGGCGCGGGCTTCCTGTGCCTGCTGTTCAAGGGGATAGTTCGACACGTCAACCACATCATCCAGAAAGCGGATGGCCACGCCCACGGTCTTGCTCAAAGCCGCTTCATCGATTGAGGCATTGGCCTCAAACGGATATTTCACAAAACGCGTGAGATTGATGGAGCCCAAGAGGCAGGCGCCATAGCTGGGCAGGGGCTGTTCGCCGCAAGGGTTGGTGCAGTGAATGGTTTCGCAGTAACCGAGATTATTCTGGGCATTGATGCGGTCAATGAAAATGACGCCGGGCTCGGCATAATCATAGGTCGACTGCATGATCTGGTCCCACAGGCCGCGGGCCGAAATCGTGCGGTAATCCTGCCCGGCAAAGCGCAGGGTCCAGGGGCTGTCTGCCTTCACCGCGGCCATGAAGGCATCGCTCACCAGCACGGACAAATTGAAATTGCGGAGCCGCAGCGGATCGCGCTTGGCGGCAATGAAAGCTTCGATATCGGGATGGTCGCAGCGCATGGTGGCCATCATGGCGCCGCGCCGCGCGCCTGCCGACATGATGGTGCGGCACATGGAGTCCCACACATCCATGAAGCTCAAGGGTCCCGAGGCATCAGCGCCCACGCCTTTGACCGGCGCGCCCTTGGGCCGGAGCGTTGAGAAATCATGGCCGATGCCGCCGCCCTGCTGCAGGGTGAGGGCCGCTTCCTTCAGGCCATCGAATATGCCGAGCATGGAATCATCGATGGTGCCCATGACGAAGCAGTTGAACATGGTGACGCTGCGCCTGGTGCCGGCACCCGCCACAATGCGGCCGGCGG
The DNA here is from genome assembly GCA_902826365.1 of uncultured Hyphomicrobiales bacterium. Taxonomy (GTDB): domain Bacteria; phylum Pseudomonadota; class Alphaproteobacteria; order Rhizobiales; family Aestuariivirgaceae; genus Aestuariivirga. The sequence goes on along the minus strand of CADEEO010000025.1, from coordinate 10,896 downwards.
GCAAAAAGCGGAAATCTGAAAGCGCCTCGTAAAAGGAAGAGGCCCAGGTTTCGCGCAGGGATGGCGCTTCGGCCTCGGCCACGGCGCGGGCCACGCGCCACCAAGTATCCTCGATGGTCTGGTCATGGATGGCGCCATCGGCCTCTTTGAACCGATACTTCATGTCCCAGATCTCCTGCGAGATGGGATCGAGAATACCTACGCTTTGATCCATGACGGCCTCGGCCATTCCTGAGGGAGATAGTACCGCAAAATCGGGTCAGAGTCGAGAAATGTTCTTGATTCGTACTGTCTCGCGGCCCTCGGCCACCAGCCTTGCCGTGGCGGTTTCGATGTCGTTTTGCAGTCTTTCCTGGAAGGCCTTGCGGGGAAGGCCTGCGGGGATGAGTGGCAGGAATTCCAGGACGATGGTGCCGGGATAGCGCAGGAATTTGCGGCGGGGCCAGAACAGGCCGGAATTCACGGCGAAGGGCAGGCAGGCGCAGCCCAGGGTGCCGTAAAGTGCCGCAGCCCCCGGCTTGTAGGCGGGCGGCGCATCGGGGGCCTGTCTCGTGCCTTCCGGCATGATGACGATCTGGCGGCCTGCGGCGAGTTCCTCAAGCCCCCTCGCCATAAGCTTGCGAAGTGCTGCCGAGCCGGCGCCGCGCTCCAGCCGGATCATGCGGAAGTTGAAGATGAACCAGCCGAAGAAGGGAATCCACGACAGCTCCCGTTTCAGCACCATGCAGGGGTCATCAAGCCAGGGAAGGATGGCGAAGGTTTCCCAGACGGACTGATGCTTGCCCGCCACCAGAATGGGCCCCACTGGAATGTTTTCTTTGCCGCGCACCTCGATATGCGTGCCGCAGATTACCTTGAGCAGCCACAGCGAGGTGCTGGCCCAGGCCTGAAGGGCGCGCACTGACCATTTGCGCGGGGCTATAAAAAATCCGGCGCCCAGCACGAGGAAAAGCGTGAGATTCAAATAAAAGGCGACATTGAAAGCCAGCGAGCGAAAGGCAATCACAGCACGCTTCTCAACATGCGGATAAGCGCCATGCGCGAGGTGACGAGGCAGATCACCGTGGCAATGATCGGTACACTGAACAATATGCCATAGCTCCACACGGCAATTTCCGGCGGCGCGAACAACAGGCCGCGGCTGGCATCGGCCACGCCGCCGGCCCCTATGGTTCCGGAAAGGCCGAGGAGAAAGAAGGTTAAAACGCCGAGGCCCACGCCGAGCAGTCCCGCCATGAAGCCGGTGCGCAGGAAACGGCTGTCAATCTGGTGGGCGATGTAGCTGTCCTTGGCGCCCACGAGATGCAGCACATCAATCACCTGGCGGTTTGCATCAAGCACGGTGCGCGTGGCGAAGATCACCATGGCAATGGCCGACATGGCGATGAGGGCAAGAATGGCATAGGAAAGGGTTGAGAGCGCCCGGGCCATGCGGGTGAGCTCCGCCTCCCATCGCCTATGGGTATCAAGGCTTGCGCCGCTCACGGATTTTTTCAACTGTTTATCCAACGCAACAAAATCCGGCGTGGCCGTCTCATTGATGGTGACGCGGATGAGGCGCGGGATCGGCAGGTCATCGAGACTGCCCGTGCCAAGCCATGGCTCCAGAAGCTTGGCGCCGGCATCGCGTTCGAGAACTTCGACGTTGGTGACGCCAACCGTTGTTTCCAACAGGACTTTCGCCTTGGCCAGTTCCTTGTCAATGTCGGCATTCTGCATGAGCCGCACCTGCACGGTCACCTCGCGCGACAGCCCGCTGGTCCAGCTATCAACGGCGCGGTCAATGAGGATGAGAGCGCCGATGGCGAGGCAGGCGAGATAGCACATCACCGTCATGGTCACCGTCAATGCTCTCAGCGGAGCCGCTTCGGGCGGAATGATGGGTCCGGTGCGGAATTTTATCGGGCGCGTCATGCGGCTTTCAATATTCCCTTTTCGAGATGCAGCACGGAGCCTTTGCCTTGCGACACCAGCTTGAGGTCATGGGTTGCGAGGAACACCGTGGTGCCGAGACGGTTCAATTCCATGAAGAGATGAAGCAGCCGCTTGGCCAAAACCGGATCGACATTTCCGGTGGGCTCGTCGGCGAGGAGCAGTTCCGGTTTGGAAATGACGGCGCGGGCGATGGCGGCGCGCTGTTTCTCGCCGCCCGACAATACGGGGGGATAGGCCTGGGCCTGGTCTTCAAGACCCACCCAGTTCAGCAGGTCCATGACATCGGCGCGGTAGCTGCTTTCGCTCTGGCCCATGACACGCAAGGGGAGCGCCACATTGTCGAAGGTGGTGAGATGGTCGAGCAGGCGGAACTCCTGGAACACCACGCCGATGCGGCGGCGGAGCAGCGGCAATTCCCAGCGGCTCACCTGCGAGGCATCCTTTTCGAAAATGTTGATGAGGCCGCGCGTCGGCTTCAGGGCGAGGAACAGCAGGCGGAGCAGGGAGGTTTTCCCCGCTCCCGAGGGCCCGGTGAGAAAGCACAGGGAGCCGGGCTGCAGGCTGAAACTGACATCCTTCAAAATTTCAGGGCCATCGCCGTAACGCAGGCCCACACTGTCAAGACGAACCACTCAACCGAACTCCACGTCGAAATAGCTGCCACGCACGACCGGTCTTAACGCCGCATTAACCCTGTTTGCTGTTAACAAATGAGGGGTGCTTGGGCTTTAGGCGGAGGGCGCAGGCGAATCAATGGATGATATGATTTTCAGATGATAATTTCTTGTCCTTCCTGTGCCACGCACTACAATTTTCCCGACCAGCGCCTGCCGGGCGACGGCATGGCCATCAGCTGCTCGGCCTGCGGCCATAGCTGGATCGAGAGCCGGGCCATCGAAATCGTCGATATTTCGCCGCGCAAGGCGCCCGCCGTCATCGAGCATGGCTTCGAGCCGGACAGCGAAGTGAAGCGCCTGGTGGAGGCCTCGCGGCGGGCCAAGGAAGAATTTGCGGTGAAAAAGCGCCAAAGGCTGGGCCGCTTGCGGGGCTGGGCCATTCTTGGCGCCTCTATGCTTATGCCGGTGGCGGCCGCCGCCTCGTTCCCAGAATTTGTAGTCAGCATGGCTCCTGTCACGGTGCGGGCCTATGACGCCGCAGGCTATAACGTCAATATCTACGGGCTCGAGGTCCGCCGCATCGAACAGCAGCATGCCTTTGTCGACGGGGTGCGGGTGCTGAGCATCAAGGGCGAAATCAGCAACATCTCAAACAGCACCCAGAAAATACCGTGGCTGCGCTTTGCCCTGAATGACGGGCGGCCGGCGGAAGTCTACACCTGGACACTGGATACGGGGACAAGGCCCTTGCGGGCCGGGGAATCCACCAGTTTTGTGACCCGCGTCGCGTCGCCGCCGGAAACTGCTAAAAACCTGCAAATTCGCTTTGCACACAGGGATGAAATCGGCTCAAACCCTTCTCCATGAGCGACATTACCATCGACGGCCACCGCATTTCAGTCCTGTTCTCGGAAGCTGACATTGCAAAACGCATCACCGTGCTCGCCCGCGAAATCGCGGCGCGGAATCCGAAGAACCTCTTGGTGGTTCCGGTCCTGAAAGGCAGCTTCATCTTCGCGGCAGACCTGATCCGCGCCATGCATCATGCGGGCCTTTCGCCGGAGGTGGATTTCATGATCCTGGCGAGCTACCGGGCGGCCCAGGTATCATCAGGGCAGGTTGAAGTTTTGCGCGACATCGAATCGCCGATCAAAAACCGCGACGTGATGCTGGTTGATGACATCCTCGAATCGGGCCGGACGCTGGCCTTCGCCAAGGACCTGCTGATGGCGCGGGGCGCTTCAAGCGTGATGACGGCCGTGCTGCTGGAAAAGCCGGGGCATCTCGCGGCTGACATCAAGGCGGATTTCTGCGGCTTTTCATGCCCCGACAAATTCGTGGTGGGCTACGGCATGGACATGGCGCACCAGTTCAGGGAACTGCCCTTTGTCGGGCATGTGCTGACTGCCACTTAATATAGGCCCCGCAACAATCGGTCGATGTAGTCCTTGTCGATGCGCGGGAGGTCCGGGGTGTTGGCGCGCGCGCGCAGCATTTCAAGAATTTCCCGGGCACGGCGGATGGCGAGTTCGGAGGGCAGCATGTTTTCCTTCGGCCCGAAATTGTCGCCGCTGTTGGGCATTGGCCGGCCGAGGGGATCATGGGTATCGCCCCGCGCCTGTCCATCGCGCCCCGTATTGTCCTGGCCGGACTGGCCCTGCTGCTGAATTTGGCGGGCCATCTCCTGGGCCCCGGCGCGCAACTGGTTCAGGGCCTCGCCCTGCGCTCCCAGGGCCTGTTCGCGCTGCTGCTGCTGAAGGGATTGCTCGGCCTCGCCCATCTGTTTTCCGGCTTCACCGAAGGAGGGAGGCGCTTGCAATCCGTTCTGGCCCAACTGCTGCATGAACTGTTCGAGCATTCGGCCGAGGTTGCCCTGTTCGCCGGCAAGCCCATTGGTGCCCTTGCCCCGATTTCCGCTGCGGTCTCCGGGATCATCGCCTTCCCCGTCAAGCGGATCGCCTTCATCTCCCGGCTGGGAGCGCTGGGTTTTATCCATCAGCTCCTGCTGGCGGCGCATGAGCTCTGACAGCTCGTTCAGCATTTCCGTGGTTGCCGAATCGCCGGGAGGGCCGCCCTGCTGGGCCATGCCGGGTTCCATGTTTTTCAGAATCTCGTCGAGCTGGGCGAGCAGTTCCTGGGCCGCTTCGTTGGCGCCGTTCTGGGTCAGCTTTTCAATCGTATCGAGCATCTCCTGCAGGTCCTGCTGGGTGATCATCTTGCCGTTGGGCGCGCGGCGGTTCTTGTTCTGCTGGCCCTGGGCCATGCGCTTTTCGGCCTCGCGCCGCATGGATTCCATGTAGCGGTCCATGGCGCCGCGCAGGTTCTTCATCAATTCCTGCAATTGCTCAGGCGTTGCGCCCTCAGCCAGCGCCCGCTCCAACGCCTTGCGCGCCGCTTCGAGCTGGGCGCGGGCATCGGAAAGATCGCCTTCCTCAATGCTCAGCGCCGTCTGCCATAACAGATCGACGGCCTCTTCCACGTCGCCGTGGTTGCGCACATTGTTTATGCGCGAGATGACCGTGGCGATGGCTAATTGCGTGCCGCTGTTTTCAATGAGGCCGGCGGGATAGATCAGCAGGGCCCGCAGCAATTTTCCCACGGCGCCCGCTTCATCGGGATCCATGATCAGGGCCTTGCGCTGTTCGATCAGAGCCTGGGCCAGGGGCTTGGTGAAAAACCGTTCGGGAAGCTTGAAGGATTTCACCTCGCTTTTTGCCGTCTGCCTGGCGGCGTCGGTGACTTCGAGGGTGAGGTCCACAAAAAGTCCGGCCCAGGGATGGGCGGTGAGATCGGCGCTGGTTGATCCCAGTTCCTCACGGGGCGAAGATTTGCGCAGGCTCACGGGAAATTTCGGCGGATCGAAAAGAAACACGCCATTGCCGGCGAAGCCAACGCCATCTTCCTGGTTGTCGGAGAGATCGATTTGCGAGGTGATGCTGGACACGCCGTAGTCATCCACGGCTTTCCATTTCACGGTGAGGGAGCCAAGGCTTTCGGATTTCGGGTCCTCGACAATGGCAACGCTTGGCGGATTGTCGGGAATGAGGGAAACATGCCAGGCCGCCAGTTCCGTACTGCCGTCGAGAACCTTGATGAGGGCGGGCGCGCTGAGTCTGGCTTCGGCTTCGAACAGGCCATTGGCTGACTTGGTCGTTGCCGTCCGGTCTTTCAGTTCTTCGTCTGGCTTTGACAGGTCATAGAAAGCAAGCCGCGGATTCTTGGCGCCATCGAGGCGCAGCACGAGGCCGCTATTTTCGGGGATGCGGATGCTGCTGTCGGTTTTCAGCTTTTCGATTTGCGCCGGGCTGGTGAGCAGCAGCGGCGGCTTTCCGGTATAGGCCGGAGGCTTCAGCCAGGCGTCAAGGCTTATGGGCTTTTGAGCGATGGCGGGCCCCACCTGAAAGGTGTTCTTGAGATTTGAGACGCCGTCGCCCTGGGCGAGGAAAAGAACCGCGAGCAAGGCAAGGCTGGCGGGCACCCTCAGGGATCGGGGATCGAGATCGCGCCAGTTGGATTGCGGGGTTCCAACCCTCAGGTTGTTGAGCTTGGCCAATTGGCGGCGCTTGTGCTCTTCCCAAAGGGCGAGGCTTCTTTCATCCAGGATGTCGCCGGCAAGGGTGTCATTGCTGGTCGACAACGGCCGGTTGAAAAGGCTGGAATGGGCTTCGATCCGGCGCATGGCCGCATAGGGGCTGGGCCAGGTGATTCGAAACACGTGGCGGAGCGACCAGATAATTGCCGCTGCGAGAACGGCCAGCAGGCCATAGCGCAGCAGGTCCGGGAGCAAGGTGAGCAAACCGGAAAGAGCCGTTGCGGCCAAGACCAGGGCTAATATCAGGGGCCAGCACAGGGCATCCCACAGGCATTCCCAGAAAAGGGCCAAGCGCGACGCCGCAATTTTACGCTCAATGCGAGCCTGAGTGAGTTCAGCCATGCTGGAAAGATAATAGCACACATCGGCAAAATTGTGCCCAGGGAAATTCATCACTTTTTCATGAGCAGCGGGATTGCCTCACCCCCATGCGTGAATTTATTCCTTGACAATATATTCCTATTATGCCAGACATGGCGAGTTCACTCCGGAAAGACGCTGATCATGACAGTGATCTCAAGGGGTGGATGGGGCCTTCGGGGCTGGGGCGTAACGTTCCCTCAACTCCGGAAGCTTCAGGCGGGATCATTCCGCCGCCGCTGTTTGACATCGTGAAATCTACCTGGGAAGCGGAGGGCCGCTTTCGATCAAGCCGGAACGTAGGTCAGCCTGATCACGTTTTCGTCCATCCGATCGCTGGCGACAAGGCGTAGCGGCGGCCGGGGGCCGGCGAAGAATGGCTTGCCGAGCCCCAGCACGACGGGGTGGAGATAGAGCCGATACTCATCGATGAGACCAAGGTCGGTCAGGCTTCGCGCCAGGTCGGGTCCGGAAACTGAAATCTCGCCGACGAGTTGAGCCTTCAGCCTGCGTATCGCCGTCTCGAGATCATCCTCGACAAGTGTGGCGTTGGGGCCGACTGATTTCAGCGAGCGCGACACAATCCACTTCGGTTGGCTGCGCCATGCCTCTGCGAATTCGCGCACTTCCGCGGTCCACTCAGGATGGCCTTCGTCAAAATAGCGCATGACCTCGTACATGCGGCGGCCGTACACGCTGCCCGCCAGGCCGCGCACGTGCTCGATCCAGTGACGGAAGAGCACGGGACCGGGCGCAAATTTCTCATGGTCGACATAACCGTCCAGGGACACGTTCATTCCGAAGACGAGCTTCGCCATGCTACTTCGCCTGCCACAGGGCGAGATGGTCCAGCCCGATGAGATCTTCATAGGTTTGGCGCGGCCTGACCAGTGACCAGGCGCTTCCCTTCACCAGGACTTCGGCCGCCAGCGGCCTGGTGTTGTAGGTGCCGGACTGCACGGCGCCATAGGCCCCTGCCGTCATGATGGCGAGGAGATCGCCCGGTTCGGGTTTGGGCAAACGCCTTGACTTGGCAAGGTAGTCACCGGTTTCGCAGACCGGGCCCACTATATCGGCGGTGATCTCGCCTGCCTTGTCAGCGGGCTTCTTCACGGAAATAATTTCGTGATAGGCGTCATAGAGGGTCGGACGGATGAGATCATTCATCGCCGCATCCTGAATGACGAAATAATTGCCGTCGTTTTCCTTCACGTAAATCACCCGTGATACCAGAATACCGGCATTGCCGGTGATCATGCGGCCGGGTTCGAGAACATATTTCAAACCGAGGTGGCCAAGCGTGCGTTTCACCATGGCGGCATATTCATCTGGGTGGGGCGGCACGTCGTTGGTGCCGCGGTAAGGCACGCCAAGGCCGCCGCCCAAATCGAGATGGCGGATGTTGTGGCCTTCCGCTTTCAACCGCGCCGTGAGTTCGGCCATCAGCTTGAACGCCTGTTCGAACGGTTCAATGTCGGTGATCTGGCTGCCGATATGCATATCGATGCCGGCCACATCAAGTCCGGGAAGGGCGGCGGCGCGGGCATAGACTTGCGAGGCGCGGGTGAAGGAAATGCCAAATTTATTGTCGGCCTTGCCGGTGGTGATCTTGGCATGGGTTTTGGCATCAACATCGGGATTGACGCGGATGGAAATGGTGGCGCGCTGGCCGGTGCGCTGGGCCACTTGCGAGAGCAATTCCAGTTCCGGCTCCGATTCCACATTGAAGCAGGACACGCCTTCCTTCAGGCCAAGGGCCATTTCGCGGGCGGTTTTGCCGACGCCGGAGAAAACAATCTTGCGGCCGGGAACGCCGGCGGCGAGGGCGCGGCGAAGCTCGCCTTCGGAGACCACATCCATGCCGGCGCCGAGGTCCGCCATGGTCTTGATCACGGCCTGGTTGGAATTGGCCTTCATGGCGTAGCAGATCGTGTGTTCGGCTCCCTTGAAGGCGTCGCTCATGACGCGGTAGTGGCGCTCCAGGGTGGCGGTGGAATAGCAGTAGTAGGGCGTGCCGATTTCATCGGCGATGATGCTGAGATCAACATCCTCCGCATGGAGCATTCCATCACGATAGGCAAAGTGATGCATGAACTACTGGGCCTGCTGCAAATTGGGCGCTTCCGGATCGCCGCGCCGGCCGCAAGCGTTCAGTGTGGTGGTGATGCCCGCCAGGAGCAGCAGAGTGATGATGAGTTTCATGCGATTCCCCTTACTTCAACAGTTTCAGCCAGCGCTTGGCTTCGCGCGCCACATTTGCCGGTGCGGTTCCACCGAAACTCGTGCGCGAGGCGACGGAGGCTTCGACGGTGAGCACCTTGTAGACGTCCCTGGTCATGCGTTTTTCGATTTTTTGCATGTCTTCCAGTTTCAGCTCCGGCAAGTCGCAGCCCTGCTTTTCCGCCAGCGCCACAACTGCTCCCGCCACATGGTGGGCCTCGCGAAACGGCATCTTCAGTATACGGACGAGCCAGTCGGCCAAATCAGTGGCGGTTGAGAATCCGCTTGCGGCGGCAAGGCGCATGGCCTCCACATTGGGGGCGAGATCACGCACCATGCCGGCGGTTGCGGCAATGGCCAGCGACAGGTTGTCGATGGCATCAAAGGCCGGCTCCTTGTCTTCCTGCATGTCCTTGGAATAGGTGAGCGGCAGACCCTTCATGATAACAAGAAGGGAGGTGAGGGCACCCAGAATCCGTCCGGGCTTGGCGCGCACCAGTTCGGCCGCATCGGCATTGCGCTTCTGCGGCATGATGGAGGAACCCGTCGTGAATTCGTCGGACAACTTCACGAAGTGGAATTGCGTGGTGGACCAGATGACAATTTCCTCGGCGAGCCGGGAGAGATGCGTGGCGCAGATCGCGGCGGCAGACAGAAGCTCCAGGACAAAATCACGATCCGCCACCGCATCCAGTGAATTGCGCATGGGCCGGTCAAAGCCAAGGGCCTTGGCCGTCATGCCGCGGTCAATGGGAAATGAAGTGCCGGCAAGGGCCGCAGTCCCTAAGGGGCTTTCATTCATGCGCACTCTTGCATCAGCCAATCTTGAGCGGTCGCGCGCCAGCATTTCCACGTAGGCGAGGCAGTGGTGACCGAAGGTTATGGGCTGGGCCACCTGCAGGTGGGTGAAGCCGGGCATGATGGTTTTGGCATGGGCCTCGGCTTTTTCCGCCAGCGCTCGTTGCAGGTCTTTCAACTGGCCATCGAGATGGTCCACCGTGTCGCGGATATAGAGGCGGAAATCCGTGGCGATCTGGTCATTGCGCGAGCGCGCCGTATGCAAACGGCCCGCAGGTTCGCCGATAACGTCCTTCAGGCGCTGCTCGACATTCATGTGAATGTCTTCAAGGGCTGCCGAAAAGGTGAACGTGCCTGCTTCGATCTCGGCTTGAACCTGGTCGAGGCCGCGGGTAATTTCCTTGGCGTCGGATTTCGAAATGATGCCCTGATGGGCCAGCATCGCGGCGTGCGCCTTCGAGCCTGCAATGTCCTGGGCATAAAGGCGTTTGTCAAAGCTGATGGAAGCATTGATCTCTTGCATGATGGCGCCGGGCCCGGACTTGAACCTGCCGCCCCACATTTTATTGGTCATTGGAAATCCCTAACGCGAACGAGTAAGCCTTTTAGCCATGAATGACCAAAAGCGAAACCGGAATTCCCTGATTTATGTCGCCCTGCTCGCCTTTATTGCCGGGGGCATTGGCATTTACCTGTCCGGCAATGTGCCGCGCAAGGCTGAGGAGGTTAACAGCGGGGGCGGGTTCAAGGATTTTGCCAAGGGACACATGGCCGCCTTTCTGGTCAAGGCGGACCGGCCTCAAGTGCCCGACCTTACCTTCCAGGATTTGACGGGAAGCGAGGCAACCTTAAGCAAATGGCGGGGCCGCGTGGTTTTGCTCAATTTGTGGGCCACCTGGTGCGCGCCGTGCCGCAAGGAAATGCCCACCCTGAATGAGGTGCAGAAGCAATTGGGTTCCAAGGATTTTGAGGTTGTGGCCCTGAGCGTTGACCGCAAGGGGCTTGAGGCCTCAGCGGCGTTTTTGAAGGAAACCGGGGTGGACTCCCTTGGCCTTTATATCGACGAGACGAGCAAATCCCTTGAGAGCCTGCAGGCCTTTGGCTTGCCTGCGACCCTTCTGATTGACCGCAAGGGCCGCGAAATCGGACGCCTGCTGGGGCCGGCGGAATGGGACAGCGCGGAAGCCATCGCCCTGATGAAGGCGGCGCTTAGCGAGTAGGGACCGGCTTTTCGCCGCGGTAGTCATAGAAGCCGCGACCGGCCTTGCGGCCCAGCCAGCCGGCTTCGACATATTTCACCAGAAGCGGGCAGGGGCGATATTTTGAATCGGCCAGGCCTTCGTAGAGCACCTGCATCACCGAAAGGCAGGTATC
>CADEEO010000024.1 GCA_902826365.1 uncultured Hyphomicrobiales bacterium | reverse complement strand
GCGGTGGCCGCGGCTTTGGTGATCTTGCTGCCGGTCAACTGCTGGACAATGTCGCTGGCGATGTCGGCGGCCATGGCGGAAACATCTTCCAAGGCCTTGTCACGCGAAGCGGCAACCTTCTTTTCAGCCGTTGCAATCTTTGCGCCAAGAGCCGCATCAAGCTTGGCCCGTTCTGCTTCAATTTCAACATTGAGCTTGTTGCGGTTTTCAAGGGCGATGGCCTGGGCCTTTGCCTTGGCATCCGCCAAGGCAGCCTCGTAAGACCGCGCCGCATTTTCGGTTTCGTCCTTGAGATTTTTGGCCTTCGCCAGATCGCCGTCAATAGTCGACTTGCGAAGCGCTATCACACCGCCCGTGCGCGGGATGGCCACGCGCGAGATGACGAAATAGAGCGCCAGGAAAGTAACGGCGAGCCAGAAGAGCTGTGGCGGCCAGGTAGACAAATCAAGCTGCGGCATGGGCAGGCCCTATGAAAACGGGTGAACGGCGCCGCACCATGCAGCGCCGGTCAGGGGTCAATGTCCGGTATCAGCCGAACAGGATGAGCATGGCAACGGCAAAGCCGATGAGGCCCGTTGCTTCGGCGAAGGCAAAGCCGAGGAACAGGGTGCCGCGCTGGCTGGCGGCGGCGGCTGGATTGCGCAAGGCGCCTGCCAGGTAGTTGCCGAAAATTGTGCCGATGCCAACGCCAGCGCCGCCGAGGGCAATAGCCGCAATACCTGCACCGATCATCTTTGCTGCTTCAACGTCCATTTTTTTCTCCTGTGGAATGGATGGGTTTAGTTAGTGGTCGACATGCATGGCATCGTTCAGATACAGGCAGGTCAAAAGTGCGAAAACATAGGCCTGAAGGGCAGCCACGAGCAGCTCGAGGCCCATCAGGCCAACCATGGCCGCAAGCGGCAGCCAGCCCGCCGTCACGCCCAGCATGACAACGAAGCCGCCCATCACCTTCAGCATCATGTGGCCCGCCATCATGTTGGCGAACAGCCGGATGGAAAGGCTCAAGGGGCGGATGAAATAGGATACGATTTCAATCACCACCACGAGGGGCAAAAGCGGGCCAGGCACGCCCGACGGCACGAAAAGCTTGAGATAGCCGAAGCCGTTGCGGACGAAGCCGATGATCGTGGCGCCGACGAACACGGCAAGGGCCAGCGCCAGCGTGATCACGTAATGGCTGGTGACCGTGAAGGAATAGGGAATGAGGCCCAGCACGTTTGCGAAGAGGATGAAGACAAACAATGTCAGCACGAAGGGGAAATAGGTCCGCGCATTTTCGTGCAGCACCTCATGGGTGAAGCCGTGCACCAGCTCATAAATGCTTTCGGCCACCGACTGCAGGCGGGTGGGGATCAGGTTGCGCGGCGTCAGGATGAACAGCAGGGAGGCGCATACAACTGCGATGACAGCCCACAGCGCCGAATTGGTGAAGGAAATATCCACCCCGCCGATTTCAAGCGGAATGTAGCGGTTGATCACGAACTGATGGATCGGATCAATGATCTTTTCGCCATGTTCAGGAGTTGCCACGTTCAATCCTCATCATCATCGTCTTTGACGGATGGGGGCATTGGGCCCTTGCCGCCGAGTAAATCTTCCGCCTGCTTGCTGCGCGACAGCCGCATCACGTTCACCACGCCCGCCGCCAGCCCGAGAGGCATCAGCGCCAGCATGATCCAGGGTGCGGTGCCAAGATATTTGTCAGCCCCCCAGCCCAAGCCCATGCACACAAGAAGGCCTACGAGTAATTCGCTGACCGCCCGCAATGCGAGACCCGCGGCAGACCCTTCCTGACTGTCAGGACCCGATGTGCCGCGCCGCTCTTCAAGGCTTTGGTCGATCTTCCTGCCGAGATTTTTGAGCCGGTCCTGGTCCGTCATGATCCCACTCAAAATTTCCAGCGAAAAAGCAGCGATTTCCACCCCTTAAAATCGAGCGCACCATAGTTACGGGGGTGAAATGTGTCAAGAAATGGATACTGTGCGTAAGCTCTTGTAAAGCTGTGGTTTTATCGGCGTTATAAGCGATGCGTCGAAAAGTCCGCTGGGATTTGGAAAACTGTTCGATTCTGCTATCCCAAAGCTGCGCCGGAAATTGCAAAGGAAGACCATGATGAAAGCCGTTCTCTACGAAGCCTTCTCCGTCGCTCCGAAGATCGTGAATCTTCCCGATCCAAAGCCCGAGGCCCATGCGGTTGTCGTCAAGGTCATGGCCACCGGCGTGTGCCGCAGCGACTGGCACGGCTGGGTGGGCCATGACGCCGATATCAGGCTTCCCCATGTGCCGGGCCATGAACTGGCGGGAATTGTCGAGGCCATCGGCAAGGACGTAAAAAACTGGAAAAAGGGCGACCGTGTCACCGTGCCCTTCGTCAGCGGCTGCGGCTCATGCCCGCAATGCCACTCCGGCAATCACCAGGTCTGCGACAACCAGTTCCAGCCCGGCTTCACCCATTGGGGCTCCTTTGCCGAGTATGTGTCCATCCACTACGCCGATATCAATCTGGTGCGCCTGCCGGAGGCCATTGATTTCGCCACCGCCGCCAGCCTGGGCTGCCGCTTCGTCACCTCATTCCGCGCCATCGTCGATCAGGGGAGGGTTACCGCCGGGCAGTGGGTCGCGGTTCATGGCTGCGGCGGCGTGGGCCTGTCCGCAATCATGATCGCCAATGCGATTGGCGCGCAGGTCGTTGCCATCGACATTGCCAATCAGAAACTGGAATTGGCGAAATCAGTGGGGGCGGCGGCTACGGTGAACGCCGGCAAGGTGGCAAACGTCGTTGAAGCTGTCATGGAGATCACCGGGGGTGGGGCCCATGTCTCAGTGGATGCGCTCGGCCATGCCACCACCTGTTTCAATTCCATCAGCAATTTGCGCAAGCGCGGAAGGCACATCCAGGTGGGCCTCATGCTGGCCGAACACGCCACGCCGCAAATCCCCATGGGCAAGGTCATCGCCCATGAACTCGAAATTCTCGGCAGCCACGGCATGCAGGCCCACCGCTACGACGCCATGCTGGCCATGATCCAGGCGGGAAAACTGTCGCCGGAAAAACTCATCGGCAAAACCATCAGCCTCGAACAATCCATCGACGCCCTGATGAACATGGACAAGTTTGAAGCGGCTGGTGTGACGGTGGTGACGGAGTTTTAGAGCAGGGCCCTCATCCGGCCTGTCGGCCACCTTCTCCCATCCTTCGGACGGGAGAAGGCACTTGACGGTTATCGCCTTCTCCCGTGCCCTTGCATGGGAGAAGGTGGCCGAAGGGCGGATGAGGGCACTTTTTTTAGCTAAAGCAGCTCCATCTCAACAAGCGTTTTCCGCAAGCCTTCCGGCGAGGTGAAATGATGCGCTTTCATGCCAACGGCCTCCGCGCCTTTCACATTCTTCAAACTGTCATCGATAAACAGGCAATCGGCCGCCGCGAGCCCGTTGCGACCCAGCAGCAACTGATAAATCGCCGGATCCGGCTTGAGCAGTTTCTCGTCGCCTGACACCACGATGTCCCGGAACTCATAGAGGAATGGAAAGCGCTGCTTGGCCTCGCGGAACTTGTCGCCGTTCCAGTTGGTGATCGCATAGACCGGGGCGTCGCGCCCCACCAGTTCCCTGAAAATCGCCACCGTTCCTTCAATGGCATGGGGAATCATTTGATGCCACTGCGCGTCATAGGCGGCTATGGCTTCGGCGTGATCGGGATGCTGCGCGATGGCCAGCTTCACTGCTTCGGCAAAGCTCCGCCCCCGGTCCTGTTCCAGGTTCCACTCATGATTGCAGACATGGGCGAGGAACCATTCCATTTGCGCTTCGTCGTCAAAATACTGGGTGTAGAGAAAGCGCGGATCCCAGCGCAAAAGGACATTTCCGATATCGAAGACGATGTTCATGGTGAAGGTTCCTGGCTTTTCAAAAGCGGCGCATACATCATGATGGCGTGGTTCTCGGCGATGAATTCCTCTCCAAGCTCCACGCCAGTCTCAATATCATGCACCATACGATGAAGCGAGTTATGGCGGCTATAGCCGCCCCACCATTCGGTCCGGATGGCATGATCGCGCTCGACAACTTTGTAACTGAATCGGGGCTCCACGTCAGCCCGCCACTCGCCATGCAGGTAATCCCCTTCCACCCGAACCCGCAATTGATAGGCATTTGCGGTTTTGTTGCTGATCTGCAGGTCGATGTAATTATAGGAGCAGGTGGCCCCCGAGGCAAAAGGCTGGCTGCGCCCCTCATCGGGGAAGACATCAAAGCCGTGGCGCCAGCGCTCGGTGATGGAAAGCTCCGCATGCAGCGCCATCCAGTAAATCAGGTTGGTCATCTGGCACAGCCCGCCGCCCATGCCCTGGGCCACCGTGCCGTTGCGCAGCACCATGCCCGTCTTGAAGCCGCGCCGCGCCGTGGGCCTCCCCACCAGCCGCCAGAAGGAAAAGGTTTCGCCGGGCCTGAGCAGAAGCCCGTCGATGCAGGAGGCGGCAACCTTCAGGCTCTCCACCTTGTTGTGCTGCAGCCACATGTCCACGCCCTTGAGCTGGCGCAGCAGCGGCGTGCGGTGGCTGGCATGCTGATGCGGAAGCTGCGTGGCGCTGCGCTCAGCCGCATAGCGCTTGCCCGGCAGATGCCACTGCACCCGCCTCTTGGCGATGAACCAGGTTTTCCCCAAGGCCATGCGCAGGGGCGAACGATGCCGGGGTTTGGGGAGCGTCTTCAACATGGATCCCCCGTGCGAAGCCTAGCTGGCCTCCGCCATCGCTTCGGCTTCCGCGAGGTTCACCGACACGAGCTGCGATACGCCGCGCTCCATCATGGTCACGCCGAACAGCCGGTCCATGCGCGACATGGTGAGTTCGTGGTGGGTGATGATGAGGAAGCGCGTTTCGGTGCGCTCCAGCATGGCATCCAGCAGGTTGCAGAAACGCTCCACATTGTGGTCGTCGAGCGGCGCATCGACTTCGTCGAGCACGCAAATGGGCGAGGGGTTGGTGAGGAACACGGCGAAAATCAGCGCCAGCGCCGTCAGCGTTTGTTCACCGCCGGAGAGCAGTGAAAGAACCGTAGGCTTTTTGCCCGGCGGATTGGCCAGGATTTCAAGGCCGGCTTCCAGCGGATCATCGGACTCGATCAGTTGCAGCTCCGCCTTGCCGCCGCCAAACAACGTAGTGAAGAGTTCCCCAAATTTTTCATTAACCGTGCCGAAGGCATCCAGCAGGCGCTGGCGGCCCTCACGGTTCAGGCTGGAAATGCCGCCGCGCAACTTGTTGATGGCCTGAACCAGATCGTCACGCTCGCGGACCAGCGTTGCCAACTGGGTTGCAACGGTTTCAGCCTCTTCCTCGGCGCGCAAATTCACTCCGCCCAAACGCTCGCGGTCCTCACGGAGACTGAGCAGCCGGCGCTCGATATGTTCCGTGTCCTCGATCTTGTCGAGATCAAGGCCTGCATTGGCGACAATTTCAGACGGCGCGCATTGAAGGGTTTCGGCAATGCGGCGCTCGCTGTCCTCATGGCGCTGCTTCGAGGCCTCAAGCCGGGCTTCGAAACGGGCGTGATCCTCGCGCGACGTGGAGGCCAGTTCCTGCGCCTCGCGCAATACCTGGTCAGCGGCGCGAACCGCGTTCTCGCCTTCTGCCAAAGCATCGGCTGCGGCCTTGCGCTCGGTTTCCGCCTCCTGCAGCAGGTTCATCAGCGTGCGGCGCTTGTCCGCGAGGATTTGCGGCATTCCGGCAAGCTCGGCAATGGCTTCGCGGGTTTCCTGCGCCCGGGTTGTTAGATGTTCAATCTGCTCCGTGGCGCGTTTTGCCCGTTCGCCCCACTGGTTACGTTCCGCTTCAAGCGTTGCCAGCCGTTCTGCCCGCGCCTTTGCTTCGCGCTCCAGCCCGTCATGCTTGGCCCGCGCCTCCGCGTAAGCCGCCCGCTCGCGGTTCACATTGTCGCGCAAGGCAGCAACTTCCTGCGCCAGACCTTCCAAGACGGGAATGGCCTGGAATTCCGCCTGCGACGCATCAAAGCTGGCGCGCACTTCATCAAGCGATTGCGTAATGCGGCGGATGCCTTCGTCCAGCGCACTGGTCTGCGCCAGACGCTCGGCAATCTGCCGCTCATGCCTGGCCAGCGCTTGCCGAGACACTTCAACTGATGACGTGGCCGCACGCATGGCGTCGCGTTTTTCACGCTCTGTCCGCGCTCCCGCTTCGACCGATTGCTTGGCCGCTTCAAATTTCTGCGCGGCTTCCACCGCAACTCCCGCCGCATCGCGCATCTCGATTTCAAGAAGCGAAAGGCGGTTGCGCTCTGCCAGGCGTTTTGCAGCCGCATTGGGCGCGTCCGCCGCCGAGGTAAATCCATCCCAGCGCCAGACATCGCCTTCACGCGACACCAGCCGCTGGCCCGAACGCAATTGCGCCTGCAGCGCTTGGCCAAGGGATTTCGAAACTACACCAATCTGTGAAAGCCTTCGCGCAAGCGCCTGTGGGGCATGGACAAAATCGGAAAGCGGTTGCGCCTCGCCGGGCAGGGAAATCCCGTCCTCCAAAGGTGGAAGCCCGCGCCAGTGGGTGGGAGCCCCTTCATCGGATGACGCATCGATATCATCGCCAAGGGCAGCACCCAGCGCTGCCTCATAGCCCCGATCCACCTTGAGCTGGTCAACCAGCGCCGGCCACAAATTGTTGTCGGCGGCCTTCAGCAAATTCGTCAGTGTACGGACTTCTGTCTGCAGGCCCTCGGCCTTGCGCCGCGCCTCGTCATGGGCCTGGCGGGTGTCGGCCTCAACCTGGCGGGCCACGCGCAGCGCCACTTCCGCATGGTTTGCCGCCGTCTCATTGGAGGCCAGAACCGCCACCGCCGCTTCCACTGCGGAGGCCAAGGTCGGCCCGTCACCGGTGCCGCCCATCTGATCGAGCAAAGTCTGGCGCTTGGCGCCGGTTTCGCTGGCATCCCGCTCAAGCCGGGCAATGCGCTGCCGCTGTTCGTCAATGGAGCGGGTAATCGCCCCGCGCCGTGCCGTGAGTTCGGAAAGCCGCGCCCCCGCCTGGTCCGCCACGTCCTGCGCCGTGGCCAGTGCGCCGGCAACGCTTTGCAGGGCGAGCGCCGCTTCGGCGCGCAAATCCCCGTCATTATCCTGCGCCGCCCTGAGCGTGGTGTCTTCTTCAACAAGGCGGGCAATCACGCCCTCCGTATCGCGAAGCGTTTCGTGCTCGCGCGTAAGATCGGCAACCGCCTGCACCAGCCGCTGGTCCAGTTCCTTGCGCCGCCCTTCGACGCGGCGCTCTTCCTCATCAAGGCTGTTGCGTTCAGTTGCCATGCGCTGCAGCAGCGCGGCCCGAATGGTTTCCTGCTCGCGCAAGGCCGGCAATTTCTCGCCCAATTCATCACGGGCCCGCAATTTTTCCGAAGCCGCCCGCGTATTCTCCGCCAGCACGCGGGTGGATTCATCAAGTGCTGCCGCATCTTTTGCGGCACTTTCCACCGCTTCCTTCCACGCCACATAAAGCCCGGCCGCTTCCAGCTTCCTGATCTCGGCGGAAATCAACTTGTATTTCTGCGCCTGCCGCGCTTGACGTTTCAAGCTGTTGAGCTGGCTTTCAAGCTGCGAGGTCACGTCCTCAAGCCGCGTGAGATTGACTTCCGCCGCCTTCAATTTCAGTTCCGCCTCATGGCGGCGCGTATGCAGGCCGGTGATGCCCGCCGCTTCTTCGAGGATCAAACGCCGCGCCTGCGGCTTCGCATTGATGATCTCGGCGATCTGCCCCTGCCGCACCAGCGCCGGCGAACGCGCCCCGGTTGAAACATCGGCAAACAGCAGCTGCACATCGCGGGCCCGCACATCCTTGCCGTTGATGCGGTAGGCCGAGCCTGCCTCGCGCTCGATGCGCCGCGAGATTTCAATCACCTCGCTGTCATTGTGCTGCGGCGGGGCCGAACGGTCGTCGTTCGACATCGTCACCATGACTTCCGCCATGTTGCGCGACGGGCGCTGCGTCGTGCCGGAAAAGATCACGTCATCCATGCCGGAGGCCCGCATGGATTTATACGAGCTTTCGCCCATCACCCAGCGCAGCGCCTCAAGCAGGTTTGATTTTCCGCAGCCATTGGGGCCGACCACGCCGGTCAGTCCCGGTTCAATCAACAGGTCGGTGGGCTCAACAAATGACTTGAACCCTGAAAGCCGCAGCCGTGTAAACTTCATGTTGCCTCAAGCCCCAGTCCTGGCCGCTTCTCAAGTAAGAAGCGGATCAATCTTCGCGCGGAAGGCTTCAATCGTCATTTCGCCTTCATATTTTTCGCCATTTACAAAGAACGTCGGAATGCTATCAACGCCAAAGCCTTCGGCTTTCGTGCGCACGGCGTAAATGGCCTTCGCAATCTCTTCATTCTTCATGCAGGCATCGAAATCTGCTTGCGTAAATCCCGCCTGCTGCGCAATCTTGTTAAGTCCCGCCAATGGATTTTGCGTCCACTCCGGCTGGGTGGCGAAGAACACGTCGATCAGCGGAAAATATTTTTCCTTGGGCGCGCAGCGCGCCAGCATGAAGGCCGCCGTGGCTGCAGGTTGGTGCGGGAACTCGCGGAACACGAACTTGATCTTGCCCGTGTCGATGTATTCCTTTTTCAGCGTGAGGAATGTCTCTTTGTAAAATGCCGCGCAATGCGGGCAGGTGGCCGAGGCATATTCAATCACCGTCACCTTGGCGGTGTCCGGCCCCATGGTCATTTCGCCAAACGCCGGCGGGTCATTGAGGCCGGTCAGGTCCTGCGCCAGCGCGGAAGGCGCAGCAAAGCCCAGCGCCGCAAGGGCTGCCGAACCAAGGATGGCGTCACGTTTATTGAGCTTAATCATGGAATCTACCTACTAGATGTTGGGGGTTGGAACCAATATTATTTGTTGTGTGGAGAACTCGGCCGCTTTGCCAGGGCCCCGGCGCCAAGCCGGTGCAGGGCCTGTTTAAGCTTTTCGTCGGCTATGGATTCGAGGCTTGTTTCAAGCGCCTTTTCGGTTTTTGAGTCTAATGGATTATCCTTGTTTTTCAGAGGTTTGCTGGTGCTCACATGACCTTGCATAACCTTCACCGAAGTGACCGCTCCATAACCATAGAACTGATTGATCCGTTCTATGATGCGGTGGCTCTGGTATTGCAGGTCGAGGCCGCGCCCCGGCTCGGCCCGGATGACCAGCGTGCCGCCCAGTTTTTGCGCCAATTCACCGCCCCCTCGGGGCCATTTGATTCGCTCCGGTTCGCAATGCCGGGCCAGCATTTCGCCCACGATGTCCGGCCAGCGCTCCATGAGTTCGCCATAGGCAAAGCCATAGCGGGCAAAGCTTGCCTTGGTGAGCTTCTCAAAATGCTTGTCGAGCCGTTCCATGTCGCGTCTATATAATACGGTTTTAACCTGATGCGAGTGTTGATCGAAGACCATGGCGGAACAAGGGCTTCACGAAGATGTGTCGGTAAAGCTGCTGGCCTGGTACGACGCCCATGCCCGCGACCTGCCATGGCGGGCCAAGCGCGGCGTAAAGCCTGATCCCTATCATGTCTGGCTTTCCGAAATCATGCTGCAGCAGACAACCGTTGCGGCGGTCAAGGATTACTACATTAAATTTCTGTCACGCTGGCCAACGGTTTCCGATCTGGCCAAGGCCAGCCAGGAAGATGTGCTGCGCGCCTGGGCAGGCCTTGGCTATTATGCCCGGGCCCGCAATCTCCATGCCTGCGCCATCAAGGTGGTCAGCGACTGGAACGGCAAATTTCCCGATACGGAGGAGGCGCTCCGCAGCCTTCCCGGCATCGGCCCCTATACCGCGGCGGCCATTGCTGCCATCGCCTTTGACCGGCCCCACGCCGCCGTCGATGGCAACGTGGAACGCGTTATGGCGCGGGTCTATGCCATCGAAACCCCGCTGCCCGCCGCAAAGCCCTTGATCAAACTGAAGGCGCAGGCGCTGGTGCCAGAGAAACGCGCCGGCGATTTTGCCCAGGCCCTGATGGATCTGGGCGCCACCATCTGCACCCCGCGCAGCCCCAACTGCAAAATATGTCCGTGGACTGATGAATGCAAAGGCCGCGCCCTCGGCATCGCCGAAAGCCTGCCGCGCAAGGCGCCCAAGGTAAAAATCCCCACGCGCCTCGGCATCGCCTTTTGGGTTGAGCGCGATGATGGTCATATTCTCTTGCGCCAGCGACCGCAGAAGGGCCTGCTTGGCGGCATGATGGAAATTCCCTCAACTCCGTGGGAAGCAAAACTGCCGCGCAATGTTGCTGGCCCGTTTGAAGCCGAATGGACCAAGCTGAAAACGACCGTGGAGCACACCTTCACGCATTTTCACTTGCAGCTAAACGTCTGGAAAACAACAACGACGGAGATGTCTTTGCCTGATGGCAGCGGCTACCGTTGGGTGCACAAGGACGAACTCACCCACGAAGCCTTGCCATCCCTGATGCGCAAGGTTGTTGTTGCGGCATTGGCAGACCGGCCCCGCTTGCGAAAAGCAGGTTAGCTCCGCGGCTCCATCACGCCGTGGGCTTCCAGCGCCGCCTTGAGTTTGGGCCGCGCCCGCACCGCCTCGACCAGTTTTGCAATTGCGGGGAATTTCACATGGACAGAGCTTTCCGTGGGCTTGCCCCAGCAGCACAGCATGAAGGCATAGATGTCGAGCGCGGAAAACGCCTCGCCCATCAACCACGGCCCTTCGGCCTCCAGGCGCTTGGCTAGGATGCCCCAAAGCTGGTCGCATCTTTCAATCGACTTGGTCGTAAGGAATTTTGCTTCCTTCTCGTCGCGCGCATAAAAATTGTCATGGTCGCTCATGTTGATCGCCACATAGAGATTGGTGCTCATGAAATGCAGCCACGAGAGGAACTCGCCATGTTCATTTGATCCAGGCTGCGGCGCCATCCCCTTGTCGGGATGCGCCGCCGCCAGAAACGAAACGATGGCCGCCGATTCAAACAGCGCGCTTCCGTCATCAAGGCCAAGGGCTGGAATATAGCCGAGGGGACTGAGCCCGCGGTATTCAGGTGCTGCCACCTGTTCCGGCGTCATCCAGATATTGGTGTAGGGAACGCCCATTTCTTCGAGCAGGAAATGCACGCTCATCGAACCCCAGGCCTTGACGTTGTAGAGCTTGTACATCGTAGCGTCCTCCGCAGGCATGAATATCTAGGCGGCGTGTTATGGCAAAGCTGTGACGGTTGCTTATCGCCTTCCGCCCACTTCGTCGATGTGGGCCAGCATGTCGGCCGGATCTTCAAACACCCGGTAGGCGCCGGACCGTTCAAGCTCGTCCGTGCCATAGCCGCCCGAGAGATAGCCGATGCCAAGGGCCCGGGCCCTTTGTGCCGCCAGCATGTCCCAGATGCTGTCGCCCACCACGCAGGCCGTTTCAATCTCGATGCCGAGTTTTTCCGCCGCCGCCAAAAACAAGTCGGGATCAGGCTTGGCATAGGCAACAAGATCGCGCGTGATCACTGGAACCTTGTCCGGATCGACGCCGAGAATTTTGAGAACAGGCCCCGCCGTCAGCATCCGGCCCGAGGTGGCGATGGCCCAGGGAATTTTCGTGTCGGTGAGGTATTTCAGAAGTTCGCGTGCGCCGGGCAGGGGCCGCGTATTGGCCGAGTGGGCGCTGTAATGCTTGGCATGCAGCGCCCGCAGCCGCGTCAGCGTGGCGTCGTCGAATTCAAGGCCGGTTTCCCGGGCAAGCGCGCGGGTAAACAATCCGCCCGACATGCCGATGCGCCGGTGAATGCGCCAGATCGAAACTTCAATGCCTTCCTCCTGCAACGCGGCGCTCCACGCCAGGACATGGTCGTAGACGCTGTCGACAAGCGTGCCGTCGAGATCAAACAGGAATGAAGTGGGTTGACGGGCTTTCATGGATTTCAGGCTCCGGTTATCCACCGGACCTACTGCCTCAGCGTTTGTGAGGCAAGGTAAAATCCTGCAAAGCCGCTATGCCGCTGAACCCAGTTCGGCCCTCACCTGCTGGCGCAGCACATCGATGGGAACAAGATTTGCGCCCCGGCGCACATGCCAGAAGGTCCAGCCGTTGCAGGCTTCCGCCCCTTGCACATAGGCGCCGATCTTGTGGATGGAGCCGCTGTTGTCCTTGCAGGCGATGGAGCCATCGGCGCGCACCCGTGCGGCCACCCGCGCCGTGGGGTCATGCAGCGTGTCGCCGGCCTTCACCAGCCCGCGCTCCAGAAGCGAACCAAACGGAATGCGGGGTTCCGCCCGTTTGGCCGTAGTCGTCCTGAGGGCCTCCTCTGACAACTGGTCGGTAGCCTTGATGCGCTCAAGTGCCGAGCGCGCATAATTCTCTTCACGTTCGATGCCGATGAACACCCGGCCCAATTGCTTGGCGACAGCGCCGGTGGTTCCGGTGCCAAAAAATGGATCAAGCACGACATCTCCTGGATTGGTGGACGAAAGCATGACGCGGTGCAAAAGCGCCTCCGGTTTTTGCGTGGGATGCAGCTTGTCGCCGTCATCATTCTTCAGGCGTTCGCCGCCGGTGCAGAGCGGCAACGTCCAGTCCGAACGCATTTGCGAATCATCGTTGAAAATTTTCATCGCTTCATAATGGAAGGTGTATTTCGAGGTGGCGCTCTTGCCCGCCCAGATCATCGTTTCATGCGCATTGGTGAAACGCCGCCCGCGGAAATTCGGCATTGGATTGGTTTTCCGCCAGATCACGTCATTGAGAATCCAGTAGCCCAGATCCTGCAGGATGGAGCCGACGCGGAAAATATTGTGATAGGAGCCGATCACCCAGAGCGCTCCATTGGGCTTCAGGGCGCGGCGGCATTCGGTGAGCCAGGCCCGGGTGAATTCGTCATAGGCGGCAAAACTGGCAAACTTGTCCCAATGATCGTCAACCGCATCGACCTTGCTTTGGTCTGGACGGGTGAGATCACCTGCGAGCTGCAAATTATACGGCGGATCCGCGAAGACAAGATCAATCGATCCCGTGGGAATCTTCTTCAATTCGGCAAGGCAATCGCCCACCAACACGCGGTTGTGGAGCGGCCTGATATCCGGCTTTGTTTCGAAACCCATCGATGAACTCTGTACCCAACGCAACAAACGTGATGCTGAAAAGCCATCATGAATCTTTGCGGAGTCCGCGTGAATCGAATTCAGGAATTGTGGTTAACGTGGCCTCAGTTTGGCGATGGGCGCAAAGCTTTTGCGGTGATGGATGCAGGGGCCGAGTTCATTCAGCGCCGCGTGATGGAAGGCCGTGCCATAGCCCTTGTGGCGGGAAAAACCGTAGCCCGGGAATTCCTCGTGGAGCGCCACCATGATGCGGTCGCGCGTCACCTTGGCGATGACCGAGGCGGCGGCGATGGAAAGCGAGCGCGCGTCACCGGCGACAATGGTTTGAACCCCGCAGGAAAGTTTCGGCGCGCGATTGCCGTCAACCAGAGCATAGTGCGGCGCCTCGTTGAGATTTTGCACCGCCTCCGCCATGGCCCATAAGGTGGCGACAAGAATATTGTCACTATCGATGCGCGCCTCATCGCCAATGCCAACACCAACTCTCGAAGACGCCATGATGTCCACGAAGAGCTTTTCGCGCTGGGCTTCCTTGAGTTTTTTTGAATCGTTGAGTCCCGTAGGAATGTTCCCGGGATCGAGAATAACCGCCGCCGCCACAACCGGCCCCGCCCACGGCCCCCGCCCGGCTTCGTCAATGCCGCAAATAATTGAATGCCCCTGCTTTTGTGCCGCAAGTTCAAAACTGAAATCAGGTGCCCCGGAATCGCCTCGTGCCATGGCGCTTTATTGGAACACATATCCAATTTTGTCATCGCCGGATTTATTCCGGCGACCCATGGTTCAGCATGTTTGGCGCAAGTGCGCGTGGAAAAATGGGTCCCCGCAATAAATGCGGGGATGACAAGTCGGGGAGTTCAAATCAGCGTCAATTGTTCGCCCGCCTGCGGCGGCCTTTGGAACAGGTCGGTGGCAAGCGTTGTCCGCTTCGCATTGATGCCGAGGCGCTCCGCCGCCAACTGAAAGCGCCGCCCGATGGTCCAGGCATAGGGGCCGGTGCCGCTCATCCGCCTGCCGAACGTCGCGTCATTTTCCTTGCCGTTTCGCACTGATTTCACCAGTCCCATGACCTTTGAGGCCCGGTCCGGCATTTCCGTCGTCAGCCATTCCTTGAAAATGTCCTTCACTTCGAGCGGCAGCCGCAGCATGGTGTAGCCAGCTTCTTTTACGCCGGCCACGGCGGCAGCCTTCAGGATGGCTTCGATTTCCATGTCATTCACCGCCGGGATAACCGGCCCGATCATCACCACGGTGGGAATGCCCGCCGCCGACAGCACACGCAGAGCCTCGAGCCGTTTGGCAGGGGTCGAGGCCCGAGGCTCCATCGCGCGCGCCAATTTTCCGTCGAGCGTCGTGACCGAAATAGCCACCTTCACCAGCCCGCGCTCCGCCATGGACGTCAGGATATCCAGGTCGCGCAACACCAGCGCCGACTTGGTGACAATGCCTACCGGATGATTGAATTCAGACAGAACTTCCAGAATTTGCCGGGTAATCCGGTAGGTCCGTTCAATCGGCTGGTAGGGATCCGTATTGGAACCCAGCGCCATGGTGCGTGGGGAATAATTGGGCGCGGTTAATTCCTCCCGGAGAAGCGCCGCCGCGTTCGGCTTTATGAAAAGCTTGCTCTCGAAATCCAGTCCCGGCGAAAGCCCCATATAGGCGTGGGTCGGCCGGGCATAGCAATAAACGCAGCCATGCTCGCAGCCCCGGTAGGGGTTGATCGAACGGTCAAAGGAAATATCCGGCGACTGGTTGCGCGCGATAATGGTCTTTGGCTGCTCTTCAAAAATCGTGGTCTTGAGCGGCGGCAATTCCGCCAGCGATTCCCAGCCATCATCAAAGAAGGAAATCCCGTTCTTCTCGTAGCGCCCCTTGTCATTATTGCGCGCCCCGCGCCCCCGCATCTGCTGCGGCAAGGCCGTGAGCCGCCCGGCTCCCGTAACGGCGGGATCGAAGGAAATGGAGGGCCTGTTGTCAATCAAAGTGGGCATGGCTGATATGTAGCACAAAACGCGGAACATAACAAGAACAAACTTGTAGAAACAGGAAAATAACTCCATGGCTGTCCGGATGAGCCCAAAAACCCTGTTGCTTGCCCTTGTTCCTCCATTTTGCTGGGGAACGGGATTGGCCATGGCCAAGCCCGCCGTCACCCATTTCCCGCCGCTTTTCATGATGCTGCTGGTCTATTCCGCCATTGCCCTGATCATGCTCATTACCGTGCGCGACAGAATCAAAACCCCGTGGCGCTCGCTCCTGCTGATCTCCGCCTTCTCCGTCACCATTCAGGGCGCCTTCGTCTTCTGGGGCCTGCGCGGCGTCGAGGCGACCACCGCCAATCTCGTGCTGCAAACGCAGGTGCCCATGGCGGTCTTTCTTGGCTGGCTCGTTGCCGGAGAAGAGTTGAACCTGCGTAAAATCATGGGAACGATGATTGCCCTTGTCGGCGTTGCTATTGTCATTGGCCTGCCGGAACAGCGCCCCGCCTTGCTGCCCGTCACACTGGTTATCCTGGGCGGCTTCTTCTGGGCTTTCGGGCAGGTGCTGGCCCGCAAGCTGAGCCAGGACAGCGGCATCATGCTGCTCAAAGCCAACGCGCTCATGGGCATTCCGCAGCTCATTCTGGCCACCGCCATTTTTGAAACCGGCCAGTGGCGCTCCATAACCTCGGCGGGGTCAATCGAATGGGCTACCCTCGCTTTTGTCGCGTTTGTTGGGTTTTACCTAGCCTATATCGCCTGGTTCTCGCTGCTCCGCCGCTGCCGCATGGACGAGGCAGCTCCCTTCGTATTGCTCATGACGCCCATTGGCCTTCTCACCGCGGTCATTGTCTTGGGCGAGAGAATGTCCGGCGCGCAATTGCTGGGGGCGGCGGTCCTGTTGCTTGGCTTGGCAATCGTCAATGGCTTTCTCACGCCGAAGCAGAAACTGGCCTAGCCCTTCCGGCGTTTCTGGTGTTCTTCCAGGCGCGGCATGATTTCCACGAAGTTGCAGGGCGGGTGGCGGTAATCCAGCTGGTACTTCAGGATTTCATCCCACGCATCCCGGCAGGCCCCGGGCGAGCCCGGCAGGCAGAAAATATATTTGCCCTTCGCAACACCAGCCGTGGCGCGCGATTGCACCGTCGAGGTTCCGATCTTGGGAAACGAGATCATGTGGAACAGCGTGCTGAAGCCATCGATCTCTTTTTCAAACAGCGGGCGCATCGCTTCAATGGTCACATCGCGCCCCGTAAGGCCCGTGCCGCCTGTGGATATGATGACGTCAACGTCCTTGCGCTTCACCCACGCCTTCACAATGCGGCGGATTTTTGCGACGTTATCTTTGGTGATCTGCCGGTCGGCAACGCTGTGTCCCGCCGCCTCAATTCTCTCCTGCAAGGTCTGCCCCGATTTGTCATCGGCCAGGGTGCGCGTGTCTGACACCGTCAGGATTGCAATGTTGAGGGGAAGGAATTCGCGGGGCTCTGCCATTTATTTTCTCTCGAATACCAGCCGCGCCGCCAGCAGCAAAAACAGCCCGGCTGAGATGCGCGAAAACCAGCGGCGGAATTTCAAACTGGTGGAAAGCGCTGCCCCAATTTTCCCTGCAAACAACGCCACCCCGCAATTGATGATCGTTCCGCCCACATTAAAAAGCATTCCCAAAATGAAAAGCTGCAAAAGCGGCGAACCATTTTCCGGCCTGATGAACGGCGGCAAAAAGGCAAACATGAAGACAATGATTTTGGGATTGAACAGGTTCACCAGAACGCCGTCGCGGAAAGCTGCGAACGTACTGCGCTCTGTACTGTCCTGCGCAAGCGCCGATATCGGAGATGTGAGTGTGGTGTAGGCAATCCAGACAAGATAGGCCGCCCCCGCATAGCGGATGAGATCAAAAAAAAGCGGATTCTGCGCCAGGATGACGGCGACACCAAGCGCCACAAATCCGAGATGGATGAGGGAGCCGCCTGCGATGCCAAGACTCGCAGATATCCCTGTCCGTGGCCCGCCCTTCAGCGATTGCCCCAGCACATACATCATGTCATTGCCCGGCGTGAGATTGAGGCTCAGCGCCGCCGTCAGGAAGATCAAAAGATCGCCATAGCTAATGGGCATCAAGGGCTTCCTTGAACGAGAGAAGATCGCGCCACGCCAAGCGCTTTTGCCCCGGCTGCTTGAGAAGATAACTTGGATGGAAGCTTGCCAGCACCGGAATCTTCTTGCCCCCGACGGCAAGATCAAACCACTTGCCGCGCAGCGAAAGCAGCCCATCGCTCTTGCCCGACAGGCGCTGCGCCGGATGGCCGCCAAGGCAGAGGATGAATTTCGGCCGGCAAAGCTCAATGGCGCGCATCATGTAGGGCTGGCATATCTGGATTTCCGCGTCCGTCAGCGTGCGGTTTCCCGGCGGCCGCCAGGGAATGAAATTGAATGAGCTGGTGGACGCAACTGAGAGCCCGATTGCTCCCAGCATCCTTTCCAGCAGCACAAGGTTTTGCCCGGCGAACACCTTGCCCTCGATGTCCTCATCGCGTCCCGGCACATCGCCGATAATCATAACCTCGGCCTGCGAATTTCCATCGGCAAAACACAAATTGCTGGCAGTCTTTTTCAGCGGGAAATCTTCCAGTGCAAGCAATGCCGTTTGAAGCTCAGCCAGCGAATTGCAGGCATCGGCCGATGAAGGGGCCGGTACCACCTTGCTGACGGGCACGGCAACCACAGGCGGAACAACCACCGCCGCAAAGCGGTTGACTGGGGCTTCGCCCACAATCTCGTCGGCCCCCATCTCGATAAGCCAGGCAAGGGCTGCCTGGGCGTCGCCGGGGCTCATGTCGTTTTGCTTTGTTTGCATGTCCGAATTGGTTATCTTGTCTGCCGGGTCAAGCCACTATAACAGGCGCTATCCGGAAACGCATGCCCTTTGAGGAGAATTGTCTGTGGAGCAAGTTCAGCGCGAAACGATGGAATATGATGTCGTCATCGTGGGTGCCGGTCCCGCCGGTCTCGCTGCCGCCATCCGCCTGAAACAGCTTTCCAGTGATATCTCCGTATGCGTTCTGGAAAAGGGCTCGGAGGTGGGCGCTCATATCCTTTCCGGCGCCGTGGTGGATCCGATCGCGCTCAATGAGCTCATTCCTGATTGGAAGGAAAAGGGCGCACCGCTTAACACACCCGTAACCGACGACCGCTTCTACGTGCTCGGCCCCAAGGGCGCGCTCCGCATGCCGAATTTCCTCATGCCGCCGCTGATGAACAATCATGGCAATTATGCCGTCTCTCTTGGCAATGTCTGCCGCTGGCTGGCAACCCAGGCGGAAGGCCTCGGCGTTGAAATCTATCCCGGCTTTGCCTGCTCGGAAGTTCTCTACCGTGAAGACGGTTCGGTGCGTGGCGTCGTGGCGGGCGTCATGGGCATTGCGAAAGACGGCAGCCATAAGCCCGACTATCAGCCCGGCATGGAACTCATCGGCAAATATGTTTTCATCGCCGAAGGCGTGCGTGGTTCTCTCGCCAAGGAAATCATCGCCAAGTACAAATTGTCGGAAGGCCGCGAGCCGCAGAAATTCGGCCTCGGCATGAAAGAGCTGTGGGAAGTAAAGCCCGAAAATCACAAGCAGGGCCAGGTCACCCACACCATGGGCTGGCCCCTCGGCGTGAAGGCTGGCGGCGGCAGCTTCATGTATCATATGGAAGACAATCTCGTTTCCATCGGCTTTGTGGTCCATCTCAACTATCAAAATCCCTATCTCTATCCCTACATGGAATTCCAGCGCTTCAAGCATCACCCGCTGATCTCGCAAGTTCTCGAAGGCGGCAGGCGTGTGGCCTATGGTGCCCGTGCCATCACCGAAGGCGGCCTCCAGTCCGTGCCAAAACTTTATTTCCCCGGCGGCGTCCTCATCGGCTGTTCCGCCGGCTTTGTGAATGTGCCGCGCATCAAGGGTTCGCATAATGCGATGAAGACCGGCATGATGGCCGCCGAAGCTGCCTTCGCCGCATTGAATGAAGGCCGCGCCGGCGATGAACTCGCCGATTATGAAACGGCCTATGAAAACTCCTGGGTCTATCAGGACCTGAAGCGGGTGAAGAACGTGAAGCCCATGTGGTCAAAGCTCGGCCTTGTGGGGGGCGTTATGTTGGGCGCCGTTGATATGTGGCTCAACACCCTGTTTGGTTTTGGCTTCGGCACATGGAAGCACGGCAAGCCCGACAGCGCCACCCTGAAGCCCGCCGCTGATTCAAAGATTGTTAACTATCCCAAGCCCGATGGCGTGTTGTCCTTTGACCGCCTCACCAACCTGGCCTTCTCGGCCACCAACCATGAGGAAGATGAGCCTCCCCACTTGAAACTGAAGGACGCCAGCATCCCCATTGCGATAAATCTTCCCAAGTGGGCTGAGCCGGCCCAGCGTTATTGTCCCGCCGGGGTTTATGAAGTGATCATGGAAGACGGCAAGCCGCCCCGCTTCCAGATCAATCACCAGAATTGCGTCCACTGCAAAACCTGTGACATCAAGGATCCTTCACAAAACATTAACTGGGTGGTGCCGCAGGGCGGCGAGGGGCCAAACTATCCAAACATGTAACAGGCCGGGCCCGATTTGCGTGGGTCCGTTAAGCGGGAATTAGCCTTGGGTAGGATTCTTTTGAAATTCTACAAAGTGTCTAAAATGCAACCTATTCCCGAAACATGTCTTTCACCGGCATGGAATAAGTCTCTCCCATATCAATTCCTCAGGGAGAGGCTGCAATGCGCACTTCAATTGACGCTTTCATCGGTTCAACTGGCCGGAAACTGAAAGCGTTCCGCAACGATTGTCTGGGTTCAATAACTCAAATTTCCGCAGTCGCGGCAATCCCCATGTTTTTGTGCGCCGGTGCGGCCATTGATACGGTGCGCATCAACCGCGAGCAGGTCGCTTTCGACGCCGCGGTGGATTCCGCCGCCCTGGCAATTGCCGCCGATGACCGCGCCAGCCTCGCGGGCCTGGATTCTGCCGAAGTGACCGCCCGCCTCGCCGAGCTTGAGGAATTTGCCAAAGAGTATATGGCCGAGAATTACACGCCGCAGTACGGCAGCAGCCAGGAAATGGACGTGGAGGTCACCATTACCGGCGCTGCCATTGACCTTGAGGCCAAGCATTCCTTCCCGACGACGATCATGAGCCTGACGGGGATAGACGAAATCGAATTGGCAGCCCATTCCCAGATCATGAAGGCCATGCGGCCCATTGAAATGGTGTTGGTCATGGATACGACGGGGTCCATGTCAAGTAGCGGCAAGCTCGATGGCGCCAAGACCGCCGCTAGGAATTTGCTGAGCACCGTTTATGGCGGCTCAGCCGCTTCGGTTGGGGAAAGCGAATACCTGCGCGTGGCGCTTGTACCATTCGCGGCCGGTGTCAGGCTCAACCCAAGTGCCTATGATTTCAATCTGAACTGGATTGACACAACGGGCGCAAATCCCCTGTCGAAAGTCAATTTCAACGACACAAGCTGGAACAATTATACGGCCTGGTCGCAACTGAAAAGGACGAGCTCCATCAACCATACATGGAATGGCTGCGTCGAGGCACGTATGCGCGGCGATGATGCTTCCAATACCGACTACAATGTGAATGACGTCGCGCCCACATCGGGCGTGACGCGGTTTCCGGCCTATTTTGCGCCGGACGCCCCCTCGTTCGCCAATCTGAGCGCATACGGCTCCTATCAGAATTACTCTTTCAGCGGAACCTATATTCCTGAAAGCGGCACACCCAGTGAAGTTGCTGGTATGACCACGGCCCAAAAGAATGATACCAGCACTAACGGTCTCATCTATCGCCAGCAGAACCAGGCGAAATACGTCAACCGGAACATCGGGGCTGAATCCCTCACGTCCGCCACGGAAGGCCCATGGAAGGGCTGCGCCAAGACTGCTATTGTACCGTTGACCTACAAGCGTGCGAACGTTGAAGCCGGCATTACCGCCATGGTTGCCGCTGGCAACACGTTGATTGCCGAGGGCGTAGCCTGGGGTTGGCGCGTCCTTTCTCCAACTGAGCCTTTCACCAAGGTTGAAGCTTCGACCTCGTTTCCGGCCGACACGATTTCCACCTATCATCATCCCCGCTGGCTGAAAATCATGGTCATTATGACCGACGGCGACAACGATATCAGCGCGGGCGTTGATAGCCTGAATGGAACAACCTACACGGCCTATGGCCGTGGCAAGGAGGCCATGGCCGACAACCGCTTCGGGACGACATCAGATTCAAGCATCATGGGCAAACTCGACGACGCCATGTCCGCCGCCTGCACCCAGGCTAAGGCCGAGGGCATTGAGCTCTATGTCACCTCGTTCGGTTCCGGCGTGTCGAGCGCGACACGGGCTAAATTGCAGGCCTGCGCCACCGATGCGGACAACTACCAGCACGCCACCTCCAGCGCCGATTTGGCGGCCTTCTTCAACCATATCGGCCAGGACGTGCTCAACAAGTCGATTTACGTCAGTAAATAAGGCGATTTGGCGCGAAATAAGCGGCGGGCCATGGCCCGCCGTTTTGCTATTGCGGCAATCCCGAAAAAACCCCATTTTATGGCAATGAATCACCCAAGCGGCGGAAGTGGCCGCTTTTTCCCCGGGACGGATGCCAATGGTCAAAATAGCCTTACCTCTTGCCAGCGCGGCTGCCTTCATGATGCTTGTCGCCGCGGCCCCCTCGCGGGCCGAATTTTCCATTGACGAGGTCGCCAGCCTGTCGGGCAACTACCTGGCCGGACGCTCGGCTGGCAAGGAGCGCGACAACGAGATTGCCGCCGATT
The DNA here is from genome assembly GCA_902826365.1 of uncultured Hyphomicrobiales bacterium. Taxonomy (GTDB): domain Bacteria; phylum Pseudomonadota; class Alphaproteobacteria; order Rhizobiales; family Aestuariivirgaceae; genus Aestuariivirga. Next base: position 8,938 of record CADEEO010000024.1, on the reverse strand, counting down.
ATCTCGCCAAGGCCCTGATTGAAGATCCGGACAATCCGGTGCTCATCGAAAAGCTGTTTCTGCTTGAAGTTTCCTCCGGCAATTTGCCCGACGCGGAAGAACTGGCCACCAAGGTTTTGTCGTTCAATAGCCAGCACCGCATGGCCCGCATCGTTCTTGGCCTTCGTGACTTCCGTGTCCGCCACTATGCCGATGCCCGCAGGAATTTCGCCGAGGCCTCCTACACGCCCGTTGGCGAGTTGACCTCGGCGCTGCTGTCGGCATGGGCCTTTGCCGGCGAAGGCAGCCTGAATGATGCGCTGGCAGCGCTTGACAAGCTCGATGGCAATGATTCATTCGCCAATTTCAAATCCTATCACGGTGCCCTGATTGCCGATTATTTGTCCTCGGCGGTTCGTGCCGAGGCTTCCTACAAGAAGGCCTATGAACAGGCTGGCACGTCCTTGCGCGTGGTTCAGGCCTACGGAAACTTCCTCGAACGCCACAACCGCCGTAATGAGGCCATTAAGCTCTACCAGGCCTTCCTCGAAGGCGGCGAAAAGAACATATTGATTGAGCTCGCCCTGAAACGCGCCCAGGACGCCAAGCCGCCCTACGCCTTTGTCGCAACGCCGGGCGCCGGCGCCGGCGAAGCCCTGTTCTCCCTGGCCGCCGCCATGACCGACGAGCAGAGCATTGACGTGGCCCTGCTTTATGCCCAGCTTTCCCTTGCGTTCAACGCTGACCGTCCTGTCGTGCTGACCCTCCTCGGCGATATTTACGTGGACACCAAGCAATACCAGAACGCCATCAATGCCTATGAGCAAACCCCGCTGGGCTCGGCGCTGCGCATCAACGCCGATACGGAGATCGCCATAAACCTGCAAAGGCTGGAGCGCACCAAAGAAGCCCAGCAGAAACTTAAAGAGATCATCGCCAAGGAACCCGGGAACTATGATGCGCTGGTGACCCTCGGCAATGTCTATCGCAGCAATGAGGAGTTTAAGCCCGCCTCCGATACCTATTCCACCGCCCTGGCGCTTGTCGCCAGCCCTGAAAAGGAGCATTGGCGCGTGCTTTACTATCGCGGCATCGCCTACGAGCGGCAAAAGCTTTGGGACAAGGCCGAAGCGGATTTCCGCCAGGCGCTGGCCCTGTCGCCGGATGAGCCGTTGGTGTTGAATTATCTCGGCTACTCGATGATCGAGAAGAAGATAAATCTCAATGAAGCCCTGGGCATGGTGAAGAAGGCCGTCGAGTTGAAGCCCAATGACGGCTACATTGTTGACAGTTTGGGCTGGGCCTATTTCCAGCTCGGCGATTTTGAGGAAGCTGCAATCCACATCGAGCGCGCCGTCGACCTGAACCCGGCGGACCCCATTATCGGCGAGCACCTGGGCGATGCCTACTGGCGCGTCGGCCGCAAGCTGGAAGCGAAGTTTCAGTGGCAGCATGCCAAGGACAATGATCCCCAGCCCGATGACCTGAAGCGCATTGAGGAAAAATTGTTGAACGGCCTGCCTGATGAACCGGTCACCAAGCCTGCCGAGAACAAGACCGGCCAGACCAACGGATAGCCCCATGCTCGTAAGCGAGCAGGCCCATGCCAAGATAAATCTGGCCCTGCACATTATCGGGCGGCGCGCCGATGGCTATCACGAGCTTGATTCCATTGTGGCCTTCGCCGGCGTGGCGGATGTCCTGACGATTGTCCCGGCTGACGCTGTTTCCCTGGATGTAACCGGGCCATTTGCCGGCGATCTGCCGCGTGATGGCACCAACATCGTCCTGTCCGCCTGGCGCCTGCTTGATGGTTATTCCAGGCAGCAGGGCGCCGCGCTGGCGCCAGTGAAATTCAGCCTCGAAAAAAATCTCCCCGTAGCCTCGGGCATCGGCGGCGGCTCCGCCGATGCGGCCGCAGCCCTGCGCGGCTTGATCAGGCTTTTTGATATTTCGATTTCAGAACGGGACTTGGGCGAACTGGCGCTTCAGCTCGGCGCTGACGTGCCGGTCTGCCTGCTTCAGAAATCCAGCCGCATGCGTGGCATCGGTGAAATTATTGAGCCAATTGAGATTGATCTTCCGGAAGGCATCGTGCTGGTCAACCCGCGCATTCCGGCGTCAACGTCAAAAGTATTCGAATCGCTGAACCTGCAATGCGGCCAATCCTTTGGCGCAGGGATCGGCAACGTCCATGATGTCGAAAGCTGGCGCAATGACCTCACCGCCCCGGCCGTAGCCCTTGTCCCGGAAATCGCCGATGCCGTTGGCAGCCTGATTTTCCAGTCGGAAACCATCTGTTCACGCATGTCCGGTTCCGGCGCCACCTGTTTCGGCCTGTTCGAAAGCCTCGAGAAAGCGCAAATCGCTGCGGGCGCCATTGCGGAAAAACATCCCCATTGGTGGGTGACGGCTACGACGCTGCATTAATATGCCCGGATGATGCAGAAATCCACCGCCTCAAGCAGCGCTGATTTCCACGCGCTGTCGGGGAATATGGCAAGCGCATCCCTGGCAATGTCGCCGTAGTGGTTGGCCCGTTCGATGGTGTCATCAATGGCCTTGTGCCGCACCATGAGCTTTTGCGCATAGATCAGGTCATCGTCCGTCTGGTTGCCGTCTTCCAGCGTGCGCTGCCAGAATTTTCTTTCTTCCTTTGAGCCGCGCCGGAAGGAAAGCACAACGGGCAAGGTGATTTTCCGTTCGCGGAAATCATCGCCGACGCTTTTTCCCAGCGAGGCTTGCTTGCCGGAATAATCCAGCGCGTCATCGACGAGCTGGAAAACAATGCCGAGGTTGCGGCCATAGGATTCAAGCGCTGCCTGTTCGTCGCGCGGCCGCCCCGCGATGACCCCGCCAACTTCGGCAGCGGCCGAAAACAGCGCCGCGGTTTTTGCTCCCACCACCTGAAGGTAGGCGTCCTCCGTCGTGGAAGTGTCCTGCGAAATGGAAAGCTGCAGCACTTCACCCTCGGCGATCACTGCCGCCGCATTCGATAAAATCCGCAGGCAATCCAGCGAACTCGTCTCCACCATCATCTTGAAGGCCTGGCCCAGCAGGTAGTCGCCCACCAGCACGCTCGCCTGGTTGCCCCAGATGACGCGCGCCGCCTGCTTGCCGCGGCGCAAGTCGCTCTCATCGACAACGTCGTCGTGCAGCAGCGTCGCCGTGTGCATAAACTCGACGGCGGTCGCCAGCTTGATGTGGTGTTCGCCGGAATAGCCGCACATGCGCGCCGCAGCGAGAGTCAGCATCGGGCGGATGCGTTTTCCCCCGGAATTGATCAGGTGGCCGGCAATTTCCGGAATGAGCTCCACATGGCTCTGGGCCCGCGCCAGAATGCCGTCATTCACCCGGTCCATGTCATCGGCAACCAGGCCGACAAGGGCATCGAGGCTGGGCAATGGCGCATCAGCGCTTCCCCCAAAGGGAATGACCACACCCATAAAGTTGCCATCCTTCTCCTGTTTTCTCGGCCAGAATAGAGGTAAAGACCCATAATCAGCAAGCGTGACCGGTTGCCGCGAGTTCAGGAGACAAAATGGTGGAATTGCTGCGCTCGAACGATATTGTCTATCTCTCCTTTGTCAGGCATATGTTGGATGGGGAAGGCATTGATCATGTCCTTCTCGATGAGTTTACCAGTGCCGTGGAAGGATCGATAAATGCAATTCCCCGCCGCATTCTCGTTGCCGAAAACATGCTGAAATCCGCGCAAATCCTGCTCGGTAACCATTCGCTAACCATCAATCAATAATACTTGGCGACTATGCAAATGAGTGCCCAGGTCAATCCGGCTCCTGTACCCCCGCCCATGGCTCCAACAGCCGTGCCGCAGTCGTTGACCGAGGACGCGTTTCTGGGTGGCAGGCTGCGCATTCTCCAACCCGAAAAAGGCTATCGCGCCGGCATTGATGCGGTGTTCCTGGCCGCGGCTGTTCCCTGTGCGGCCGGCGAAACCATATTCGAGGCAGGCATTGGTACCGGCGTTGCGGCCCTTTGCGCCATTGTGCGAAACCCCTCCATCCATGTCACGGGAATAGAAATTGCCTCGCGTTACGCCATGCTCTGCGAAGAAAACGCCAAGCGCAACGGCTTCGGCCACAGCGTGCGCGTCATTCACGCCGATGTGAAGGATGCGCTCCGCAAGGACCTTTCGCATCTTCCACAGCATGGCACATTCAGCCACGCCATCGCCAATCCGCCTTATTTTGACGAGGGGAAATCAACCCCGTCGCCAAACATCCTGAAGGCCCAGGCCCATGCCTTTGGCCCGGAGGATTTGGAGCTCTGGATCAAGGTCATGTACACCATGGTGGCCCTGCGCGGCACCGTAACCATCGTCCACCGCGCCGAAACTCTTGGAAAAATCCTCGGCGCCATGGATGGCCGCTTTGGCGATGTCCGCATAGCACCCCTCTACGCCCGTGAGGGAACCGCTGCCTCGCGCGTTGTCGTGCAAGGGATCAAGGGCTCAAAGGCGCCGATGCAGCTCCTGCCGGGCCTCATCCTCCACACGGAAAATTCCCAATTCACGCCAGATGCCGAAGCGGTTCTCCGAGATGGCTCAACCTGGCGTCTGCGCTAAAACCCACTAAAGCTTGCAACCCCGGGGCTTTGTTCCTATCTCAAGGGCATGGCCAAAGCTTCCTTCGTCTCCCGCCTAATTCCCCGGCGCTTCCGCAAATCCCAGCCAACGATCAATCTCGTTCGCTTGCACGGAGCCATTGGCGTGGGTTCGCCGCTCCGCCCGCCGCTGACTTTCAAAGACCTCAATCCGCTGCTTGAGCGCGCATTCACCAAAAATATAGCAGCCGTGGCCCTCTCGGTGAATTCGCCCGGCGGCTCCGCCGTGCAGTCAGCACTTATTCATAGCCGGATCCGGGCCTTAGCCAGCGAATACAAGATTCCGGTTTATGTATTTTGTGAAGACGTTGCCGCGTCCGGCGGCTATTGGCTGGCCTGCGCCGGCGATGAAATCTATGCCGACGAAAGCTCCATCGTGGGCTCCATCGGCGTGATTTCGGCGGGCTTCGGTTTTGTCGAGGCCATCGGCAAGCTGGGCGTCGAGCGCCGCGTCCACACCTCAGGCGAAAACAAATCTATCCTCGACCCGTTCCAGCCCGAGAAACAGGAGGACGTTGACCGCCTTCTGGCCCTCCAGTCCGATGTCCATGGCGCCTTCAAGGCCCTGGTGCGCGAACGCCGCGCCGGCAAGCTCAAGGGCGATGAAACGGAAATGTTCTCCGGCGCCTTCTGGTCCGGCCGCCAGGCCCTGGACCGCGGCCTGATCGACGGCATCGGCCACCTGCATGACGTCCTGAAAAAGAAGTTCGGCGACAAGATGGTCCTGAAAAATATCGCGGCGTCTAGGGGCTGGGGTCTCAGCCGCCTTGGTTTTGGCACGGTTGCCGGGCTTCCTGATTCAGCCCTTGCGGCAATTGAAACACGTGCATTATGGTCAAAGTTCGGTTTATAGTGGGTGGAATAGGGAGATGACGATGATATTTGCCAAGGTTGTTACCGTCCTTTTGGCCAGCGTTTTGACCGTGATGGCAGCCCGCCGCCTGATGCGCGAAGTGGAAGCCGCCAAGGTTCGGGTGAAGCCGCGCCAGCCCAATGCCGTCACCAAGCTCCGCCAGGATCCAGCCACGGGCGTCTACTATCCCGTTGAGTGATGCCGGGCCATTCCAGCGATGCCTGGCTTGAGGGCGTCTACCACGCCAAGACCCAATCCGATCTCATCGCCCTTTATGATGGCTGGGCCGAAACCTATGATGCCGACATGCAGGGCATCGGCTATGTCCACCCGGCCGTGATCGCCGGCCTCGTCGGCCGTTATGTTCCCAGCAAATCCGATCCGGTTTTCGATGCGGGCGTCGGCACCGGGACGGTCGGCAACATCCTCGCCATCATGGGCTTTAGCAATCTGATCGGCGTCGATATGTCGGAAGGCATGCTGGCCCGCGCCAAAGCCCGCAAGATCTATACCGATCTCCGCAACCGTGTGCTGGGCGAGCCACTGGATTTCGCCGAAGGCAGCATGGCCGCCATCGTCTCAACCGGCGTCTTCACCACGGGCCATGGGCCTGCAAATGCCTGGGACGAACTCACCCGCATCACCAGGGCAGGGGGCCATCTCATCTTCACCGTCGGAACCGTCGTCTGGCAGGACTCGGGCTTTGCCCAGAAATTCGACGAGCTCTGCAAGAAGGGTCTGTTGGCCTCCGTCGAAACCACCCCCGTCTACCACCCCATGCCCTATTCGCCCACGGAATCAGCTTTCACCACAAGGGCGCACGTCTATCGCAAGCTCTAAAGCGCTTGACCTCATGGGGGTGCATCCCTAGTTTGCGCCCGCAAATGCCGCTGAATCCGACCAAATCATTCCAGGACCTGATTCTCACCCTGCACCAGTATTGGGCAGCCAAGGGCTGCGTGATTTTGCAGCCCTATGACATGGAAGTGGGCGCCGGCACCTTTCATCCCGCCACCACCCTGCGCTCCGTCGGGCCTAAGCCCTGGGCCGCGGCTTATGTGCAGCCCTCGCGCCGCCCGAAAGATGGCCGCTATGGTGAAAACCCCAACCGCCTGCAGCACTATTACCAGTATCAGGTCATCATCAAGCCATCGCCGCCCGACTTGCAGGAGCAGTATCTCGGCTCGCTCGCCGCCATCGGCATTGATCCCAAGCTGCATGACATCCGCTTTGTCGAGGATGACTGGGAAAGCCCCACGCTCGGCGCCTGGGGCCTCGGCTGGGAAGTCTGGTGCGACGGCATGGAAGTCTCGCAGTTCACCTACTTCCAGCAGGTGGGCGGCCTGGACTGCTTTCCCGTCTCCGGCGAATTGACCTACGGCCTCGAACGCCTCGCCATGTATGTCCAGGGCGTCGACAATGTTTATGATCTCAATTTCAATGGCCTCGAAGGCGCAAAGAAAATTTCCTATGGCGATGTCTTCCTCCAGGCCGAGCAGGAATTCTCGCGCTACAATTTCGAGCACGCCGACACCGCCATCCTGCAGAAGCATTTCGAGGATGCCGAGAAGGAATGCAAAGCTCTGCTCGACGTTGGTTTGAAGGACGAGAAGCACGAACTGGCGCTTCCGGCTTACGACCAGTGCATCAAGGCCTCGCACATGTTCAACCTGCTCGATGCCCGCGGCGTGATTTCCGTCACCGAGCGCCAAGCCTATATCCTGCGCGTGCGCGATCTCGCCAAGGGCTGCTGCGAAGCCTGGAGCAAAACAGCGGGAGGGCGGGTCTGATGCCTGAACTCCTGGTCGAACTTTTCTCCGAAGAAATTCCGGCCCGCATGCAAGCCAAGGCGGCGGAAGATTTGCGCAGCCTCATCACCAATGGCCTCGTTGAAGCAGGCCTCACCTATGAAGGCGCGCAGGCCCACGCCACGCCACGCCGCCTCGTGCTCTCGGTCGAAGGCTTGAATGCCAAAGCCGCTGATATGCGCGAGGAGCGCAAAGGTCCCCGCACCGATGCGCCCAAGCCCGCCATTGATGGCTTTTTGAAATCCACCGGATTGAAGCTCGATCAGCTCACGGTGCAGGACGACAAGAAGGGCAAATTCTATATCGCCACTATCAAGAAGTCTGGCCGCGCCACAACCGATGTGGTGGCCGAACTGCTGCCAGATGTCATACGGAAATTCCCCTGGCCCAAATCCATGCGCTGGGCCTCGGGCCAGTTGCGCTGGGTGCGCCAGCTTCTCTCCATCGTCTGCACCTTCGATGGCGAAGTCGTGCCCTTCGAAATCGAGGGCATCCCTTCCGGCAACACCACGCTGGGCCACCGCTTCCTCAGCAGCAAAAAAATCGAAGTCCGCCGCTTCGAGGACTATGCTCAGAAACTCCACAAGGCCAACGTCATCGTCGATGCGAATGTGCGCGCCGAAACCATCCGCGCCGAAGCGAAGAATCTTGCCTTCGCCCAAGGCCTCGAAATGATCGAGGATGAAGGCCTGTTGAAGGAGGTGGCGGGCCTCGTCGAATGGCCCGTGGTGCTGATGGGCGAGTTCGACAAGAATTTCCTGAGCGTGCCGCCCGAAGTCATCGTCACCACCATCAAGAACAACCAGAAGTGCTTCGCCCTTCGCGACAAGACCGGCAAACTCGCCAACCGTTATCTGCTTGTCTCGAACATGGTCGCCACCGACGGCGGCAAAATGATCGTCGCCGGCAACAACAAGGTCATCGCCGCACGGTTGAGCGATGCAAAATTCTTCTGGGATCAGGACCGCAAGACCAAGCTCGAAGACTTGCTTCCAAAGCTGGACAGCATCACCTTCCACGCCAAGCTCGGAACCGAAGGTGTTCGTGTTCAACGATTGGAATTTTTAGCATCTGCAATCGCCGGGATTGTTGGTGCGAACAGAACGAAAGCTCAGCTAGCCGCAAAACTCTGCAAGACTGATAGAGTGAGTGGGGTGGTTGGCGAGTTCCCTGAGTTGCAAGGTGTTATGGGTCGATACTATGCGCTCGATCAAGATATTGATATGGAAGTAGCTGATGCAATCCGAGATCACTACAAACCCCAAGGCCCTTCAGATATTCTGCCCGCATCAAAAATTGGATACGTTGTTGCAATTGCGGACAAACTCGACACGCTCGCAGGATTTTGGACGATTGATGAGAAGCCTACTGGCTCAAAAGATCCATTTGCATTGAGGCGTGCTGCTTTAGGGATAGTTAGAATCGCAGTTGAAGGTCAAATTCGTCTTCCACTTAACCAATTGGCGTCGGTCAGTGCTGTTGGGGTTTTGCTTTATCAGCGATGGTTAGTGGAGCGTGAACGCAACGTTACTCTTGAAGAAGCCTTCTACAACGCAGGAATTTCTTGGGATAAATTGCCGAAGTTTTCCAAACTTACTGAAATGAACGATGATGAGCGTCTTTACGATTTAGCCATTCTTAAAGAAGCAAGTGAGGTCGGGACATCTCTGCT
>CADEEO010000023.1:24473-31075 GCA_902826365.1 uncultured Hyphomicrobiales bacterium | reverse complement strand
GAACGGTACCAGGACGGTTCGGCCCATGTATTTATTCGGGAAAAGCAAGACGAAGATCCAAAAGCCAATGGATATTGGCATAGATTTATCGCGGTCAAGGAAATGGCCCATTTAGCCATAGATGAAAAGGAAGACTGGAGCACTGACGGAGCGGAAACGCTAGATGAGCTGATCAAGGAACATGAAATAGATAGAGGAAGCCCTCCAAGAGACGGTATTCAATCCGAGGTTCTCGCAGAAATTGCAGCGATCGAACTGCTGTACCCTATGGAATTTCGACAGGCCGATATCGAAAAGGGAACACCTCACTCTGAATTAGCGGCTACCCACGAAGTTCCTCAATACGTCATTCAACGTGCCCTAAGTTCCAATCATATGAAGCGAGCTCGCGCGATGTGGAATGAGATTGGGGGTCACGATTTAGGAGGTGTTGGCAGCAATCCATCCGGCAAAAAGCCAAAGCCATAAAATCAGATTGTTACGATCTATGCATTTGCACGAAGAAATCCGCCAAACGCTGCATTTCATAACGAGAGTAGCAACGAGACTCTCTTAAGGCGTAACCTCAACCCGCTTAACACCCTTCGGCGCGGTGACACCTTTCCAGATCGCGTTGGCCTGATGCACCGGCGCATTGGGTTGCCTTGCCACGAAATCGCCGTCGCCCGGTTTGGCGCGGATGTCGCCTTGCTCCCAGGCTACCCGGCCGCGTGACAGGACCGTGCGCGGTGCGCCCTTGCATTCGTAACCTTCGAAGACGTTGTATTCGATGCGGCTCACCTGGTTCTTGGCGCTGATCTTTTTCGTGGCGGCGGGATCCCAGATCACGATGTCGGCATCCGAACCAACAGCCACGGCGCCTTTCTTGGGATACATGTTGAGAATGCGCGCGATGTTGGCCGACGTGACGCCCACAAATTCCTCCTTGGTCAGCCGCCCGGTGTTCACCCCGGCATTCCACAACACCGGCATCCGGTCTTCAAGCCCGCCCGTGCCGTTGGGGATCATCGCAAAATTCTTTGCTCCCATCCGCTTCTGCTTGATCGTGAAGGAGCAGTGGTCGGTGGCCACCACCGACAGCGAGCCCGATTGCAGGCCGGCCCACAGGCTGTCCTGATGGCTTTTGTTTCGGAACGGCGGCGACATCACGCGGCCCGCCGCATAGTCCCAATCCTTGTTCTGGTATTCACTGTCATCAAGCATCAGATGCTGGATCAGCGGCTCGCCATAAACCCGCTTGCCCGCCTGCCTTGCCCGCCTGATCGCCTCATGGGTCTGCTCGCAGGAGGTATGCACCACGTAAAGCGGCGAGCCCGCCATGTCGGCAATCATGATGGCCCGGTTGGTCGCTTCGCCTTCCACTTCCGGCGGGCGTGAATAGCTGTGGCCCTCCGGCCCGGTAATGCCGCGCGCCAGCAGATCGGCCTGCATGCGCGCCACCACATCGCCGTTCTCCGCATGGACAAGCGGCAGGGCGCCAAGCTGGGCGCAGCGCTTGAATGAATTGTAGAGCTCGTCGTCATTCACCATCAGCGCGCCCTTGTAGGCCATGAAATGCTTGAAGGTGTTGATGCCGTAGGTTTTGACCACGGTTTCCATCTCGTCGTGCACCTGCGGGCTCCATGACGTCACCGCCATGTGAAAAGAGTAATCCGTGGCGGCCTTTTCCGATTTGTGCCGCCAGGCCTGATAGGCGGCGAGCATCGATTCGCCGGGTGCCGGAATGCAGAAATCCACGATCATCGTGGTGCCGCCGGAAAGGGCCGCCTTGGTGCCCCACTCGAAATCATCCGCCGAGACATTGCCCATGAACATGAGTTCCATATGGGTGTGCGGATCAATGCCGCCCGGCATCACATAGCAGCCGCCGGCATCAATCGTTTCCGTGCCCGATAGCTTCTCGCCAATGCCCACAATCCTGCCGCCATCAATGAGAACATCGGCGCGGGCCGAATGATCGTGATTGACTACAGTGCCGCCGCGAATGAGTGTGGACATGGGAGTTCTCCGTATTTCAATTGGGCCTTCTCCCGTACTCGGGCTTGACCCGAGTATGGGAGAAGGTGGCCGAAGGCCGGATGAGGGCCCTCACCCGCCCTGTCGGGCACCCTCTCCCATGCGTACCGCACGGGAGAGGGCAGTCGTCATTTACATCGCCTTCGCTGCGTCCGTCACGACGCTGGTCCAGGCGCCTTCCGGCTTCTTGGTGATCACCGGATCGGAGCCGCCCTTCATCAGCGTGTCCACCGTGCGTTCGGCAGCCGCCACATCAAGCGTGCCGTCGGAGCCTTCGGTGAGCTTGTTGATCTCCTCAATCATGGTGGCCTGGTGGCCTTCGGTCTGCGAGCCGGAAGCATCATTCTCGAGAACGACCTTCACAGCCTCGGCCGGATTGGCGCGCGCCTCATCCCAGCCTTTCATCGAAGCCTTCACGAATTTCGCCATGGTGGTGACGAAAGCCGGGTCCTTCAGCTTGTCTTCCAGAACATAAAGCCCGTCTTCCAGCGTGGAAACGCCCTGGTCTTCATACTTGAACACCACGAGGTCTTCCGCCTTCATGCCGGCTTCGATGATCTGGTAATACTCGTTGTAGGTCATCGTCGAAATGCATTCCGCCTGCTTTTGCAGAATGGGGTCCACGTTGAAGCCCTGCTTCAGCACGGTGACGCCGTCAGAGCCGCCCGCCGTCGGCAGGCCAAGCTGGCTCATCCACGACAAGAAGGGATATTCATTGCCGTAGAACCATACGCCCAGCGTCTTGCCCTTGAAGTCTTCCGGCTTGGTGATGCCGGAATCCTTGCGGCAGGTCAGCATCATGCCGGACTTCTTGAACGGCTGGGCGATGTTGACGACCGGCGAACCCTTTTCGCGCGTCGCCAATGCCGATGGCATCCAGTCGATCACCACGTCAGCCCCGCCGCCGGCCAAAACCTGCTGCGGGTTGATGTCCGGGCCGCCGGGCAGAATGGTGACGTCGAGGCCTGCATCCTTGTAGAAGCCCTTGGCCTGGGCCACGTAGTAACCGGCGAACTGCGCCTGCGTCACCCACTTCAGCTGAAGCTTCACGGCTTCGGCAAACGCCCCGCCTGAACTCGCCAGAAGCGCGCCCGCCGCTGCTGCGGCAAGTAGATATTTCCTCATTTCCCTGTTCTCCTTCTTCTTTCCAAATTCCCGCTTACCTCCGGTAAGACGGATGCCAAAAAGTCACCCAGCGCTCGAGAGCGACAAGCAACCCGTAGAATGCCGAACCCACCAGTGCTGCCACGGCGATTTCAGCCCAAACCATATCCAGCCCCATGCGGCCCACTTCCGTTGAAATGCGAAAGCCCATGCCGACAATCGGCGTTCCGAAAAACTCCGCAACAATTGCGCCAATCATGGCCAATGTCGAGTTGATCTTGAGCGCGTTGAAAATGAAGGGCATGGCGGCGGGTAGCCGCAGTTTTATCAGCGTCTGGAGCCAGCTCGCGCCATAGCTCCGCATCAGGTCGCGCTCCAGGTGCCCCGAAGCCTGCAGGCCCGCCACGGCGTTCACCAGCATGGGAAAGAAGGTCATCACCACGACCATGGCGGCCTTCGATTGCCAGTCAAAGCCGAACCACATCACCAGAATGGGGGCAACGCCCACGATGGGCAGGGCCGCCGCAAGGTTGCCCAGCGGCAGAAGCCCCCGCCGCAGGAAGGCGAAACGGTCGCATAGCAGCGCCACCAGGAATCCCGAGAGCGAGCCAATGATCCAGCCGGGGATCACCGCACGGATGAAGGTCTGCACAAAATCTGCATAAAGAGTGGGCAGCGAAACAATGAGCTTGGACCAGATATCGGTGGGCGCGGGAAAAATCACGAAGGGCACATTGAAAAACCGCACCGTGGCCTGCCACAGGATGAGCACGGCGATGCCGAAAAGCGCCGGGGCCAGAATATCTTGGAAGCGGAAGAGCTTCATGCCCGCGCTCCCATCTGCCGGTTGACGATGCGCTCAATGCCGCCCACGCCGTAAACCAGCGCTGCGGCCACCGCCGATGCGGCCACAAGCGCCGACCAGATTTGAATGGTCTGCCCGTAATAGGAGCCGGCCAGCATGCGCGAGCCGATGCCGGATTGCGCGCCCGTGGGCAATTCGCCGACAATGGCGCCCGTCAGCGCAATGGCAACCGCCACTTTCAGCGATGCAAACAGGAACGGCATGGCGGCGGGAAAGCGGAGCTTCCACAACACCTGCGAAACGCTCGCATTGTAAGTGCGCATGAGATCAAGCTGCATCGGGTCGGGCGAGGTGAGCCCCTTCACCATGCCGATGGCAACGGGGAAGAAGCACAGATACATCGAGATGATAGACTTTGGGACAAGCCCGGTAAGCCCCACCGAGCCCAGCACCACGATGATCATCGGCGCAATGGCAAGTATGGGAATGGTCTGCGATGCGATGATCCACGGCATCAGGCTTTTGCTGAGCAGCCTGGAATGCACAATGGCCACCGCCAACCCGATGCCAAGCAAGGTACCGAGCACAAAACCCAGCAGCGTCGACGAGAGCGTCACCCAGACATGATAAACCAGTGACTTCACCTTCCACGGCGCAATGGTGAATACCGTATTCCAGACTTCAACCACAACCTGGTGCGGCGCGGGTATCACCGGGCGATCCAGGCTCCACGACACGTCAATCGTATTGGCAAAGCCGCCGCCCAGCGCCTCGATCTTCGGCTCCGCCACCACCGCGTTCATGAAAATGGCCGCGATGTACCAGACCAAAAGAATGATCGCGCACACCACCGTGACCGGAACAACCGAGCTGTTGCGGCCCTCAGTCCTCATAACTGTGCCCCGCTTTCAAGCCTTCGCGCACCCGGTGGGCGATTTTCAGGAATTCCGGCGTTTCGCGGATATCCAGCGTGCGGGTTCCCGGCAGGTTTGTTTCGATCACATCGATGATACGGCCGGGCCTTGGGCTCATCACCACGATCTTCGACGACAGGAACACCGCTTCCGGAATCGAATGCGTGACAAAAACCACGGTTTTTTTCGTCGCCGCCCACAGCTCCAGCAATTGCTGGTTCAGCTTGTCGCGCACGATTTCATCGAGCGCCCCGAACGGCTCATCCATCAGCAGCAGCTTGGGCTCAACGGCCAAGGCCCGCGCAATGGAAACCCGCTGCTGCATGCCGCCCGACAACTGCCACGGAAATTTTTTCTCGAAGCCCGCGAGGTTCACCAGCTCCAGATTGCGCTTCACCCGCGAGGCGGCATCCGCCGTTCCCATGATCTCCAGCGGCAGCCCGACATTCTTTTCCACCGTGCGCCAGGGATAGAGCGCCGGCGCCTGGAACACATAGCCATAGGCCCGCGCCATCCGCGCCTGCGCAGGGCTCATGCCGTTCACCGAGATGGTGCCCGCTGTCGCCTGTTCGAGATCGGCGATCACCCGCAGCAATGTGGTCTTGCCGCAGCCCGAAGGCCCGATGAAGGAAACAAAGTCCCCGTCATTCACCGTGAGGTTGATGCCCTGCAGGGCATACACCGGCCCATCCGCCGTCGTGAAGGTAAGGCTCAGGTCACGCGCATCGATCACGGCTTGAGCCGCCATAAACCCTCCCCCGGGCAATTCTTGTTATTGGCCGGAAGCTAACTGCTCTTGACCATTTGATCAAGAAACAGAAGCGCGCGGCCAGATTCCCATTATAACATCTTGTTTGGAAACGATAGTTTTTGGGGAGCAGTGTTCCACGATGTGCCGGAAACAATCTCCCAAGTGAAGTTTATGACAGCGCCCCGGCGACAGGACAAGCACTGCGAGAGGGATGATTGTGCCACACCAGAAAAAATCTTAGACGGACGGCTGTGGGTCTTGCAAACGTCGCATAAGAATTGCAGTCTTTTAGACGGATGCCATGTGGGAGAAAAAAATGTTTTCGAAATCAGTGAGGAACGGTCTGGCCGCTTTTGTGTTGGGGCTGGGACTGGCAGTATCTGCTCCGGCTCAGGCGGCAACATTCAATATTTCATTTGCCCAAGACGGCGTTGGCGATGCGGGCGCTGACTGGTTTGGCACATTCGAAGCCCCGGCAGGGGGAGGACTGGTTTCCCTTTTCTCAGCTCTCATTGATGGAACCACTTATCATATTCCGGATCCCGATTTCGGGCCAATACTGGATCCATCAGAGTCTTTCTTTAGCCGTCCGGATACCGCATTAAACGCTAGCGTAGTGCTGCAGGTAGCACTTAGTGGAACTTCCCAGATTTCGCTCATGTTGTTCCCTAACTACACCTGGGTTTTTGGTAGTTGCGACACTGGAGGCTGCACATTGCAGACACGTGATCGGCTAGGCACTTATGCTGTCGGCCAGGTGCCCATCCCCGCAGCACTCCCACTCCTCGCCGCAGGCCTTGGTGCGATGGGCTTCATGGGCTGGCGCAGGAAGCGGCGCGCTGCTTAGGCGCATATCCTAACCGTCTTTGACGGGCACCCTTGACCGTTTGATCAAGAATTATCAAGGTATGTGCAATGCCGCATGCCAAAGCCAAACCGGTGGTCAATACCCGCATTCAGGCCCGCAACAAGGAGCTGATCCTCGATGCGGCCCTTGATGTTTTCTCGGCCT